>NZ_BJDZ01000010.1 GCF_005405405.1 Lactiplantibacillus plajomi
TCCTAAACACGGTCTCGAAGACCAACATACTTAAACCTGAATTACTAAGAATAATGGCGGTGATCGGTTTGTAATACGGACTTGAAGTCCAAAGGGCATGTTCGATCTTTAGCTCCACATATTCCACTGTAATTCAAAAAGCTCTGTAAAACCGGTTTGGTTTTACAGAGCTAATCTTAGTATGTTTAACGCTTGTGCTAATTTTGGTCAACCGGCTTAACGGGAACGTGTAACCGGATATCGTTTAAGTTCAACGAGTACTGTAAATTTTGGTTACCACGGACCGTCATCTTCATATCAGTTGCGTAAATAACTAAACCGATTTGGTGACCGGCGAGTAAGTGGTGGAAAATTGGTTGTAAATCAAGTTCAAAGTCGTAAAATTCGTTAGGCTGAACGGCCTCGGCGTGCCACGGATGGTGCCGATTTTGTAAGTTTAAGTGGCCCTTGGTGATCATTTTGAACGGCGTTGCCGGCGCTAACTTAAAGTCTTTTAAGTCGTCCTCGCGCCAGTGATAGCCGAGGTCTAACGCCTTAGACGCAATCATTTGCGGGCTAACCGTTAAGCGCTTGGCCATCCCGAAGTCGACCAGCATAAAGCTGAGCATACCGTGATTCTGGTTAACGGCCACCGACCCCTTGATGTGTGGCCGGCCAACCAACAGCTGGTCGTGCGGTGCCTGCCACGATTTAAAGAGTAACCGGTGGTCGTACATCGGATCGGACTTATGTTCACTGAACAGGTCGGCTTGCCAAGCATCTAGGTGGTGCCGGTAGTGGTCGAATAACTTATCCGGTAAGTGATCGCTAAAGTGGGCGGCCCGTTGGTCAACGTCGTGGTCGGCGGGGACCAGTTCTTTATACTGCACCTTAAAGTCTAAGGCCTGGTCGGTATCTTGCCACCAGTTATCGTAACCGTGCCAAGTTTGCGCGGCGGTATTATCTTGAACCAGCACGTTTGGCAGTAAGCTTTCCGCGTGGTTGTCAACGTCGTACAGCTTGTGGCTTAGCCACAGGTTCATCATATCGGTAAAATCGAGCGACTGTAAGTTATTAATGTAGATGTGCTGGCCCTGATGGAGAATTAGCTTTTTAGTAACCGGCACGTTTTGCAATTTATCCCATAAGTTAGCAACGTTACGGGGTTTCACGTTCCAGTCGTTTAATCCGTGGACCATCACGATGTCAGCCTTGATTTTATCAACGTTCTTCAGGTAGTTCCGTTCATCCCAGAAACGGTTGTAGTTCCCGGTCGTCCGGTCCTGATCCCGCGTCAACTCGGCTAGTTTCTGATCAAAGACCGGTTGAATACGGTGGGCGTCGCCAGCCTTTAAACTGCGTGAAAAGACCTCAGCGGCTAAGACGTCGGTGTCTTCACCCTGGAAGGTATCGGGTGCGACGACCAGACCGTTGTCACGGTAGTAGTCATACCAACTGGAAATCGCTGCTTCGGAAATAATGGTTTTAAGACCGTCCACACCGGTCGTGGCAGCGGCAGTTGCCAAGGTGCCGAGGTAGGAACGACCAGTCATGGCGACCGAACCGTTCGTCCACCACGCCTTAATTGCCACGTTCCCATCACGATTAGTAAAGGCGGTCCGCTTGCCAGTTAGCCATTCGATAATGGCCACGGTCGAAGTTGTTTCGGCAACGTCACCGGTGGTTGCTAGGCCGTCGGAATCGACCGAACCGATGCCGGCCGCGTAAACCACGGCGAACCCCCGCGCCAAGAAGTAGTCGTTCAACGTGTAGGATTGTTCACGACTAAAGGTTTCTTCGGCGTCCTTCGTCTCGTGTTCAACCGGACGCTTGGCAGGGAGTGCTTGCGCCGTTGGCTGGTAAGCCACGTCGTCGTAGGTGTTGTTATCAGGTTCCTTAGCGGTCAACGGGACGTCAACGTTATGCATCTGGGCATCGCCAGCGTGACCGTTAATACCTTGATTATAGGGACTTGCCGTGTACAGCACCGGCACTTTTAGCCCGCTTGCGGTTTCCTCTGGTCGTAAAATTTCGACTTTCAGCAAGTCGCGCTGACCATCGTGATCGGTATCCAGCGGTGCTTCCACGTAAACCACGTCGCGAATTAAATGGTTGGTGTTAAAAACGGCTTGGGACTTACCGTTGAAGAACAGTGGCTTTTGCGCGTTAGGCAAGTCGTAAAACGGCGCGAAGTAGCCGCGGGTCGTCAAAATTTCAATCAGTGTCTGGCCCTTCTTACCACGCGTATTTAACAACAGGTACCACGCGTAATAGAGTGCTTCACGGTCAAAAGCACTGTCCGCGACCATTGGTAGGTGGATATCGCGCATCGCAAGTAGCGGGTCGGCCAGGTCAAAATCTTCACCCGGTAAAAAGCCGAGTAGTTGTAACCCAACGTTGTAAAACACCTGGTTATTAACGACCGTGGCGTTTTCCAACCAAGCAGCCAAGTCGTGTTGACTAGTCGCCATTAAATTTTTAAATTTATGGGTCAGCCCGGCAGCGGTGTTCACTTCCGGAAAACTCTTTGCTAGTAGTGCCCGGTAAACGGCGGGCACCGTCGTTAACTTGGACACCTCGTCAGTAATGAAATGAATAGTTTTAAGTTCCGCGATGGCCGCTTCGGAATCGGTCGGCACGATCGCAAATTGATTATTTATCATGGCAAACGTCCTCTGATAGTTTAGTTTAGTTAACATTATACCGCTAATTAAGCGCTTAACAACGCTTGGGACTGACAGTTAGTCGAGAATATGGTAATTTGATTATTGAAGTAACTAACTTGATGAACGGAGTGGTCTCCATGCCCGAATTTCCAACGTTATACCGTACTCAGGCTGTCAACCAAGATGGTATTCAAGGACGCGCGTACGTCCCCGACGGCCTCAGTGTCGAGATTGCCAGCCCGCTTAGCAAAACGGTTGGGTCCAACCCCGAACAACTCCTAGGGTTAGCCCTCAGCACCTGCCTTAACGCCACCCTCGAAGCGATTGAAAAGGAACACGACTTTCCCCACCAAAGCCAAGTCGTTACCACCGTCGAAATGGCCCGTGATCGTTTTGGCTACCAATTTCGCCTCGACGCCCAGGTGACCATTCCCGAAGTCGACACGACAACGGCCGAACGCTGGCTGGCACTTGCTGAACAGCGCTGCCCAGTCGCCAAACTAATCGGCGCTTCAGCTAACGTCCGAATCCACCTTTAGGTATATTCGTATAATTATTATGATTACACGTTATGGCATGTAGTTAAGCGCGGCAATTGTAGGGTAGATATTTAGAGGAAGAAAATTTAATAATATTTTGCACTTACTTCTTACGATTATTTAGTGGTCTTAAGGGAATATTGAAGCTTTTATCACAGTAATGGTTAAATAATAGTCAAATCAGTCCCGGAAATAACTGATTTACTTTGAACCAAGCGTTAAAGCCCAGTATAATGGGTGTTATTGTAGTGTTGATTATGAAAACAAACTGTTTATTAACTGCGTTTTTGAAGAGTTTTGAAAATTTAAAATTATCAGGTAGGTGTTTATGTCAATTATGAAGAAAAAACTACTGACGATTGTGGTAACTTGTTACAATATCCAAGATGAGATTGCCGAGTGTTTAGATTCAATCGTCAGGACTAATTTTCCAAAAGAGCGATTAGATGTGTTACTTATCGATGATTCTTCCACGGATAAGACTGCGGTGATATTAGATAGTTATGTAGCACGTTACGACTTTATACGTGTTTTGCATAAGACTAATAATGAAGGTATCAGTGCGGCTCGTAATTCAGGAATTACGAGCCGCACGTGGTGAATATTTGGCTTTTGTTGACGATGATGACCTTGTGCCAATTAATGCTTATAGCAAGCTTGTGTATTTAGCTGAATCAAATAATTCAGATGTTGTCATGGGCTTTGTTCGCCGGTTTGATTCATTACGTGATCGGGGTTCATATTTGCATAAATTTGCAATTACAGGTAATTATGTAAATACAAATTTAGACGAGCATCCTGAATTTCTTTATGACACAACGGTGTGGAATAAGGTATACCGATTGTCATTTCTACGTGATAATCGAATTTCTTTCATTGATAATATTATTTATGAAGACATTCCTTTTACTGCTTCCGTTCACTTAACTTCACGTAAAACAACCGTTACTACGGATGTTGTCTATAAATGGCGCTGGCGTGAATCTGGGAATTCTATTACTCAAAATCGGGATGCGTTGAATAATTACCGTAGTCGGCTGAGTGCTTTAAATACGATTTATCAATACCTACTCGATGCTGGGTATAAAGAAAATTCCGTATTGATGGATGCGCTACGCGTGAAAATCCTGAAATTAGACATTCCAATTTACATCGAGAATATAGCGGATGCGACTGAAGAATATATATATAAGTTGCAGGAAATAACCTTTCAGTTTTTAACCGATTCAAAGTGGCACTTTTTAGAAGAAAAATATTTAAAATTATTGCCATTAAAAACGCAAGTCCAGTATTTGGCTATTATGCAGGGAAACTTTGAGTTACTAAAAAAATATTCTTATCAGAAGAATTTTGGCCAATTTAAGCGGCAAAATGGACATTATCACTTTATTGCACCTGGTGTACCCCAATCCGTGTTAAAAAAACTATACTTCAAAGATAACGTTCTGCCTGTTCGTCAAAAGCTTATGACACTGAAATTTAATCGAGAAAATGGTTTGGTGACAGGAAGTGGAATGTTCAGAATTGGCACTATTCCTTTAAAGAAAAAAATTAAATCAAACGACAACAGAGACGAAAAGCTAACGGCTACTCTAGTTAATATAGAAAACAAGAAAAGCATGCCTATTTCCTTTTGGCGTGCACCAACGCCCCTGTATAAGCGGATATTAAAGTCACGCTCTAGTTGGACCAACGCTCGCTACCAATTTCAATTTAATATGAAAGAGGCGCTAACTCAGTTGGACAGCGGTGACTGGAAAATTCAGATTAACGATAATTTGGCGGATACGTACTTGGTCACTCACTATTTAGGTGCGCCCAAAAAGGCTTCGAAACAAAAAATTAACCATCTAGAAGAAAAAAGTTATACTTTAAGAACGAATTATGATCCATCCTGGAATTTAATCTTTTCTGTCGACAATTTAACGGAAGATTCCAGCCGAAGTCGAGATGAACTGTTTTTAAGTAATCCACGGATTGAAGCGGAAGAACTTATTTTTGATACTAATATGTCGAATAATGAAAAGGCACTGATTCAAATAGATCAGTTAGGCAGCATCAATGGCGTTTTAGATTATACAGTGGATAGTCTGACCAAGTGCGTACGCTTTCCTATTCGGACTTTAACTAATGAAACGGGCAATGTAACGGATAAAACAATTAATATCTTAGATTACAATATTACAGGTTTTCCAGAGAACTTATTCGGCCACTTCATGAAAGTAACAATTTTAGACGCGGAGACTAATAGCCCAGTCCACTATAAGCGTGGTGAGACAAACGTGGTGGCTTCAATGGCAACTCCTGACGCCCGTGTAGTGGTTAGCTCAACTGGTGTTTCAACGTATTGGGTAACTAAAGATTATCCGGCGGTTAAATTAGCGCTCTCGAAAAGTTCTGTTAATAATGGGTATTTACAGATTAATATTAATTTTTCGCCAGCTGAGTTGGAAACGTGGAGTTCCGCATGTTTAAAACGTTCGAAATTAGAATTAATCAGTACGGATAAAAAGCATCGGTATATATTCTCATTCGATGAACTTAGTTTTTATCAAATTGACGACCAAAGCGCTTCGTTGAAAATCCCGCTACTAATTGACCAAAAATTACAACTTTTATCTGGAACCTATGCATTTAGGTTTTATGTTTTTACTTCAGAAACTTGCGATGCGAAGATTTATGTTGGGGAAGCATCGACTGAGTTTACTGCAAAAAATCAAATTGCAACTAAGCTTTTCAGTCTAACTACTAGTACCGGAGAAGCAAATGTATATTGGAAAGTGAGTTCAAATAATTATCCAGAAATTCGGATTACACAACCGTTCTCGGGCTTCTTTAATCACTCTATAGGACGGCGAGCAGTTAGCTATTCTGTTTTGTACCCGTTAATGCGTTGGTTACCGATGCGAAAAACAATGATGTTTGATGCATACTGGGCTTCAAAATTCGATAGTAACGAAAAAGCAATGTATGAATATCTCGATGAACATCATCCCGAAGTTAAAGCTATCTGGGTGTTTACTAATGATCAGACAGCGATTACTGGAAACGGTGTCGTGGTCAGAAAAAATACGTTAAGGTATTGGTATTACTTAGCAACTTCTAAGTATCTTATCCAGAATACGAATTTGCCAAATCAGTATTTAAAACGACGCGGTCAAATTGAAGTTGAAACGTTGCACGGGACATTTTTGAAATATATGGGCTTTGATGAACCCTATTTCAGGACGGCGTCTGCTAGAATTCAAAATAATTTTGCACGTAGAATTCGCCGTTGGGATTATATGATTGTACCGTCGAAATACATGGCCGAGACGGCAACTAGTGCTTTTGATTATAAGCAGAAACTCATGGAAACCAACTTTCCACGCAATGACGTTTTAATTAAGTATCGTAATAATACTGATTATCAGAAACAGTTAAAAGAAAAGTTGAACATTCCAACTGAAAAGAAAGTTGTCCTATACGCACCAACTTATCGTGGAACAGGGGCTTTTGACTTTCAACTGGATGTCGAACGATTGCGCTCAAGTTTATCTGATGAGTACGTTTTATTAATTAGATTGCATTATTTGGTAGCAAATACCAATAGTTTTAACGCTTATGGGTCGTTTGTCTACGATATGAGTGATTATCCGGATATTAATGATCTATATCTAGTTAGTGATGTCCTAATTACAGATTATTCATCAGTTATGTTTGATTATGCGTTGCTGAAGCGACCAATGATTTTTTATGCCTATGATAAGGATTGGTACTTGGATCCTAAAAATAGGGGAGTATATTTAGACTATGAACGTGAAATGCCCGGACCAATTTGTACGACAACGGAAGAATTAATAGATTCTTTACGCCGATACTCAGAGCTAGAACAATTATATGCAACTAAGATTGATGCGTTTAATGATAAGTTTAATGACTTTGCAACTTCAAAGGGTAATGCTAGTGCGAAAACCATAGAACAAATTCTAGCCACTAAGGGTGCAGATTTAGATCAGGTTCCGGATAAGGGCGTTATATGGAAAAAATTCTGGCATTTGTTTATGATAAAAGACTTTCAATCAAGGTTACTGAACTACTTAGGTCGTAAGTTACCTAAACGTAATATTATTATGTTTGAAAGTTTCTTTGGACATCAATACTCTGATAATCCAAAAGCTATTTATGAATACATTAAAGCACACTATCCAAAGTACAAGCTTTATTGGAATGTTAATAAAGAAAATGTTCAATTCTTTAAAGAAAACAATATTCCGTATATTATCCGTTTTGGATATCGTGGTATTTTTAAGCAGGCTCAAGCTAAATACTGGATTACAAATGTGCGACGTCCATTCCGTTGGAAAGTGCCCAAGGGAACGACATTATTGCAAACTTGGCATGGTACACCATTAAAAACAATTGGTACGGATGTTAACCTGGTGACTATGCCAGGAAACAACGTTGCTAAATACCATCGTCAAATTGTTAAAGATTCCCGACGCTGGGATTATTTACTTGCTCCTAATCAGTATTCTGCTGATATTATGAGTCGTGCATTTCGTAAAAATGCAAGTCAAATGATGCTAACTGGTTATCCACGTAATGACGTTCTCGTGAATTATACACCGGACTTAATTCAGAAAATTAAGGCTGATTTAGGTATCAGAAACTATCAGCATGTTGTGTTATATGCACCTACCTGGCGAGATAATGAATACGTAAAGGATAGCGAATTTACTGCTAAGCTTCATTTGGATTTGGATTTATTGCAAAAGAAATTTGGCGAGAATACTGTCTTTTTAATTCGAACCCATTACATGATTGCAAATTCGCTTGATTTATCAGGGTATGATAGTGTTCTAAACGTAAGTGATTATGCAGACATTAATGAATTATATTTAATTAGTGATGTTCTAATCACTGATTATTCCTCTGTAATGTTTGATTACGCGGTTTTGAAACGGCCGATGATTTTCTTTACTTACGATTTGGATGACTATGCCAACGAAATTCGTGGTTTTTATTTTGACTTTCAGGATCAGGTTCCAGGTGACATTGTTAAAACGAATGAAGAGGTAGTTAGCGCTTTAGAAAAAGTTCTTAATGGCAGTTGGTATCCAGATGAAAAATATCAGCAATTTGTTGAAACTTACTGTCAATGGATGGATGGACATGCAACTGAGCGAGTTGTAGAAGGTTTGTTTAAAACGGATCTTAAGTATCATTATTTTAGTCCGGAAGAATTGGGGTTATCTGAAACGGGTGAAATTACTGTTGGTGCTTCTATGTGGTCTGAAAATAAAGACTTCAAAAATAGGCACGACGTCTCCTTCGTTGGTAACTATGACCCTGAACATAATCAACAGCAGACGGCAGATGGTTTTAAAATTGAAAGAATTATGCAATTAGAATCGTTAGGAACCCACGCGTTGCTTGGTATGAAGTATGCTAAGCTTAGTTCCATAAAAGACCCGTCAGTACCCGCTTTTTGGGTAGCTTTGGATGATTTTAAAGATACTATGACCTGTTAAATAGAATTTAATGTGTTAATCATAGCGTATTTAACTAGAGGACCAGTCAGTTTTTTTCAGATTGGTTCTTTTTCTAATATTAAAAAATGTAAAGTTTACATTTTAGTTGTAGATAGGATTGTAGTTTAATAATATTTTTTAGCAAACTGTTTTAGTTAAATTTTTAAATTTAAATCAAAAAGCTGACCATTTTGGCCAGCTTTTTCGGTTGAAATTATTTGAGGTGTCGGATCCAGTTCTCGATTTGTGGTTGGGTCTTCAGATCGCCGTTGACGAAGCGGCCACTTTCTTCGCCGTTATGAAAACCGATGAAGCTGGGGAGACCGCGGACGTTGAGGTCGAGGCAGAGTTGGGTGTTTTCGTCGCGGTCGGCCTTTAAGAATTTATAACCCGGGAAATTATTTTCAATGGCGGGGAGTTTTGGCCGAATGTATTGGCATTCGCGGCACCAGTCCGCGCCGAAGTAGACAATGTAGTTGCCTTCTTGAATGCGGTCGAAGAAGGCGTCTTTTGTGAGTTCTGGTAAACGTTCCATGATTAAATTCCTCCAATTGATTAGTTAAAATGGGCGCGGGTGTAGTCGGCTTCGCCGGCAACGTGGTATTGCACGCCCTTGAGATTGCTATGAACAAGGTGAGTTTCCCGGACGTAGTAGAGTGGGATCAAGCCGGCTTGATTTTGAAGCCGACGTTGCGCTTGCCGTAGTGATTGCCAATAAACGTTTTGATCATTGGTTTGGTTAGCTTTTTCAAGCAGTTGGTCGAACTGCTTGTCGTTGAAACGACCACTGTTCATGCTATTTTGTGATTGTACGACGCCGAGGTAGTTGACGGGGTCGGCGAAGTCGGCGAGCCAGTACCACTGGCTCAACGAGAATTTACCGGTGTTCTTTAAGTTTTGCAACCCCTTGTCGGGAACGTTGCGGATGCTGACCTGGACGTGGTCAAGGTTTTGCTCGATTTGTTTTTGAACGAATTGGGCGACGTTCTTGGTTACGTCCTGGTCGTCACCAACTAGGCTTAGTTTGACGGTCCCCGTCAGCTTGGCTTCTTTCAAACCGGCCGCCCAGAGCTGCTGGGCCTTTTTGACGTTAGCCGCCGTGGAAAAACTGGTTTCTTTACTGAAATCTTTGCCAGTCGTCGGGTCGGTTGCGGTACCCGGGCTAGTAAAGCTGGAGGCCGGCTGAGACCCGTCGGCTAACACGTTTTCCGTCAGTTGCTTGCGGTTGATAACTAGCGATAAGGCTTGCCGTAGTTTGGCGTTGGCCAACGGTTGCCCCGACCGCTGGTTGACTTGTAAGTAGTAGGTCCAAGCCTTATCGACGTGCTTAACGTTTTGATCTTTCTGCAAGCTTTTTGCGGTGACGCCGGAAATGGTGGCATCATCCAACTTGTTATCGCTGAAGAGGTTATGGGCCGTGTTGGAATCCTTGACGGTCGTGTATTTGATTTGCTTCAAGTGAATAGATTTTTGATTCCAGTAATACTGATTGCGGGCAAGCGTGTAACTGTCATTGGTCCCAGTCCAGCCGGTGACTTTAAACGGCCCGTTTGACAGGGTGTTCTTAGCGTTGGTACCGTATTTTTGGGGACCGACCTTTTTGACGAACGACTCGTTTTGCGGTAAGAAGACCGGTACCGTGACTAACTTGTTAAAGTAGGGCATCGGGTGGTCCAACGTGATTTTAAGCGTTCGCTTACCGGTTGCATCAATACCTAGTGATTGGTAGGACTTGGTTTCTTTATTGATGGCATCGGCGTTTTTGATGCCACTGAAAATGTACGTGTAAACCGGTTTGTTTGCCGGGTTCATTGCCCGTTTCCAAGCGTATTCGAAGTCCCGAGCAAGTACCGGCTCGCCGTTACTCCACTTAGCGTTTTTGCGAATGTGGAAAACGTACTCGGTTCCGTTCTTAGTGGGTTTGACGATTTTAGTCGCCATGGCCGGTTCCGGCTGGTCCTTGGCGTTAAGGCGGTAAAGCCCCTCCGACGTGTTGACGAGCGTGTTGAATTCCGGCAAGGTAGCTTGGTTGGTGCTATCCAGACTCGTTAGTGCCGACGTTTGCATTAAATTCAGGGTGGTTTTAGCGCCCTTGTCTGCCGGTGTTGATTGGCCACAACTTGCAAGGAGCGGTAGCGTGACCCCCAGTGTGATTGCGATTCCTAGTACTCCTTTTTTCATCCAAAAACTCCTCTCTTAATAAAAAAACTCGTCCTAATGATTAATCATTAAGGACGAGTTTCCCCGCGGTTCCACCTTAAGTTGGCTACCTGACGTAACCCGCTTAGTAGTCGATAACGCGACTAACCGTGACTGCAGCTTGCACCGCAACCGTTGCTCCGAGCGCACTTTCGCGTACCTTCTAACCATGCTTACACTATCCATGGTCGCTACTTTAAAAAAATACGTTACTCTTCTCATCAAAGCTTAATTATTATGGTTATATCTTAATCAAGTGAGGAATAAAAAGCAATTAAGTTGTTTCGGTCGCACTAGTGGCGCCGTAACGGGTTCGGTAGGTGGTGACTCGCTTTGAATTTGGCTAGTGGTGACGGGCAGCAAACTTTTTTCGGCCCAGGGTGGACGTTGCCCATATGTTGTAAGGCGGCCTGCTTAGTTTTTTCACGCTCAATTTTTAGTTTGAGCCGGAGTTCGCTACTCTTCCAGAATCCTTTAACGCCAATAACAACCGGTACGAGGTGCAGGGCCGTTAAGCTGGGAATCAGCCAGGGCTCCTGCGCCAAAATTTCAAGAAATTGCTCGTGATGAGCACTAATGTCGGTATGGATCTTTTTGGGGGTTAACATAGAAACCACGCTCCTTTAAGTTACTTTCATCATACTCGAAGTTGAAACCGTTGTCATGAATTCGCATTAAAAAACAAGCTGGTGAACGGCGCACCGTTCGTCAGCTTGTTAGGGTTAATTTTCAGTTTGGTTCATTTTACTATGGTGGACGCCGTAGCTAAAGTAGATGATCAGCCCTAGGACGAACCAGACGAGTGAGGCAACCCAGGTTTCCAACGATAACTGGGTCATCATGAACAGGCACAACAATCCGGAAATGATTGGTAGGACTGGGTAAAACGGTACGCGGAAGCCCTTGATCTGGTTGAGCTTCGGGTTACGCCGTAGTAATAAGATGCCGAAAGAAACGAAGGTAAAGGCAATCAGCGTCCCGATATTGACTAGGTTCGCCAGTTGTCCCAGTGGGATGAACCCACCGAGAATGGAAATGACGATTGTAACGGTGATCATCGCGTGTTTCGGGGCGTGGTGCTTGTCGATTTTACCTAAGAAAGCGGGCAAGAGACCGTCACGGCCGATCGAGTAGAGTAGCCGTGAACTACTGTAGATCATGGTGACCATCATGGTAAACATTCCGGCGAGCGCCCCAATCGAAACGATTCCGGCGACGAAGTTTTGGTGAACGAGTTGCAAGGCGAAGGTGACCGCGTCATCCACGTTTAGTAAGCGGTAGGAAACCATCCCGGTTAACACGCCCGATACCAAAATGTAGAAGACCGTGCAGACGACCAGCGTCCCGATAATGCCAATTGGCATGTTGCGTTTGGCGTTTTTAACTTCGGCCGCTGATGATGAAACAGCGTCAAAGCCAAGGTAGGCGAAGAAAACGACCGCGGCGCCCTGGAAAATCCCCTTAACGCCAAATGGTGCGAACGGAGTCCAGTTACTTGGTTTGACGTAGAAGGCCCCGACTAATAGGAAAATGATAATGATGGTGAGTTTAACGGCCACGATAATGTTGTTTAAACGTACGGACGTCTTTAAGCCTTCGTCGATAATCCAGGCAATGATACAAACAATAATGATGGCAACCAGGTTAACGTAGGTGCCGTGGGCCGGATCGAATGAACCGGTGACGGCTTTCGGTAGGTGCAACCCGAAACCGGCGATAAACGAATTAAAGTAGGCGGCCCAACCGACCGCCACGGCAGCGACGGCCAAAACGTACTCTAGGACGAGTGCCCAGCCAATGATCCAGCCGATCATTTCACCGTAGACGATGTTACCGTATGAGTAGGCCGAGCCGGCAACCGGCAGGACCGATGCAAATTCGGCGTAGCACATGGCCGCCACGGCACAGACGATTGCTGCGATGACGAATGACAAAATAATCCCCGGACCAGCCTTAGTTGCCGCAACCGTTCCCGGTAAAATGAAAATCCCGGTCCCGATGACGGCACCAATCCCGAGTGCAATTAAATCGACGGCACTCAGTGTTCGTTCAAACTGACTGTCCTTTTGTAAATAGCGTTCCAAATGTTCTTTTTGGAAAATACGCTGACGAATCCCCATACCTTGAACCACCTTTTTGGTTATTAATCACAATTAATTGTCGTAATTTAACAAATTAACATGTTAATATGATAACGTGAACATTTATTAAAAGTCAATTAGAATCGGCTTTTGATTGTTAAGAAACCATATTAGGGGACTTGGCGCCCATTTGGCAATCAAATGCCGGTAGGTTACAGTTGGCGTGGATTCTGATAAAATGTGGGTTAAGCTTAGCCCAATACATAGAATTTAATGATTTGAGGAGGAATGATTTTGGCTGCAATTTTAGTCGCTCAGGACCTTTCGGCGGTTGGTGGTATCTCGTTAAGTGCTGCGGTACCGGTACTGACCGCCATGCAGTACGAAGTGGCGGCGTTGCCGACCAGTTTACTATCGACCCATACTAGTGGTTACGGCAAGCCGGCGGTCGTTGACCTATCTAGCTGGTTACCAGCCGTTTTTGACCACTGGACCCGTGCTGATCTGCAATTTGACGCGGCGTTGATCGGTTACGTGGGGTCGGTCCAGCTTTGCCAGCAATTGACCCAGTATTTATCCCGTCAGCCGTTAGACTTATTGGTGGTCGACCCGGTATTGGGGGATTTAGGTGAACTTTACAGCGGATTTGACCAGCAATACGTGGAAGCCATGCGCGATTTGGTTAAAACGGCCGACGTGATTTTACCGAACGTTACCGAGGCTGCGTTGTTGACCGGCCGGCCGTACCAACCGGTGCCGGATTTGCGGGCAACTCTCACGGCCCTACAAGCGGGGCTTAAGCCCGGTGCCCACGCGGTCATTACCGACGTGACGCGGGAGGACCGGATCGGCTGTGCCTGGCTTGATGAGCGCGGCGCCGTTCAGTTTGTCGGTGAACCGCGGCTGCCTGGGCATTATAATGGTACCGGCGACACGCTGGCCGCTGCCATTGCCGGATTATTGGGACGGGGTTTTTCGTTGACCCGCAGCCTTGAATTAGCCAACCAGTGGATGCACTTAGCGGTGGCGGAAACCTTGGCTGAACGGCGAACCGACCCACGTCAGGGCATCGCTTTAGCCCAAATGTTACGGGCGATTCTCTCATTGAATTAGAACATGGTATACTAGGAACGAGTAACGAGGAGGATCGGATGATGAGTACAGAAGTAGCGAGTGGGGCCGTCGTCTATCAGCAACGTGACGGTCACCCGGCTTATTTATTATTACAAAGCGCCACTAGTGATTTCTGGGGCTTCCCTAAGGGCCACTTAGAGGGTCACGAAACCTTAGCTGAAACGGCGGTACGTGAAATTCGAGAAGAAACCCAGCTCGACGTGCAGGTCGATACGGCTTTTAAAGCCTACACCGAATACCAGCTACCCAACGGTAACTTAAAGCAGGTGACGCTGTTTGTGAGTGAGGTTCCCGCGGGTGTTGCCGTAACGCGACAAAGGGAAGAAATCAGCGCGGTGGGGTGGTTTGACTACGCAACGGCGCGTAAGCGTTTGAGCTACGACAACTTAAAGACAATGTTGGATCAAGCCAACACGTACATTGAAGCCCATCTAAATTAAGCAAAAAAAATTACTGGCACCGTCGCATAAGCGGTGACCAGTAATTTTTAATCAATTAAAGTTTGTTTTTGAGTTAAACGCGCTAGGCTTGAGTTTTTAAGTTTGCAACTGCATCTTCGATTGTTACGCCTTCAGCGGACAATTCTGGATGAAGTTTGTCAGTTGCAACAAATAATTGGCGTTGCGTGTCCAACACAATGGTGAACCAGCTGTTCGTTGTTTTGAATTTCATTTGACAAAACTCCCTTCATGAAAATTGTTTGGTTGTGCTACGAGATGCTTTCATCATCTTGAACCTTACAATTTCTACACTATACTCGGTTTGCCGGTCTAACGCAAATGAAAAGCTTTACAAAAAGTTGAAAATAATCAGATTATAAGGAGATTTTTACTAATGACGACTAACCAAGTCATCGTGATTACCGGACCCACGGGCAGTGGTAAAACGACCGTCAGTCACTACTTAAAAGACCACTTTAATATTCCGCAGGTGATCACCCATACGACCCGGGCGCCCCGTGATGGGGAAGTCGACGGCCGCGATTATTATTTTGAAACGCCGGCAAGCTTTGCAACTAAGCATTACTTAGAGCACGTGACTTATAGCGGTAACCAGTACGGGTCGTCACGTGAAGGGCTGGCGGCCGGCTGGTCGAAATCACCGTTGGTCAGCATCGTTCTCGATACGGCCGGCGCCATCACGTACGCTCGTGAACTGGGCCGACAAGCTGTGATTATTTATCTGGAAGTGCCGGATAACCGTGCGTTAGTGGAACGGTTAGCTAAACGCGGTGACCACCCGGAACGAATCAAAAAGCGGGTTGCGAGTCAGGAATATCAACGTGATCAGCAGCTACCGGCCGGGTTAGTTGGCCACGCGACGGCGCTAGTTAACGATGATTGGACCCAGACGCGCGCTAAGCTGGACGCGTTAGTTCATCATTATCAGCAAGTGAGTGATTCGGCAAATTAATTCACTTTCGGTAGTCGGTATGCTAAAGTAAATAGTAATGATTATGATTTAGCAAGAGGCTGCTAAATTTGGAAAGGTGGGGAGCCAGATGAACCCAACGATTGAACAGGCCGTGGCGATTTTGCGCCGTAACCAGCTTAAAATAACCAAGCAACGGCAGGCCCTGATCGACTACCTAGTGACGTATCAGGACCACTACGTTGCGATTGCTGAAGTCGACGAGCACATGCGGGGACTCTTTCCCGGGATGAGCCACAACACCATCTACCGGAACGTCAAGGAATTTGAGGCGTTGGGACTGCTCGAGCTGAAAGCCCAAGCAAAGCAGACGCTGGTCAAATATCAGTGTGACTTTAAGCACCAGCACCACCACCACTTTATTTGTTCAAACTGTGGTAAGGTCCAGGAGCTCGAAGCGTGCCCACTGGATGCTTTTGAAGACCAGTTACCGGGTTGCACGATTACCGGGCACCGGATTGAGTTTTACGGGTTGTGTGCTGATTGTACGGCCGAGTTGAAGCCGCAGTCGGCCAAGTAGATCAGTTTTTAGTAACTGGTCTATTTTTTATTTACTGATATAATGGGCTTATATTCTTAAAATAAAAAATTGGTACGGGTTGAAACTAACCGATTATCATAAAGACTTTCTTAATTTAACCGTTAATTAATGCACGTTGTGTCGGGACGTGGTTTAATGGGAGGTTGAGAAAGCCAACCGGCATGACAGGGAAGGAAATGATACTGATGGCATACCGAACACCACCATTTATTTCACCATTTGCAATTGTTTCGATCGTTTTGGCACTTGGTGCGACCAACGTGGTTGTGAACAAGACGACTAACACCGTTAACGGTGCCCCGGCAAGTAGTAAATCTAGCCGGGTCGTTTCATCGTCGTCAAGTAGTTCTGACAAAAATAATGACGAAGATAAAAATTCTAGTGATGAAGATGCTTCGGACAAACAGAGCAGTAATAGTTCCAGTGATGCGGATTCGTCCAGCGCAACCAGCAGTTCGACGACTGACTCGGAAAGTAGCAGTGCGACTAGCAGTGATACCGAGAGTAGCTCGGCGACGACGACCAGCTCTAGTGAGACCGAAAGTTCGGCGGCTAGTTCTTCAACCGATGATAGTGATTCAACGACGGATGACGATACGTCAAGTACGACGTCGTCCAGTGCCACGACTACGACGCAGTCCGCGGCGGATACGACCGATGATGGGGGCGAATAGTGAATGTTTAGTATTTTAGATATGATCAACCACGCCCTGGGTTACGTGAACGTGAACGTTAAGATCAAGAACCAAATCTATACGGGAATCGGCATTGCCGGGAACCTCTATTTGGGCTACGTCGCGATTCGGTTGATGCAAAACGGCGCCTGGGTGCGGGGATTACTGTACCTGCTAGTCTTCTTAGCCTTAATTTATTTTATCGTGTTAAACGTGATTTATTACTTTACTAATAAGACGGCAAAGTATGACTTGTCGCCTAAAATTGAAAAATTACTGGGTGGTAAACCCAAGGAAGCCGTGGCGGCTGAACAGGCTGCAACGGCCATGCCGGGCTACGTGCCCGCTAACGGTATTTTTGACGGTCAGGATTTATTACCAGCAACCATTAAGACGTCGCGCGAAGAGCAAACCAACCTACACCAAATCGTGGACCAATTGCAGGCGGCGAACGTCATCAAACTCGATTATGGTGGCAAGAGTGATAAGGAAATCATGCGCGATTTAAAGGCTAGTGGCGAGGCCGTTTATGCCATCGGTCAGGGTGCCCAGCTACCATTTTCACAATTAAAATTGGAAAATCACCGCTTAGTGGTTTACGCGGGCTTGAACCAGTTGGACCAGTTGCCGGTCGGTCACGTGACGCGGGTCGGTTTAACGGCGGTACACGACGCCCACGAAGATTACAAATTATACTTGGCAACCGCCGTGATCACTGGCGGGATGTCGAAGACGGCGGGCCGGAATTCAACGATTGAGCAGCCCGGCGACTACCAGGTAGCGGCGCAGGTGGCGTATAAGGATAGAGTGTGAGGGGAAGCGGGTTGACACCGAGCATTGCCTAGCTAAGCAGTTATTGCGGTTTTTGCAATGGCTGCTTAGCGTAGCAAGCACAGGTGTCAGCTTCCTCGAACACGTTTCGGCAAGACTGCCAAGTAGCGTAGCAAGCACAGGTGTTAGCTTCCCCGAGCACGTTTCGGCTATGCTGCCAAATGCGGGCTTTGCAGTTGCCGGTTAGCGTAGCAAGCGCAGGAAGTTGCCCCGCCGAACACGTTTCGGCAAGACTGCCAAGTAGCGTAACAAGCACAGGTGTCAGCTTCCCCGAACACGTTTCGGCCATACGACTAAAAATAAACTACCCCGCTTTTCCAACTATTCGGAAAAGCGGGGTAGCTTTAATTTACGTTAAGTTTAGTGATACAGGGCGGCAATGTCCGCGGGGTGCTCAAAGTGGTGCGCAACCGTTTGATGACTGGCGTTAGGATCCATACCCCAACCGGCCAAACCAAAGTCGACGTTGGCCGCGGCCGCGGTTTTCTCATCACTGAGAGAATCGCCGACGAACAGGGCGTTTTCCGGTGTGACGTTGACCCGTTTTAAAGCGGTCAATAGGGGGAGCGGGTCGGGCTTGCGTTTCGGGGTATCGTCGGCGCCAATCGTTACGTCCATGTGGGCCATAACCGGTGCGTGCGGCGCCATGACGGTGTCCATTTCGTTACGACGTTGGGAAGTAACGATTCCTAACTTGACGTCGCTAGGTAGCTGGGCCATCATCGTTTCGATACCGGGGAACAACTTAATGTCGGTAAAGTGGTCGGCCATGACCGCTTCGTAGCGGACTTGGAACCGGTCGACCTCGTCGGCTTCAATGCCGAGGTGGGCGAGCGCCTGTTCGGCCGCCATTGGAAACGTTAGTTGGGCATCGTCGTCAGAAAAGTCGCGGCCAAATTCTTTCAGTACGGCGCGCATGACGGTGGTGTAAACGGGTTGACTGTTGGTCAGGGTCCCGTCGATATCAAACATAATTGCCTGGTAAGTCAAATTACATCATCCCTTCTTAATCACTACACTAACAGTATATCAAAATTAGGTATTGACAGTGATTATTTGAATCGTTATAGTTAGATTAACAATTGATGAGGAGCTAATGTTATGTCATTACCGTTGAATCACGTTAAAACTTCAACTAGTTTTTACTTTTGGTATTTTCGCTAGTGTTTGTGCCGGCTGCTTAGGTGCAAACACGAATCCGATGTTTGCATCGATGCGGTTGCCAAAAGCTTTTTGTGATTGAACGGCGCCCATGGATGTTTGAAAATTCCAAGGGTGGCTAAAATAGTTTTTTCAGTGACACACCCTTTGAATTTTCAAGGGGTGTGTTTTTTTACGCCCACCACGTGCCGCCCGCACCAACTAATTAAAATTGGAGGAACCAATATGTCAATTAGTCCAGCAACCTTAGTCCAACAAATGAATCATGAAATCGGTGCGATTCAACCGTCCGATATTTTAGCGTTCAATGCTGAAATTGCTAACATTCCGGGGATTGTCCGCCTAACCCTTGGTGAACCGGATTTCAATACCCCCGAACACGTGAAGCAAGCGGCCATTAAAAGTATCGAAAATAACGAAAGCCACTACGCACCGTCAAACGGGACGTTGGCATTGCGGACGGCAGCAGCCGATTTCTTGGCAAAGAAGTACGACGTCCATTACAATCCGAAAAGTGAAGTCATTATCACGGCTGGTGCGACTGGCGGGATCTACACCGCGCTCAGTTCGATTTTAAATCCCGGTGACGAAGTCTTGATTCCGACCCCGATTTTCCCACTTTACATCGCGATTGCGAAGTTGAACGGCGCAACGCCGGTCTTCATGGATACGTCTAAAAATGACTTCGTGTTGTCACCGGAGATGCTCAGCGAAACCTTAGCTGCTCACCCGAAAACTAAGGCGGTGGTGTTAAACTTCCCGTCCAACCCAACTGGTGTGACCTACCGTAAGGACGACTTGAAGGCGTTGGCAGCCGTTTTAGCTGATAAACCGATTTTCGTGTTATCCGACGAAATTTACAGTGAGTTGACGTACGGTGACGCCCACGTGTCAATTGCTAGCTACTTACCCGAACAGACCATTTTACTTAACGGGGTTTCCAAGTCGCACGCCATGACCGGGTGGAGAATCGGGATTATGTGTGCACCGAAAGAAATTACCGCGCAGCTGGGTAAAATTCACCAGTTTACGGTCACCTCAACGACCACCAACGCGCAAGCGGCCGCGGCCGAAGCGCTCAGCAACGGCATCGATGACGGCCAGACGATGAAGCAGGAGTACCAGCAACGGCGTGATTACCTTTACGCGGCGTTAAACAAGATCGGCTTCAAGTCGGCGAAACCAGAAGGGGCCTTTTACCTGTTCAGTAAAATTCCGGCGGGCTTGCCGCAAGATAGCATGGCATTCTGCCGTGAATTAGCACACGAAGCGCGGGTCGCGTTAATTCCTGGCAGCTCATTTGGCCCTGGTGGTGACGGGTACGTCCGCATTAGTTACGCGGCGTCGATGGCCGATTTGAAGACGGCGGTTGAACGGATGAGCGAATACGTGGCAAAAAAATCAGCGGAGGCAAAGTAATGACAAAAATTTTAATGTACAGTGTACGTGATGACGAACAAGCAGCAATCAAAGCGTGGGCGCAGGCTAATGACGTCCAGGTCGATACCAACGACTTGGAATTTCACCCGCAAACGGCCGACCTGGCTAAGGGTTATGACGGCCTCGTCATTCAGCAACGGAGTGCGATCGGTGACGACCCGAGCGTTTACCAAAAGTTGGCTGATATGGGGCTCAAACAGTTAACCAGTCGGACGGCCGGGGTCGACACGATCGATATTCCAGCCGCCAAGGCTGCCGGGTTAACGGTGACCAACGTGCCGGCATACTCGCCCAACTCAGTGGCTGAAATGGCGGTTGCCCAAACGATGCGCCTGATTCGCAACCTTGAGTTGTTCGATAGTCGGATTGGCCAACAAAACTTCCAGTGGGCCGGGTTACAAGCACGTGAAATCCGCTCGCTCACCGTTGGAATCATTGGTGCCGGCCGGATTGGTGGTACCGCGGCGCGCTTATTCCACGGTCTGGGTGCTAAGGTGATTGCCTATGACGTGGTGCGCCATCCCGAATTAGAAGACGTGCTGACTTACGTTGACACCAAGGAAGACTTGTTGAAGCAGGCAGACGTTGTTGACTTACACGTTGACTTGAACGAGACTTCCAAAGGCTTGATCGACGGACCGGCGTTGAAATTAATGAAATCCGACGCCTTCATCGTCAACGCTTCACGTGGGCCGGTCATCGTCACCGACGCACTGGTTGCCGCTTTAAAGGCCGGTGAAATTGCCGGGGCTGCCCTGGATACGGTTGAAGGCGAACAGGCGCTCTTCAACCAGAATCACCAGGGGGAAGTGTTGCAGGATACCAACGTGGCTCAGTTGATGCAGATGCCGAACGTGATTATCACGCCGCACGTGGGCTTCTACACGAACTTAGCCGTTAAGAACATGGTCGATATTAGTTTAGACGACGTGTTGACGATTATTAAGGGTGGTCAGACCGACCACGCGTTCTAAATCTTCCTGAGTGGGCCAGGAAAAACTGAAGTGAAGTACAACTAATTTAATCGGAGCACGACGTACACGGATACGTCGTGCTCCGATTTTTTTTTGTGGGCAGGTGGGCTTTTGCAAAGGCGTTAGTGGTGGTCGGTTAAGAAAGTAACGTGATTTGGGGATTAGACTAAAGAAAATAACCAAAACGAGCTCGAAAATTAAAAACTTTCTCATTTATTTTTAATACTTAAATATGAAAGATTAGAGATTACAACTAAAAATAATTCGAAAAATCAGCCTGATTTAGGTAATTTTAACCAAAATCGTTCTGAACTTAGCTGATGATTTTGGCTGTTACGAACAATAAAACCGTGACTTTTGACATATTTACTAATTTTATATTAAACTATTTAGAACGCATTAACGAATGATAAAGATATTTTAATTTTTATTATTAATGCCATAATTCTCATTTACCAGTCCATTACTGGTTTAGAAAGCGAAGGTGACAGCCATGTCAATGATCGAATTTCACAACGTGGAGAAGTACTACGGGGACTTCCACGCTTTAAAAAATATTAATTTGACCATCAACGAGGGCGAAAAAGTGGTTTTAATCGGCCCCTCGGGTTCCGGTAAGAGTACCCTGATTCGAACCGTCAACGGTTTGGAACGGGTGCAGTCCGGCCAGCTACTGGTCAACGGTTTTGATTTGGCCGACCGTAAGACCGATATGAATAAGATTCGTAAAAACGTTGGCATGGTCTTTCAACATTTCAACCTGTACGCCAACAAGTCGGTTTTAGAAAATATCATGATTGCGCCGCGGCTCGTGCTGAAACGGCCGGAAGCGGAAAACAAGCAGCTGGCGATGGCGCTACTCGATAGTGTCGGTTTAGCGGATAAGGCCAACAATTTACCCAGTCAGCTCTCCGGTGGCCAGGCGCAACGCATCGCGATTGCCCGCTCACTGGCGATGAAGCCAAAGTGCTTGTTGTTTGACGAACCGACTTCGGCACTGGATCCGGAAATGATCGACGACGTGTTAAACGTAATGAAGACCGTCGCGGAGGATTCCAGTATGACGATGCTGGTCGTGACCCACGAAATGGGCTTTGCCCGTGAAGTAGCCGACCGGGTGATCTTCATGGCGGACGGTGAAATTTTGGAAGACGATGCCAAGTCGACCTTCTTTGACGGTCAGCCAGCCAACGAGCGGGCCCGGCAATTTTTAGGCAAAATTATTACGCACTAGCGGATAGGGAGGAAAGCTGATGATAAAAAAAGTAACCCGACTGGTGCGTTTACTGGCACTGTTCGGCATCGTGACCGTGTTCTTAACGGCTTGCGGTCAGCGCCAGTCCCTGTCCAAGCAGGACGTGCTTCAAAACGACCGTGCCAGTAACACGATCACCTGGGGTGTTAAAGCCGATACCAAGCTGTTCGGTTTAATGGACGTCAAGGATAACCAGGTCAAGGGCTTCGACGTGGACATCGCTAAGGCCATCACCAAGCGTATCTTGGGGGAAAACGGGCGGGCAAAGTTCGTCCAAGTCACTAGTCAAACGCGGATTCCGTTGCTTAAGAATGGCAATATCGACGCCATTATCGCCACGATGACGATTACGCCGGAACGTGAAAAGCAAGTTGATTTTTCGAAGTCGTACTTTGACGCCGGTCAGTCACTGTTAGTGAAGAAGGGCAGTCCGGTCAAATCGGTTAAGGATCTCGATAAGGCTGGGACGAAGGTGCTCGGCGTGACCGGGGCCAACTCGGTTGCTAACATTAAAAAGTCGGCCCCCAAGGCGCGGGTGTTAGAATTATCCGACTACGCGCAGGCCATGACCGCCTTGAAATCCGGCCAGGGCGCCGCGCTGACCACTGATAACGGTATTTTATACGGGATGGCGACCCAAAATCCCGGATACGAAGTTGTGGGCGGAACCTTTACGAAGGAACCCTACGGCATTGCGATTAATAAGGGCCAGACGCCGTTTAAGAAGAGCGTCAACCAGGCTCTGGCAGAAATTGAAGCTGACGGAACGTATAACCGCATTTTAAAGAAGTGGTTCGGCAATGTTGCTGGTTTCGACTATAAGGAGGCGGCTCGCTAATGATAACTATTTTGACGCACTACTGGTCCGAGCTGGTTCAAGGACTCGGTTACACGTTATTATCCAGCCTGATTGCCCTGATTTTCAGTACGATGATCGGCACGATGTTCGCCATCTTCGAAGTATTGCCGAACCGGCTGATGCGGGTGATTGGCCGGGTCTACATTGAGATTTTTCGAAATATCCCGTTACTGGTAATTGCGATGTTTTTCTACGTGATTATTCCGCTCTACGTTGCAAAAATTGATGGCTTTACTGCCGGGACGATTGGCCTAACCATCTATACGTCGTCGTTTATCGCCGAAACGGTCCGTGCGGGGATTCAGTCGGTTGACCCGGGGCAGATGGAAGGTGCCCGCGCTAACGGGATGACGTATTGGCAGGCGATGAGTAAGATCGTGCTCCCACAGGCCTTCAAAATTGTGATCCCACCCCTGGGCAATCAGTTCATTAACCTGGTGAAAAATTCGTCGGTATTGGCGTTCGTCGCCGGCTTTGACCTGATGTACCAGGCCAATTCAATTGCGTCGTTATCGCTGGACACGATCAACAGTTACATGGTCGTCGGTGGGTTTTACCTCGTGATTACGCTACCGCTGAGTTATTACATGCGGCATTTAGAAAAACAACTTGCCAAGTAAGGAGGCTTTCGCATGCAAAATTTTATTGACGCTTATTCCTGGGTCAACCTGCGTTTCTTGCTGGAAGGCCTGTGGGTCACCGTGGAAGTTTCGGTGGTCTCAATTATTGCCAGTTTTATTATCGGTTCGGTGTTGGGGGTGCTGCGCTACGTCAAAATCAAGTACTTGTCGGCCGTCGTTGGTTTCGTCGTTGACATTATCCGTAACTTACCGCTGATTCTGATTATTTTCTTTACCTACTTTGGGCTACCGCACCTAGGATTTAAACCCGGTATTCTGTTTGCCACCATCTTGGCGATGACGATTTTTGAATCCGCGATGTTGGCGGAAATCATTCGTTCGGGAATTTTGGCCGTTGATTCCGGTCAGATGGAAGGTGCCCGTGCTAACGGGATGACCTACGTCCAGGCGTTGTGGCACATTGTGTTCCCACAGGCCATCAAGAAGACGATTCCGACGATTGTTAGTCAGTTTATCTCACTGATAAAGGATACATCGTTAGCCACGATCATCGTGTTACCGGAGCTGTTGAACCACGCCCAGATAATTTACGGGCAAAATTCAGCTTACATTATTCCGATGTTCCTGATGATCGCGTTAATGTACTTTATTATTTGTTACGCACTGTCGGTATTGTCACGAGTTTTAGACAAGCGCTTAGCGTAAAAAGTCAGTAATCAATGCAGCGCCCACCCCGGCTTCGGTCAAGGTTGGGCGTTTTTGGTATTACGAGATGGTTGAGCCTAGTTATAAATATAATTAAGTGGTGTTAGTTAATAATTGAGTGACGTCGGGTGCGGTCAAGTGCGGGTACTGTTGAAAAGAAAGCCTTTTAAGCGGGAAGTGAGATTGAGCGTTAAGTTAATAATAAAATAAAGTGCTGTTTCCAGTATAATAACCGTAATTATTGGGTGAATTCGCGGGCCACTCACTAAAATAGAACCTTTGGGGGATGAAAATGAAACGTAAACCAATTGATACGGTCGTCTTTCTCGGCATGCTAGTCGTCTTGGCCTATCAGTACACCTTGTTATATTTAAGTGTCATCGGGGGCTCGTGGGTGAATTTTAGCATTGTCGCGGGCACCTTTTTATTAGGCTTACTGTTGGGGCGGACGACCTACTTGATCTTAGGGGCGGTCCTGGCGTTTGTCAGCATGAGCGTTGGCGGGCTGCTACTGGCGATGAGTTATACGCGTGACCTGTATTTATGGGGGAGTGTCGCGCTACTGACGGTAACGCCGGTGACGACCTACTTTATGTATATTTTGGACCACCGCTTGTTAAAACGGCGGGCGGTGGCCGACACGCTGACTGATTTACGGCAAGCTAAGCCGGACATGGAAATTGTGACCGGCGCCTTGAACCGCACGGCACTGGAGCGGGCAGTTGAACGGGAACTGTTACTGGTGTTTTACCACGAACGCGATTACCGTTTTACCCTGACGTTAGTCAAAATCGACTTTTTGGAAAACGTCGTCAACTTCTTGGGCAGTGAGCGGCTCAACGTACTGTTAAAGACGACGGCCGACCACGTTGCCACCTTGCTCTTTAAGGAAGACCGTTTATTTTATGTCGGTAACGGTAAGTTTATTATCCTATCGCCGATGTTGAACCAGGTCAAGGCACCGTTGTTACGGCAAAAATTGAAGCAGCGCTTGGACCGACTGGCCGTTGAGTTGGGATTGGAGCAGACGGCGTTAGTCCTGCGTACGGGGCAGCTGACGGTGGCAACGCCGGAACACGCCCGCGACTGTACGCTAGCCAGTGCGTTAGCGCAGCTGGAACGTAACGCGGAGACGGATATTGTTAAGGAATACGTATAGGGGGATGGGATGGTTTTAGCAAATTTTGCGTGGCTGATGCCGGTCAGCTGGCTAGTGACGCTACTGCTGGCCGTAAGTGTGAGTGTGCTGGGCCTATTTTGGTGGCACATTTTCATTAAAACGGTGCGGCGGTTTAATTCGGAGGATGAGGCCGGTGATTAATTATCTCTACATTGCGGCCATCATCAGTATTTGGCTCTCGCTGTTAATAACTATTGTAACGGTTATTGGCGGGGTTAGCTTCATTGTAAAGCAGTTACGGTCGAAACGCCTGAGTAACTTAGTGCCGTTAGCTACGACGCCGTCAGTCACGGTCGTCGTTCCGGCTCATAACGAAGAAAAGGTGATCCAAGCCACCGTCCGCGCCATTTTAAACATGGCCTACCCGCACGCAGCGGTGGAAGTATTGGTCTACGCGGATAATTGTACGGACCAGACGGCGGCGCGCGTGCGGGCATTGCAAACCCAACCGGAATTTCAAAACCGGTGCTTACGGGTGATTGAGCGGCGGGGGACTGGTGGTAAGGCCGGGGTGCTGAACGACGCGTTGAAGGTGGCGCGGGGCGACTATCTCTGCGTGTTTGACGCTGACGCGGCCCCGGAGCGGCGGGCACTGTATTTCTTAGTGCAAAAGGTCTTGGAAAATCCCGAACGCTACGCCGCCGCGTTCGGCCGCAACAAAACCCGGAACTATCAACAAAACTTTTTGACCCGTTGTATTAATTTAGAAATCATTTGTACGCAGCGAATTCAGCATACCGGCATGTGGCAACTGTTCAAGATTGGCCGGATTCCAGGAACGAACTTCATCATTAATAGACGGATGGTAACCGAACTGGGCGGTTGGCAAAACGGTGCGCTGACGGAGGATACCGACTTATCGTTTCGGTTGATGCGCGCCGGCAAGTTAATCGCGTTAGCGCACCGTGCGGAGGCCTTTCAGCAGGAACCGGAAACCTTGTTTGCGTATTATCATCAGCGCAAGCGCTGGGCGCGCGGTAACTATGTCGTGATTCTTAAAAATCTGGGTCATTTATTTGATCACACACCGTGGCGGGTCAAGTTAGAGTTGGTGTACTACCTCTGCGTGTACTTTTGGTTTAGCGTGGCGATTGTCTGTTCGAACGTTCTATTCGTGATCAATACCGGCTTGCTCGGTCTTCACTGGGCGGTGCCGCAAGTGGGTAGCCTGGTATCACTGAACGGACCGTTAGCCTACCTGTTCCTGATCAACTGGATTTTGATGTTTTATTTATACTTATTGCAAATGAACATTGCGTTGGCGAGTGATTACGGTCAGGCAACTGTAACCAACTTTATTTACACCGTCGTCGCTTATTTTACTTACGCCCAGCTATTTATCGTTGTTTCGGTAATGGCGCTGGTTGATATGGTGCGGGATCGCCTGAGTGGTCACCACCAGACGAAGTGGTATAAGACGGAACGCTTCTAAGCAAGCAGGAGGGAAAATGTGAAACGGCATCGGTATCAATGGCTAATAGCTGGGCTCATCTTAATCGTGACGGCGGTCATCGGCGGGGTCGTTTGGGTCAACCAACCCCCGAAAGCGACCGAAACGGTTAAGCACCGGATGGTCAAGACCCACTATCATAATTGGAAAAAGACGTATTTGAAGGGGAGCGACCAGGCCAAGTTCGTGGTCACCAACGGCGCCGAACGGCACTACCAGACCTTATCGGAAGCGCAGGGGTACGGTATGTTGATTGCGGTATTCGCCGCCCAACAAGATTTGGATGACCGGCGGACCTTTGACCAGTTGACCCGCTACTACTTGGCGCACCGCATTAGCGCGGATAACCCGTTGATGGCCTGGCGCCAATCCCGGCACGGTAACGAGATGGTGAGTGGGCGCAGTGAGCAATCCAGTGCGACCGATGGCGATTTGGACATCGCCTACGCGCTTATTCTGGCGGACGAGTTGTGGGGTAGTGACGGCGCGTTGAATTACGCTAAGCTGGCCCGCAAGTTGATTGCGGCCATTGGTGAACGGGAAATTAACCCGGTCACGAAGTTGCCACAAGTCGGTGACTGGGCCGCCAAGTCTGGTTTTCGCGACTTATTACGTCCGTCCGACCTGATCACGGCTTATTTCCGTAAATTTGCGGCGTTTACCAAGGATGGTAGTTGGACGCGGGTTGCCCAAAATAGCCAGCGGGCCCTCAAACAACTCAGTAGTCAACACGCCAGTGGGCTAATGGCCGACTTCGTCACCGTGTCGGGTCCGCAACTCAAATTCGGGACGGTCGAACCCAAGCAGGTCGATTCCGAGTACGATCACCAGTACGGCTTCAACGCCTGCCGGATTCCGTGGCGGGTCGCCTACGACTATCAAATGAGTCAAAGCCCAGTCAGTTACGAAATCGTGAAGAAGATGCTGCGGTTCTTTAAACATGAAAAACAGTTAGGAACCGTGTATTCGTTGACCGGCCAGCCGCTGGAAAGCTACGATAACGCCGCGTTTACCACGCCGTTAGCCTACGCCGCCTACGCGACCAATGACCACCAATTGAGTGAACGCTACGCGCCGGAACTCAGCAAGAAGTTGGTTAAGCAGGGCTATTACCCGGCGACGATTCACATGGTGACCCTCCTGACAAGCGGTTCAATCAATACCAAGTAAAGCGCGTGCGCTCAACGTCGGTTAGTTGGCGCACGGCGCAATGATTAATTTGCGGAGAAGCAAGCATATTAAGCGTAGTCCTGTAAAATCAAACTGATTTTACAGGACTTTTTGAAATTGAGAGTCTGTTCGCTAATAATTAAACGTAGACTTTTGGACTTCGAATGTGACAGGCAAGCTAAAAAAGACCGATTATGACTGAACAGTTCCCGTTAACCAGCAATGATACCAAAGCGCATTATTGATTATGATGACAGATCAAAAGAGGGACTTGGCTTAAAGTCGTGTCCGCCACGTTCCAGCTGCTTTAGGACCAACCGGCAAGGCGGAAAGCCTTCCACAATCGGGGCTTGAATGATTACAAAACAGCGTCTGTGACTTGAATCACAGACGCTGTTGATTGTTCTAACTAATTACTTGTGCGGCTCTTCCAATAGTACACCGGAATCCCGATGGCCACGATGACTAGCGAGAGGGCGACCCCAGGGAGGTCGGAGCCGATTTCACTGATAATCACGAAGAGGGCGCCGAGAATTGCAATCAGTGGGGTGACCGGGAAACCCGGGGTTGAGAACGGTCGCGTTAAGTCGCGGTTGCGCCGGCGTAATAGGAAGACGCCGACGAAGGTTGCCACGTAGAAGCAGTAAACGGTGAAGATACAAAGGTCCGATAGGCGATCGGGGTTGAAGAAGAGGATCATGATGCTGGCGTAAACCAGAATCACGAGGGTGGCCACAATCGGTTCGTGCGACTTTTTGTTCAGGTAGCTTAATTGTTTTGAAAATGGGAGTTGGTTACGTTCCGCCATCGCGTAGACGATCCGCGGGAAGGTCATGATTTTCCCGTTCAAACAGCCGACCATCGAGACGATGATCCCGATGTTTAATAGCCGTCCACCAATCGTACCGAACGCCGCGTTGGCGAAGTAAACGGTCGTTTGCTGACCGAGCCGGTGAATCGTGTTGGCGTCCACGAAGTGCAAGATACCGTACGAAACTAAGGTGTAGGCAATTAAGACGAGCGAAATACCTAAAATAATGGCTTGCGGTAATAGCTTTTGCGGGTTCTTGATTTCGCCCCCCAAGTTTGCGACCAGGCTCCAGCCGTCGTAGGCGAATAACGTGGCCAGCACCGCCACCCCGAAACTACCGGTCGACTGACTGACCGTTTTTAAGGATTGGCCGAACGCGTCCTGGTCACCGTAGAACAGGCCAAAAATGATGATGGCGGCAATCGGGAGTAACTTACCGAGGGTCGTTGCGATTTGAAAGGCGGCGCCCCAGCGATTTTCAAACATGTTCAAAATCCCGATGAGTACAATGACGCCAATTGCGAGCGGTGCTTGCCAGACCCCGTTGAGGTTGAAAAAGCCAACCAGCAAAATGCCAAGGTAAGCGGCAATCGACGCAATAATGGCCGGTCCGTAAACCGCGATTTGCATCCAACCGGACAAAAAGCCCCAAAGTTTCCCGTAGATTTCCTCCATGTACACGTAAAGGCCACCGGTGTGTGGCATCTGTGCGCCGACTTCGGCGATGGTTAAGCCAGCTGTCAGGGTAATCAAGCCCCCTAAAAGCCAAGCGAGTAGCGCCATGCCGGTCGAACCGGCACTGTCGAGGACGGATGACTGCTTGAAAAAGATTCCGGAACCGATAACCGTTCCAACGACGAGTGATAGTGCTGACCAGAAGCCGAGCGAACGGTTCAAGGTCGTTTCTTGAGTTGCTTTTTGCATGAAAATTGGTCCTCGCTTTCAAATGGCGCAAAAATAATTGGTTTTAGCATAGCAGAGATTAGAGGGGTTGACAATTATATTTAGCGCTTTTTTCGGTGTTTTCTAATTAAAACACGAACTAATTAAAATCTTATCGTTAAATAGTTCGCTAAAACAGCTATAACGGATTGTCTTGATTAAGATTCGTTCGACTTTTATAAATATAGTTATAAAAGCAATGAAAAGTGCGTGAAAAATCGTTGGTGTTAGTGCCAAAGGCGTGTATAATGCAACGGTACGCTTAAGAGAGCGAGGGATTTTATGGTACTAGCAATTTCAATCATCCTAGTGATGATTAGTTGCGGATTATTCTTGTTATTAGTAAGAGGCGCAAAACGACAAGCGGTGCGGTTAGTGGACGCCAGTTTTGGCTGGGGGCTTGGAATCGGGGCGTTAACCGACTTCTTGGACACACTCGGAATCGGTAGTTTTGTGACTTCCACCGCGATTTTTCAAGTCAGTCACTACCTGGACGACGAACGCCGGTTACCGGGAACGCTAAATACGATGCACGCGATTCCCACGGCGGTCGAAGCGTTGTTCTTCGTGACCGCGGTGCGGGTCGATCCGTTGACGCTAGTCGCGTTAGTGGCAGCTGCAACGGTTGGTGCGCTACTCGGTAGTGAAGTCATGACGAAACTTGATCAGCGTCGCATTCAAGTGATTATGGCGGTGGCCCTGGTGTTAACGGCGCTGTTGATGGCCGCCAAACTGTTAGGCTGGACAACTTTACTTGGTGCGACCAACCAGGCGACCGGCCTGCGGGGGTGGGCGCTGGTGATCGGGACCGTTGGTAATTTTATTTTAGGTTTACTGATGGCGGCCGGGGTCGGGTTGTACGCCCCCTGCATGGTAATGATGTATTTTCTGGGCTTAACGCCGATTGCCGCCTTCCCGATTATGATGCTTTCCTGTGCGCTGTTAATGCCGGTGTCGGCGGTCAATTTTATTCGCCACGATCGCGTGGCTTACCGCGGCCTTTTCGGGATCATCCTCGGTGGCATCATTGGTGTGATCATTGCGGCGACGGTAGTGCGTTCGCTATCACTCAACGCGCTGAGTTGGCTGATCGTGCTCGTGAGTTTATGGACGGCCGGGTCACTCGCCAAGGCAGCGGTGCGGCGTAAACATCAACTGTAAAATAGCAAAAAACGCTGTCAGAATCGCATTCTGACAGCGTTTTTATTTACGTTTATGCTGGGGTAACTTCGTACTTGGCGTACCGCTGTGCGTCGACGCTGTTCAACTCAACTTTGAGTTGGGTCCCGTCGGCGAGGTAGTCGGTTTTGAGGATGTTGGCGTGGTCGTTTAAGTAGGCCACCACGTCCCCGTCACTGAACGGGATCAGCAGGGTGGTCGTGACGTAGTCCTTAAAGACCTTGGCCTTGATCATCTTGGTGAGGGCTTGCAAGGACGCTTCGTCCTTGGCCGCGTAAATCAACTGATCTTCCTGTTGGTTCGGGTAGTCGGCCTCGGTTAAATCGGCTTTGTTAAAGGCGTAGATCATCGGTACGTCGTGAACGCCGATTTCCTTTAAGGTCTTTTCAGTGGTTGCCATCATTTCCTTGTAGTGCGGGTCGGCGTAGTCGATGACCTGAATTAACAGGTCGGCGTTGGCCGCTTCCGATAAGGTCGAGCGAAACGCATTGATCAGGTTATGTGGCAGGTCGCTGACGAATCCGACGGTATCACTTAGTAGTAGTTGCTTGTTGTCGGGGAACGTTAACTGGCGAATACTGGTATCGAGGGTCGCGAATAGCATGTCCTTTTCAAAGACCTGCTTGTCTTCACCCTTACCGAATAATTTGACTAGCCCGTTCATGGTCGTCGACTTACCCGAGTTGGTGTAACCGACCAGGGCCACGTTTGGTAACCCGGCGCGGTCGCGTTGGGCGCGCCGAACCTCTTCATCCTTATTCAATTCCTTCAATTCGTGCTTTGCGTGACTAATGCGGTCCTGAATCGTCCGCCGGTTCAATTCAAGCTGGGTTTCACCTGAACCACGGTTGGTAAAGCCACCGCCACCACCGGCTGCCGCGCCGGCCTGTTGGTCTAACCGGTTCGAAATACTGGTCCGTAATCGCGGAAGTTGGTATTGCAACTGGGCAATTTTAACTTGTAACTTGGCTTCCTTGCTGCGGGCCCGGTTACCGAAAATTTCCAAAATTAGACCGGTGCGATCAATAATTTGCACCCCGGTTTGTTCTTCCAAGTTGCGGACCTGACTCGGCGTTAAGTCGGCGTTGATCACCATGACGTTTAGGTCGTGGCTTTCAGCCAATTCCTTGATTTCAACCACTTTCCCCTTACCGAAGAAAGTGGCCGGGTTGGGTTTTTCAAGCCCCTGGTCAATTCGTAAAGCGGCGTGCATGTTATTGGCTTCCACGAGTGCTTCCAATTCGGACATGGCGTACGCGTAATTGGGCACCGTTTTAGACATGCCGGCGATAATAACTTCTTGAACGTGACTAGCGTTAGTTTCGGACATTCAATCACTCCTGACGTGTTATAGTTATGCTAAGTATAACATGTGAGTACTAAAGATTGCGCTTTAGCGCACTAGGGGGACGGATAAATGGGATACGTATTGAAATTACGGCAACTGGTTGGTCACCAACCGCTAGTGGTTGCCGGGGCGGCCATCATGGCGCAAAATTCGACTGGTCAAGTGTTGCTCGTTTATCGGACGGATAATCACTGCTGGGGTTTACCGGCGGGGTCGACCGAACCGGGAGAAAGTGTTCAGCAAACCGCCCGGCGCGAGCTAAAGGAAGAGACCGGCTTAACGGTCGGCGACCTGACGCTGATCGATGTCTTTAGCGGTCCCAAGATGCACTACCAGTACCCGAACGGCGACGTCATCGATAGCGTGACTACCCTGTACCGGGCGACCACCCGCGGCGGTAAGTTGGTACAAGCGACTGACGAGACTAGCACGGCTAAGTTCTTTGACTTGGCCGCATTGCCGGAACCACTGACCCCGTTGACCCGCTGGATGTTACTAGGCCGCTAACTTGACGGTCAAGGTGGGATTTGTTACAGTGGGTGCCGTTGAATAAAAAATTGTCGCCGGACAACGTGTGTCCGCTTCCTTAGGTCTTAGTGGGAGCGGGTATCCGTTGGCCGGTTTTTTTAGGAGGAACTGGACATGACGTGGATTTATTTGGTTATTGCCGGAATTTTTGAAGTGGTTTGGGCGACGATGATGAAACTAAGTAACGGGTTCAGTCATTTCGGCTACGCGGTGGCCACCGTGGTTGGGATGATTTTGAGTTTCGGCTTTCTGGCGCTGGCAACGAAGCACTTACCGTTAAGCATTGCTTACCCAATTTGGACCGGCATCGGCGCGGTCGGCGCAATTTTAGTCGGCTTAGTTTTCTTTAAGGAACCGATTGCACCGCTGACCTGGGTATTCATTAGTTTGCTAGTCATCGGCATCGTTGGCATTAAGCTGACGACGAGTAATTAAACCGGCCTCGAGAGATGTTAAAAGCGCAGCTAACCGACTTTTCGGTTAGCTGCGCTTCTGTTTGTTCAATAATGATTATGAGTGGGCGTTGGCCACCGTTGGGACGAGTTCCTTGGCGTAGGTCACCAGCTTGATTTGGTCGCCGTCAACGTCGAGCCGGGTCAGGCTACCATTTTTCGGCCCGCGACTGATGTCTAAGTTGGGGGCGAAGTGGGCGGCGATACTGCGGATGGTCGTGCCGTGCGATACGACCAGGACCTTTTCGTGATGATCATGGTGGGCCTTGAGGTAGTCAAAGCCGGCGTCCAGCCGTTGCCAGAAGGCCACGTTGTCTTCAGCTTCGTGCCACGGGTCGATGGTCTTCATCAGGTCCCGGGTTTCCTCGATGTTGATCTTCGTGAGTAAGGTGTGCAGGCTGTTAACGCCGTACTGGCGACCGACTAACGACCAGGTGCGGCTGGAGTCGCCACCTTCAAAATAGCCGTAGAAGACTTCGCGGAAGTTCATCAGGGTGTTGAACGGCACGTTCGGTTGGCCGGCAGCTTCCTGAATCAGCCGGGCGGTGTCAACCGCCCGTTTGGAATCACTGGCGTAAACCGCGTCGAACGGCACGGCTTGCAGTGCTTCACCAACCTGCGTGGCAATCTGCTTACCGTAGTCGGTCAACGGGGAGTCCGACCAGCCCTGCATCCGGTTAAACAAGTTGAAATAGGTTTGGCCGTGGCGAATAAAGTAAATGGAAAATTGGGACATGTTGAATACGCTCCTTCGTTAGGCGAGGTGGTCTTTGCGGCCGATGTAATCAAGCTGAACGGCATCGTCACTAATCGTAAACTTGGTGACGCTGCCGTTTTGCGGCCGTTCCGGCGACGTTAGTTCAGCAAAGCGGGCGGCGATACTATAGATCGTGTTCCCGTGGCTAACGACTAACACTTTGTCACCGTCTTGCTGGTTGGCGCGCAGCGTATCCAGGCCACCGTTGACCCGCTGCCAAAATTCAGCGTTATTTTCGGCTTGGTGGAACGGATCGGCAGCCTTACAGAAGTCCTTAGCCTTTTCGATACCGTAAGTCGCAATGATGTCCGACAGGGTCGGGGCTTGGTGCGGCGCCCCGACTTCGAACCAGGTCTGCGAGGTGTCGTCACCTTCGAAGTAGCCGTAAAAGGCTTCTCGGAAGGCGGCTAACGGTTGGACGGTCAGGTCGGCGTTGCCGCTGGCCGGCAGCATTAATTCAGCGGTCCGCACGGCGCGGGTCATGTCGCTGGAATAAACGGCGTCGAAGTGAATGCCGTTCAGCATCTTACCCGCGTTACGGGCGTCGGCTTCCCCAACGGCAGTCAGTGGTGAATCACACCAGCCCTGCATCCGGCGGTACTTATTAAAGTAGGTTTGGCCGTGGCGAATCATATAAACGGAAAAAGTTGCCATTCGAAATCTCCTCTATCTTTCTTGACTAAATCGCAATGCAACCATTTTACCATAAAACGCGCGGCAATCAGTTCGCCGTTGCTAACGCTTGCCGGATGCGCGGTGCGTCCTGCTTGGAACCGGTAAAAATTAAGCGGTCGCCGTACATGATGGTCGTGTTGCCGTTTGGGACGATCAACTTGCGGTTACGGATGACCTGACTGATGGTAATGTCCTGGGCAAAGCTGAGGTTCTTGATTTGAACGTTGGTGTAACGGTGGTTCAAGACCCGGACTTCGTAAATGCTATTTTCGGTATCGTTGAGCATCAGCATCGTCGACGGAGATTCGATCAACGCCCGCAACAGCGTAATGTTGGCTTCGGGGGTGTTATAAACTTCGATACCGAGTTGTTTGAGTTCGTCTTCGTGTTCGTTTAGCACGTTGCGGTCTTCAAAGCGGACGATGATCCGCTTAACCCCGTAATCGTGGGCAACTTTAGCCAACTCGTAGTTACGTTCCGCGTCAATGTGCCCCAGCACTAGGATGTCGGTATCGAAGACTTCGGCGTCTTGAAGGTCCGCCGCGGAAAAGTCTTCCATTAACGTGACCGGCACTTGTGAGTGGTAGGTGCGGTAATTTTGTTCGTGGTTGGTGTACATCTGAACGTTGAACCAGCCCTTGGTTAGTTGTTGCGCGACCGGCACGGTACTTAAGTTGGCGCCAATAAAGTGGACCGAAGTCTTGACCAGGTCCTCTTTTTCGGCCGAGTAGCGTTGGTTGAAAATCATCGGTGAGACGATGCACGTCAGCAGGGCTGCCAACAGGAAGGCCCCGGACTGGTCGGCCGTAATGGTATTCATTGATTTAGCGACCCTTAAAACGGCTAGGACCATCGTCATCGTGGTTGCACTTAACGCGGTGCCGGCGAGGGCGTTCGCGGTTTTAAAGCGTAACTTGAGTACCCAGAAAACGGCGGCCTTGGCAACCATGTACGCTAAGAAAAATAGTGGAATCAAGATCAGCGTTTTACCGCTGGTCAGCAGGGTCCGCAGGTTCAAATCGACCCCGGTCGTGATGAAGAAAATCGGGATAAAGAACCCGTAGCCGATCGAGTCGAGCCGCTCGCGGGTCGTTTCACTGGGCTGGAGGAGTTTCAAAACAATGCCGGCAACGAAGGCTCCGAGAATGTTTTCCGCGCCGACCGATTCGGCGACGGTCACCATTGTGACGATTAGAAAAAAGGCCAGCCGGATGTCCAACTGCGTGGTCGATTTATTGATGTTTTGGTAAAAGCGAAAGAACGGTTTGAACCGTAAGAGTAACAGGGCGGCGACCGCTAAAATTAATAATAATAGCCATAAGCTTTTAGAGTCACTACCGTAAACCGAAGCGTACAGCGTTAGCCCCATCATTGGCACCAGTTCACCGAAGACCCCGATTAGGAGGATGGTTTGGCCAAATGCCTTACTAAGCAGTTCCTTCTCCTTTAGGGCGGCGATGACGATTCCGAGTGAAATCGTGCCGAAGAGAATCGTGGCCAACCAGAAATCGCTGAATAACCCACTGACTTTAAAGGCGGCGGCTAACAGTAACGATAAGATGACAATCGTTCCGTAGGCGTAGACGGATAGCCGAACCGGCGAATATTTCGGTAGGTTGGCCGCGTTCTTTTGTTCGAGTGGCGTCATGGCGGTGCGCCGTTTCTTGAACAGGCTAAAGTCGATTTCTAACCCGCTCAGAAACAGCAGGACGATCACCCCGATGGTGGACAATTCCGAAATGGCGGTTGTCGTACTGACGACCCCGAAAATACTGGGGCCGAGTGCAATCCCGATAATGATTTCCATCACCGCAGTCGGTAGGCTGCTGATTTTGAATTTGGCCATGACCAGTGGAACCAGCAGGGCGGCAAATAAAATAATAACGAGTGAGACTTGATCCATAAAATTACCTCGATTCTTTAATAAACGCGTAACTGCGTATCGTCAAAGCCCCAGAAGGCCTCGCTGGCGGCGGGATCGGTCAGTACTTTGAGCATTTCAGCCACACCCGGTGCGAGTTTGTCAGCGGTCAGTGCACTGAGCGGCTTCCAACTAATGGCGCCTTCGTACGATCCGGGCAGCAACTGGCCGGAAAAGTCACTGGTGGTGTACAGTGTTCCCAGTGAAACGTCGCCAGCAGCGTTTTCCACCCAGGTGACGGTGCCGACCAGCTTTAATTGGTGGACAGTTAATCCGGTTTCTTCCAAGACTTCCCGTTTGATGGCCGCAACCTGCGACTCCCCGGGGTCCACGTGACCGCCGGGAAAGGTCAGTCCCTGCCACTGGGCGTCGATTTTATTTTCAACGACGACCTTGCCGGTTTGCGGGTCGCTGATCAGGCACATGTTGACCAGTTCGGCGCGGACGGTGCGATCGTGGTGCTCGTGTTGATCCTTGGTGGCTAGCCAATCCTGCGCTTTGTCGTTAATCCCGGCCATAAAGGCGGCTTTGGTTTGTAAATAAGCTGCCGGTGTGGCGGCCGCGGTCTGGCGGATGGCGGTGTACTTTCGGCCGTCCGTCCGGTGGGCGTTCAGGTAGTCACGAAAGGCAATCAGCTGGTCATAATCGGCCTGCCGGGTCGTCAAAATCAGCTGAAGCGGGTGACCGTGACTCACCGTCGTAAAAGTTTGATTGGTCCCCTTGACGGGCTTGAGCGCCAGTTGTGTCCGCACCGTGTCAACGTCGGTGACGCGTAACGCCAGGTCAATCGTTGGCCGGGCTAAGACGTGCGGCATGGCGGTACTGCCGACGTGGTCGCTAGCGAGCAGTAAGTCACCGAGCTGGTTAGCTAGGTCAGTTTCGGCCTGCGTAGCCCAGTCGCGCCAGACGGATTGGTACGGGGTAAGTTCGATAGTTTGCATAGTGTTCCTCCCAAGTATTCCAAAGAAAGGGTACACTTTTTCACCGTTTTTGAAAAGAAATAACTCACCGCTAAATCCATTTTGATTGACCTAGGCTGGGTGAGTGAGTTGCGGTATATTATAGGAAACACCGTGGAAGGGGGCGAAAGCGGTGCGTCGGAATCGTGAATGGTACTACTGGATCGACCGCATCATGTTATTATTTTGCGGGCTACTAGTCGCGACGATTGCCGTATCCTGGCTGTTGAGCTTAGGTTACGAGTAACTACATAGGTTAAAAAGCGTGGACCCAAAGTTGGCTGACTTTGGGTCCACGCTTTGACTATTAGTATATGGAAACGTAAAAACGGCCGGTATTTGCCGACTGTTTTTGTGTAGTTTCATTGTTAAGCGACCCGCCGGCGAATCAGCTTGACTAACGCAATCAGGCTAGCCGGAATTAACGCGGCTGCCATGATGGCCAAGAAGCAGAGTGATAGGTGACTTTGCACGAACGGAATTGATCCGAAGAAGTAGCCGAGTGAACAGCCGACTGCGACCCAGATGCCAACTCCTATTAAGTTCCAGCGGGCAAATGACCGTTGTGGCATGTTCGCCGCGCCGGCACTCAGTGGGACGAAGGTCCGAATTAACGGGACGAAACGGCCGAACATAACGGCTTTAGCCCCGTACTTGGTAAAGAAGTCGTGGGCTAGCCGTTGCTTATCGGCGGGTAGGCGGCGCTGCAACCACGGTAAGCGAATCAGGTGCCGGCCGATTTCAAAGTTAACGGTGTCGCCGATGACCGACGCCACGAAGAAGACTGGGACTAAGATTTGAATATTGAGGGTCGCCCCGTGGCTGGCCGCCATGGTACTGGCTAGAAAAATTAGGGATTCGCCGGGGAGAAACGGAAAAACGACCATGCCGGTTTCCAAGAAAATAACGGCGAATAGCAAGATGTAACTCCAGCTACCCAGGGTGGTTAGCAGCGGGACAATCAGTTGTTCTAAGTGGGTTAACGTGGTAATCAATGCGGCCATCCGGACACCTCCAAACAAGTTGGGTTCATTCTAGTCGCCTTGCGCGTTGAAAACTAGTGATTTTGGCTTTTCAGCCGAAACTTAAACGAATTGCAACCTTAATTACTGAATGCTAACCGAATATTCAAACAATCTTTACACTTAAACATTGAAAGCGATTTGCTAAACGGGTTATTGATTGAGTCACGCTCGCGATAGTGATAAAATTATTGTTCGATATTTAAGAATGGAGGGCGTTACATGGCTAAGTCAATTAAGGCTTCGGAACAGGAGCACTTAGATCACGTGGTTGCAAAAATTAAGGTGGCACAAGACGAACAAAGCGCCACCATTGAACGGTCGGAGAAGGACCAGGCGGACATTAAAACCAACTTTTATAACGACGTCAACATTAAGACCGATAGTTATGAAGGCATGATGGAAACCGGGCTCTCCGTGCGTCAACAACAACAAATGCTGGATGAACGGCAGAACAGTTGGCAACACGCGACTAAGCAGTTATCGACGCTGAAAAAGCTCGAAAAGAACGCCTACTTTGCCCGGCTGGACTTTCACGAAGCCGGCGAACCGAAGACCGAAACGATTTACATCGGGCTAAGTTCGTTTTCCGACTCACCGGACCACTTTTTGATTTATGACTGGCGGGCGCCCATCTCCAGTATTTATTACGACGGTGGCTTGGGTCAGGTGACGTACCAGACGCCGGACGGTCCCCAGAAGGTCGACGTGAAGTTAAAGCGGCAGTTGATGATCGAAGACGGGACCATCGTAACGGTCTACGATACCGACGAAGCGGTCGGCGACTCGATGTTACTCGAAGTGCTGGACGAAAAGTCCTCTACTAAGATGAAGAGTATCGTGACGACCATTCAAAAGGAACAAAATACGATTATCCGCGATACCAGTTCCGACCTATTATTTGTCCAGGGGGCGGCCGGTTCCGGGAAAACGTCGTCGGTCCTGCAACGGGTGGCGTACTTGCTGTACCGTTACCGCGGCAATTTAAGTGCTGGGCAGGTCATTTTATTTTCACCGAACCAATTGTTTAACGACTATATTAACCAAGTGTTGCCCGAACTGGGTGAACAAAACATGGTCCAGATGACGTATTACCAGTACGCTTCGTACCGGTTGCCACGAATGCAGGTCGAAACCTTGCAGCAGCGCTTTGAAACCGAAAATACGCCGGCAATGGCCAAAATCACTCAATTGGAGGGCAGCCTAGCCTTCTTCAACGCGGTCACCACCTATGGCCGCCACTTGGAACGGGCCGACATGCGCTTCCGTAACATTACGCTCGACGGCGACGTGTTGATTCCGCGGGAAAAAATCAAGTCGATCTACTACTCATTTAACGAAAACTATCACTTGGGAAACCGGTTATCGGCAACTAAGGAAGCCTTGATCAAAATCTTGAATCGTAAGGTCGAAGCGGAAATGCGGACTAAGTGGGTCGAAGAAGCGGTTCAGGACTTGTCGCGTGAAGAAATCAACCAGTTATACGGTAACCAGCCGCGTGAATTTAAGAACGGTGACCAGGAATTCCGGTTCCTGGCGCGGAAAATCGTCATTCAACGGCTGGGAAAGGCCCGTACCCAGATTGTGCGCAACCGTTTCTTGAGCATTAACCTGCAGTACGCCCACTTCCTGCGGGAAGTCCCGAAAATTTTGGACTTGCGGCGCTTTAACATTAGTCAGGACGAGTGGGTCGCCGCGGTTGAAGCAAAGTTGGATCGGATTAAGCAACGGCAAGTTTCGTTAACCACCGTTTCGGCTTACATGTACCTGCACGACTTGATGACTGGCAAGAAGGGCCAGCGCGATATCCGCTTTGTCTTCCTTGATGAAATTCAGGATTACAACGCCTTTCAGTTGGCCTTCTTGAAATTTAGCTTTCCGCGGGCCCGCTTTACCATGCTGGGTGATTTAAATCAGGCGATTTTTACTAAGGAAAACAGCCACACCTTGATGGGCGAGCTGGAGACGATGTTCGATCCCGATAAGACGCGGGTCGTTCAGTTAACGAAGTCCTACCGCTCAACCCAACAGATTACCGATTTCACCAAGGAAATTCTGGTTAACGGTGAGGCGGTCACCGCCTTTGATCGTCAGGGGGACTTGCCCAACATCACGGTGGCGGCGGACTTCGACACGGCGGTTGACCAGGTTGTCGACCAGTTAGCCGTTAACGATTCGGACCGCGATACCACCGCGATTATTGGCAAAACGCTGGCGGAATGCGAGCGCTTGACGCAAGCCCTAAAGGCTCGTGGCGAGAAGGTCACCTTAATTCGCACGGAAAACCAACGTTTAGCACCGGGCGTCATCGTGGTCCCGTCATTTTTAGCCAAGGGGCTGGAATTCGACGCGGTCATCGTCTGGAACGCCAACCGCGATCATTACCATCGTGAGGACGAACGCCAACTGTTATACACGATTTGCTCACGGGCGATGCACGAACTGACCATCGTGGCGGTCGGTGAATTGACACCGTTGCTCGACCGTGTGCAACCGCAACGGTACGTGATCGAACAAGCGGTTTAAAGAACATGATTAATGAAACGAACACCCTGGGGCTTCCCAGGGTGTTTTTGCGGTTATAATGTTCATTTAAATAACCGAAACGGCCATTGATCGTTTAAACAATATATTTATAATTAAATTAGTTGACCGGGATGACAATCTCCAGTATGGTTTAGTTATCATTAGGTTTAGGGAGTCAACTAAACCGGGACGGCAGACGGAGAAAATGGAGTTGGCAATCGAATCGTTCGTTCACTTTTTTGACGCATATTAACACGGGGGTGGCAATTATGCGGATGGTAGTTAATGAAAAACGGCATTATAAGATGTACAAAAAGGGGCGCCTGTGGGTCATTGCGGGAATCACCGTCGCAACGGTCGGGGCGGGTAAGCTGACTGCCCAAGCAGCGGCGGCTGCACCAGTTGATTCAGCGGCTCAGGCGGGCCAGACTGACGGTGGCAGTGTGGCTCAGCCTAAGCAGGTGACGCTGACGGCGCCAAAAGTCGTTACGGAAAATAAAAGCGCTAACACGGACTCCTCGACACCCGTAACACCGGCAACTGCGGCACCGGATGAGTCCGCTACTGCACCGAACGACGCCACGGTGACTGAACCGTCAAGCGCACCGGCTTCACCAACTAGCGCGGTAACGCCAACTAGCAGCACCGCACCGAGTCAGGCTGATTCCGGGGCGCCGACGCAATCGCAGTCGGTCGGCTCAGCGGGCGCAACCAGTGCGCCCGAAACGGACCAGTCGGCCGCACCCACTAACGTTGCACCGGCAAGTAAGCCGGCCGCGGCCGCTAACAAAGTCGCACCCGCTCAACCAGTGGCGACTAAGGCAAGTGTTCGTGCAGTTGAAGCGGATACCGGTGACGAAGACGTTAGCGGCCAGTTTGAGGACGCTAATTTGTTGGCAGCCGTGCGTAAGGGATTAAAGTTAGCGGATGACCAGGTGCTGACGGTTAACGTGATTAAGGAACAAAAATCTTCAATATCAGTATCAATAAAAGATGGGGATGATTATTTACCGGTTAAGTCGCTTAAAGGGCTGCAGTTACTGGGTAATTTGAATGACGGGGTGTACGTTAACGTTGATTTGGAATTGGGATCGACACCGGAGGAACTGCGGGCAATTGATTTATCCCCATTGCAGGCACTTAAGTTGAACGGCCTACATTTAATTACCGATTATTGGCGGTATGCGACTGATGACCAGTTGAAGTTGATTGCGGGGCTTGATACCTCGGCAATTACATGGTGCGACGTTTACCCGTGCTAATACGCTCCAGGCCAATAATACCGGACTGAATAATCATCAGTTTGCAATTTTAGCACCGTTTATTCAAGGGGTATTTGAAGCTAACACACCTGTTTGGTCTGTCGTTGTCAGTGTTGCGGGCAATAATATTACCGATTTTAGTCCGCTGAAAAATATCTCACCACAGAAACGTGGTGGTATGTTAACGGCGTGGTTCCAATATGGTTGGAATGTTGATCCGATTCCGATTAAGGCTGGAGAAACGATGATTGTCACGTCGCCACTAACCGATATTTATGGTGACTCGATCAATTACAATGTCCGGTACTATCAAGATGATGGGACCGAAAATGGAAAACTCGTTGTTGCGGATGCGTTTCAAGAGGAAGCGACAACTGACGATGGTGCCACCCGCATGGTTTGGAAATATAAATTGGTCAATCCTAAAATTACGAATGGGATGGTGCGGTACGGCCAGTGGGGGACGGGTGACGTTGCAAGACCCGAATATACCACTGATAGCCAGGGTAACCCGATGAAATCTTTTCAGTTGAACACCGGGATGCACGTCATTCAATACGTAACCGAGTCTCAAGCTAGCCTGACCTTTAACCCGAGCGAGGTCGTTATGGGGCCGGACGCTAGCTGGAACTACGTGGATCACATTAACACGGCGACCGACTACGATGGCAATCCGATTGACGCTAGCCAGTGGCCTAATCTGAATATTCAGCAAGTTTCGCCGCTTGACCTAGCTAGTGCCGGACAGCAGACTGTCAGGTTTGCATATACCGATGAGCAGAATAACGTCTTCTACGTTGACGCCGTGGTCGACGTTGTTGCGAGTCAAGCCACGATTACCGCGGCCGCCGACCAGATTGTTTGGCCAAGTGAAGTCAGTGGCTTAACGGCCGCTGACTTGGTGGCCAGTGTCACCGACGCGACCGGTCAGGCGCTGACGGACTTTAGTGCGGTCACTATGACGGCGGTTGACCCGGCTAAAGCTGGGGCACAGCCAGTCACTTTAAGCTATACCGACGTTGCGGGTAACGTGGTGACGGCTACCGCCTACGTAACGGTCGACCTTGCCAGTTTGACGACCACCGCGACCGAAGTGGTTGCTGGGCCGAACGCTAGCTGGGATTACCTGACCGCAATCACGGCGGCAACCGACAGTAACGGTCAGACCATCGATGGCCACAACGCCGACGTGCAGGTCGTCACGCCACCGGATCTGAGCACGGCTAAAGTTGGTGTCCCACAAACGGTGGTCTTAGCGTATACGGATAACCTGGGACGGACCCAAACCGTGAACGCTACCGTCACCACGCTTAAATCCCAGGCGATTTTGGCGGGCACCGACCTGACCCTGATTGCCGGGCCAAACGCCACTTGGCAGTTGGCAGATAGTGTGGACCTGGCGCATAGCTTGGATGCTAGTGGGCAGCCGTTGACCACTGCCGACCTGACTAAAATTACGGCGGATACGCGGCCGGACGTGCAAACACCGGGCGACTACCCGCTGACGTTGCGGTACGTGGACGCTGCTGGCAACTTGATTATCGGTAACGCCAGCGTAACGGTAGTGGCCTCCAAGGCCGCGATTAAGGTTACGGACAGTCGGTTAACGACCGGCGCAACTTGGCAACCGGCGGATAACTTCGTTAGTGCCACCGCGGCAGCCGGCCAACCGTTAGCGCTGACTGACCTAACCGTGACTGGCAAGGTGACGACGAACCGGCCGGGCACTTACCAGGTCACCTACCAGTATACGGATGCCATCGGGAACGTGGTGACGGCTACCGCAACCGTGACCGTGGTCGACCCTGAAACACCAATTGAACCGGAAAATCCGGAAAAACCAAAGGAACCGGAACAACTCGGTGAGGTCGATGGTATTCAGGATGGTGACAATCAGCAAAATGGCACTGGGACGGGCCAGGAGACGACGGCCGATGGTGACCAGGTAGATGGTCAAAGTTCAACGACTAGCCAAAGCGAAAAATCAGAGGTGCTGACACCGGACGCGCCGAAAACCGTGCAACCGGCCAGTGCGAAGGCTCAGGCCAGCGCGACATCTTTGCCGCAAACCGACGAAACGTCGCGGAGTGCGCTGACGGTATTGGCTGGCGTTCTCGGATTAAGTAGTTTGGTCGCGGGGGTTGGGGCAACCCGCCGCCGTCGTGACCGGTAATTTTAGACTTTTAAACGTTTCTACCAGATTCGGTGGTGGAAACGTTTTTTTGAATCGTGAAAATTATAATTATTATTGAAAAGTAATTAAAAAATGGCATATTTTGATAAACTGCCGGGTGGTGCCAACTATTTCGCCAAGCCGGCGTTCGGGGGCCGGTTGGATGTGCTATAATCAACCCATTAATTAACTAATGGTGGCAGACAACGATGAAAGAGCAGATGAACTATTACCGGTTTTCACGTGACCAGTGGAAACGGTTTTACCGTAACGGACACGTCCCGTTAACGGCCGAAAATTTACACGAAATCAAAGCGTTCAACGACCAAATTAGCTTGGAAGATGTCCGCGAAATTTATTTGCCGGTTACGCATTTATTGCAGGCCAAGTTCGAACATTACTTATCTTGGCGGGCGGCGGAATCGTCCTTTTTGCAACAAAAAAATAAGCAGTCCCCGTTCATTATTGGGGTCTCTGGGAGCGTTGCGGTGGGAAAATCGACGACCGCTCGGTTATTAGAAATTTTATTTAAATATCTTTACCCGAATCGGCGGACCCAGTTGATCACGACCGACGGTTTCCTCTATTCGAACGCCGAGTTGAAGAAGATGCAGTTGATGGAACGCAAGGGCTTTCCGGAAAGCTACAATATGCCGCGACTGATTGAATTCTTGAACGACGTTAAGAGCGGTCAGCCGTTAGCCAAGGCACCGATGTATTCGCACCAGACGTACGACGTGGTGCCGAACCGCTTTGACGTTATTACCCACCCGGACATTTTGATTATTGAAGGGATTAACGTGCTACAGTTACCGACCAATCAGCACATCTACATTAGCGATTTTACCGATTTTTCGGTTTACGTGGATGCCGATGCCGACCTGATTGAAACCTGGTACCTGGAACGCTTTAAAGCGTTAATGAAGACCGCTTTCCAAGACCCGTTGAACTACTTTTATCCGTGGGCGATTGGTGATCCGGAAGCGGCAATTAAGATGGCAAAGGGCGTTTGGCACGACGTGGACTTGAAAAACTTGAATGATTATATCCTGCCAACGCGGAATCGTGCGGATTTGATTTTACACAAAGTCGCGCACCACCTGATTGATGCGGTTTACTTTCGTAAGTATTAGCCGCTAAGAAATTTCTCATATTTATTGACCGAACGTTCCGGAATCAGTATGATAGACCTATTGAGCATTAATTAATCCAAAAGGAGTGAACAACTTGGCAAAAACGGACACCGCGTCATTCGACTCAATTCTTGTGTTGGATTTTGGGAGTCAATATAACCAATTGATTACCCGGCGCATTCGTGATTTCGGTGTTTATTCGGAATTGCTTCCAAATACGATTTCCGCTGAAGAAATCAAAGCCCGCCACCCCAAGGGGATTATTTTCTCCGGTGGCCCTAACAGTGTTTACGATGATGGCGCCTTTCGGGTTGATCCCGAGATTTTCAACTTAGGCTTACCTATCTTGGGAATCTGTTACGGGATGCAGTTGATGACTTACACGCTGCCTGGCGGTAAGGTCGAATCAGCTGACAACCGTGAATACGGCAAGGCGAACATCCAAGTGACCAGCGACGCGTCGACTTTATTTGACGATACGCCGAAGGAACAGTCGGTTTGGATGAGCCACGGTGACTTAGTGACCGCGGCTCCGGACGGCTTTGACGTGGTTGCAACGTCGAAGAACTGCCCAATCGCGGCCATTCAAAACGTGGATAAGAAGTTCTACGGTATTCAATTCCACGCCGAAGTTCGCAATACGGACTACGGTAACGATATTTTGAAGCACTTTGCGTTTGACGTTTGCCAAGCGGAAGCTAACTGGTCGATGGACGATTTCATCGATATGCAAATCGAAAAGATTCGTGCCGAAGTTGGCGATAAGAAGGTCCTGCTCGGGCTATCCGGTGGGGTCGACTCCAGTGTCGTTGGTGTGTTATTACACAAAGCCATCGGGACGCAATTAACCAGTATTTTCGTGGACCACGGGCTGCTCCGGAAGGGCGAAGCCGAACAAGTGATGGCGAGTCTGGAAGGCAAGTTTGGGCTGAACATCATTAAAGTGGATGCCAAGGACCGTTTCTTAAGCAAACTCGCCGGGGTCAGTGATCCTGAAAAGAAACGGAAGATTATTGGTAACGAATTTATCCAAGTCTTTGACGAAGAAGCCACGAAACTGAACGGGATGGAATTCCTGGCGCAGGGGACGTTGTACACCGACGTCATCGAAAGTGGGACTTCCACCGCACAAACCATTAAGTCCCACCATAACGTTGGGGGCTTACCAGAAGACATGCAGTTCAAGCTGATTGAACCGTTGCGGACACTCTTTAAGGATGAAGCCCGTGAATTGGGTGAAAAGCTGGGCATGCCTTCCGACCTCGTTTGGCGGCAACCGTTCCCAGGTCCCGGTCTCGGGATTCGGGTCATCGGTGAAATTACCGAAGACAAGTTAGAAATCGTCCGCGACAGTGATTACATCCTGCGTGACGAAATTAAGAAGGCCGGCCTCGACCGCGATATCTGGCAATACTTCACCGTCTTACCAGGGATTCGCTCCGTTGGGGTCATGGGTGACGGCCGGACTTACGATTATACGGTCGGGATCCGCGCCGTGACGTCGATCGACGGCATGACCGCCGACTTCGCCCGGATTCCGTGGGACGTCTTGCAAAAGATTTCCGTGCGGATCGTAAACGAAGTCGACCACGTGAACCGCATCGTGTACGATGTGACGAGCAAGCCGCCTTCGACCATTGAATGGGAATAAAAGGTACATGTAAATTGAACCCGGAATGTTGATTTAGCGGCATTTTCGGAAGATACAAAGGATACGATTGGCGGGGATATTGTTACGTTCCCCGCCAAAATCCCCGCCAAGTTTGGGCCGAATGAGGGCTGATTGGCGGGGATTTTTGTTAACCAGTCATTAACGATCAGGCCATCTCATGTCATGCGACCAGAATTCGGAAGTTAAGCGTTCTGTAAAAACATAAGGCGTGAGAGCACTCAAATATTTGTTGAGTGAAAGATTACGTAAGGACGAATATTCACTGAACAAATCGAGTAAAATGAAACTAATAAGAATCCATTGGAGGATAAGCTGATGCCAGCCAAAAGCAATGAACTGAAAATCGAGGATAAGCTCTGGGAAGCTTGTGATAAGTTACGGGGGTCGATGGATCAGTCTACTTACCGAAACGTTGTGTTAGGGCTGATTTTTTTGAAGTATGTGTCCGATACATTCGAAGAACGACACGCTGAACTTGAGGCTACTGAATATCCAGAGGATGCGGAAGATCGTGATTTTTACGATGCCGAAAACATCTTCTGGTTGCCTGAGAATGCACGTTGGTCTATCATTGCTGCGGCTGCCAAAACGCCAGATGTCGGAACCATCATTGATGCTGCCATGACCTCGATTGAAAACGAGAATGACAGCATCAAAGGTGTGTTGCCTAAGAACTATGCTTCTGACGATCTATCTAAGGAACGACTCGGTGAAGTTATTGATCTGTTTACCGATGTGCGGGTAGGGGATGAAGAATCGCGGAAGAATGACGTGCTAGGGCGCGTCTACGAGTTCTTCTTGCGTAAGTTTGCAACCAATGGTGATGGTGAGTTCTATACACCGCGCTCGATTGTTCGAACTCTGGTAGACATGATTCAACCGTTCAGTGGCAAGATCTATGATCCGTGCTGCGGTTCAGGAGGCATGTTTGTTCAGTCTGAAGAGTTTGTGAGTGAACATCAGGGGAATATCCTTGACCTTTCTGTATATGGCCAAGAATGGAATCCAACGACTTGGCGCTTGGCAAAGATGAACTTGGCAATTCATGGTATTGACAACAATCTTGGTCCACATAATGCAAACACGCTGCTAGATGATCAGCATCGTGGTGAACGGTTTGATTATGCGCTGGCAAACCCACCATTCAACGTCAAGGATTGGGGTGCGGATAAGGTCACTGACGACGCCCGTTGGAAATGGGGCATGCCGGGAAACAGCAATGCCAACTATGCTTGGATTGAACATATTTTGAGTAAGCTGGCGCCTGATGGTAAAGCGGGGATTTTCCTTGCTAACGGTGCACTGTCTACGTCAAGCAAGGATGAGCTTGCTATCCGTAAGGCTCTGCTTGAAGATCATAAGGTGGACGCAATTGTTGCGATGCCAACGCAGATGTTTTATTCGGTTTCAATTCCCGTCGCCGTTTGGATTTTTGATATGGACCAGGCAAGTGAAGGGGAACGTGATAGAACGGGTGAAACGCTATTTATTGACGCTCGAGAACTAGGAAAGATGACCGATCGAACCCATCGAGAATTCACACGAGAAGATATTGACAAAATTGCTAGTGTTTACCACGCCTACAATGGTACGTCCGGTGAGATATATAAGGATGTTCTGGGGTTTTGTAAGGCCGTTCAACTTAAAGAAATTAAGACTAATGATTATGTCCTAACGCCTGGCCGATATGTTGGTTTGGCTCATCAAGAACAGATGAGTGATGAAGACTATGACGTTGAGATGAACAAGATCAGTGCTGACTTACAAGACCAATTTAAGCAAGGTAACATTCTTCAGCAACGAATCCTGAAAAATCTGCGAGGAATTGGTTATGGAAAATAGAATTGTAAGATTGGGCGATGTGATTACAGCAAATTATGGAAGAGCTTTACCGAAGAAAAATCGGGTTTCTGGAAAAATTCCTGTATATGGATCTTCTGGAGTCACCGACTATCATAATCGTTCAATTGTTGACGGTCCGGCAATAATTATTGGACGGAAGGGGAATATTGGATCTGTTTTTTTGACAGAGAATTCATTTTATCCTATTGACACGACTTACTATGTTACGCGAGAAGACTTAAAAGATCTTGATATATATTTTGCGTATTATTTGTTGCAATTTTTACCACTTCAGGAAATGAATACTGATAGTGCAGTTCCGGGCCTTAATCGCAACAATCTGTATTCTATTCCAGTAAAAATTCCGGATTTGGCCACTCAGGTAACTGTTGCTAATATATTGCAAACAATTGACAAAAAAATTCAACTTAATCAACAAATTGACAAGAATTTATTGAAGTTAATTGATGGCATGTTTAATAGAGTGTACTTAGGTAGTGACCTGGTCAAAAATGCCAGTAAGGTGAAGCTGTCGAGCATAATACGAACAAAGTCAGGTACGTTTAATCCCAAGAAAAGTAGTGAGGTCTTTGTTAACCATTTTAGTATGCCCGCATTTGATGCCACTAGATTTCCAATTGTTGATGCTGCTTCAGATATCAAGAGCAATAAAAATGTAGTTGAGCCATTTTCAATTTTAGTATCTAAGATGAATCCAGATGTAAAGAGAGTGTGGTTGCCAAACACGTCTAAGGAGTTACTAAATGTTGCCTCAACCGAGTTTCTAACATTTAATGCTGATGTACCTGAAATGCAAGCATTTGTGTACGCTGTTGTGAATGATAAAAGGTATCAGACGTATCTTGAATCCAATACAACAGGGTCGACAAATTCACGCCAGCGAGTATTGCCTAGAGTAGCGTACTCATACGAAATTCCTTACGTCAAAGAAGTTGCTCAACAATTTGGATTCCAAATAATGGATATTATTGACATGATCAAGCTGAACAAAGAGCAGAACCAGCATTTGATCAGGCTTCGCAACGTACTCTTGCCTAAACTGCTTGCTGGTGACATAGATCTGTCAAACATCGAAACGGTGATGAATAATAATGCCTAACACCAAATCATTTACAAACGAACAGGATGTTGAGCTGGAGGCAATTGATGCGCTGGTATCCTTGGGGTATCAAGATTACCGAAGTGAAAGCTATAAAGACCCCAATGATGTCATTGACGCCGAGCGTAATAATGACCACAAGCGGGTGATTTTGCACCAGCGTTTACGTGACGCATTGGAACATAATACACCAGGACTGAAGGATGCTATCTATAAGGAGGCAGTCCGCCAGTTTTATTTGGTGACGGATGGCCCTGACTTGATGGCAAACAACCATCAACTACACAAGCTAATCATTGAGGGTGCGAAGGTTAAAGTTACTGAAGATGGGCAAGACCACACCTATGTACTTAAACCAATCGATTTCGATAATGTGGATGCCAATGATTTTGTAGTGACCAACCAGTTTACGATGGCGCAAGGTGACCGTCAACGGCGCCCGGATATTACGATATTTATCAATGGGTTGCCACTTGTGACGTTTGAACTGAAGAACCAGGCCAATGCCAATGTGGGAATTGAAGACGCGTTTAACCAATTACAGACCTACAAGCAAGATATTTCTGACTACATGGCCTACAACGAAATTCTTGTCATTAGTGACGGGGTAAATGCGCAGACGGGTTCCCTGTCTGCTGGCTTTGACCGCTTCATGCAATGGCGTTCACCTGAGCAGCGTGATGACAAACAGTTGGATGTCTATGCAATGGAGACGCTAATCAATAATATGATGAAGCGTGACGTTGTATTGGACTTGATTCAGAACTTCATCATTTTTGAGACCGATGGGGCGAAGACCTTCAAGATTCTCGCCGCTTACCATCAATACTACATGGTCAACAAGGCTGTTGAAGCCGCGGCTAAGACACTCCAAGATCCTGATAGCAATCGTATCGGGGTGGTTTGGCATACGCAAGGTTCTGGCAAATCCCTTTCAATGGTGTTCTTCTCAGGTATTGTCAGTCGTAAGCTGGGCAATCCGACGATTCTGGTTGTGAATGACCGTAATGATCTTGATGACCAATTAGGACAGACTTTTGCCGCGGCACATGATTATCTTCGGCAGACGCCAACACAAGCAAAATCGCGTACGGAAGTCCGTGATTTGTTGGAACGCAAGGGCGGCGGTATTGTCTTTTCCACCATCCAAAAGTTCGCGCCAGAAGAAAACGAGGATAGAATGCCGGTTCTCAATACACGGTCTGACATCATTGTGATCTCTGACGAAGCCCACCGTTCGCAGTATGGGTTGAAAGCGAAATTCACCAAGAATGGGGTGAAGTATGGTTATGCGCAGTACATGCGAGAAGCATTACCTAACGCTTCCTTCATCGGTTTTACTGGTACGCCGATTGACTTCAGTGATAAGTCGACACGTGGTGTATTTGGTGACTACATCGATGTATACGATATGTCTGCCGCGGTGCGTGACCACGCAACCGTGCGGATTTACTATGAGAACCACATCATCCCGCTAGATCTCGATCCACAGGTACAGCATAAGTACGAAATGGTGATGGAAGAAGCTGGGGTTTACAATGCAGGCGAACAGACCGAAGAACAGAAACGCCGCGCTGAGTTTACCAAGCTGGAGCGACTGGCTGGTACGAAAGGACGCTTAGAAGTTCTGGCGAAGCACTTTGTAAAGCATTTTGAGGCGCGTCAAGCGCAGGAGTTCGGCAAGTCAATTATCGTTGAAATGTCGCGTCGAAATGCGGTGAAGCTCTATGATGAGATTATCAAGTTACGTCCAGATTGGCATTCTGACGATTTGATGAAGGGCAAAATAAAGGTCATCATGACGTCCGACGCTGCCTCTGATGGGCCGGAGCTTGCGAAACATCACACGAATGCAGCGGATCGTCGCAATCTTCAACAGCGAATGAAGGACGATCAAGATGAACTTCAAGTAGTCATTGTGGTAGACATGTGGCTGACTGGATTTGATGCGCCAGCAGTGAATACAATGTACATCGACAAGCCAATGCACGGTTACAACCTGATGCAAGCCATCGCCCGTGTCAACCGGGTCTTCAAAGATAAAGATGGTGGCTTAATCGTTGATTATATCGGGATTGCTGACAGTCTAAAGGCGGCGTTGCAACAATACTCTGATTCTGACCAAGAGCAGACTGGAATTAACGTGGACAAAGCCATCATGTTGATGAAGGAAAAATACGACATCATCACTAACGACTACTTGTATCATGTTGATTACAGTGACTTCACCAGTGATGATCGTAAGAAGAGTCAAAAGGCGTTCCGCACGGCGCTAAACGCTGTCGCAATGTTGCAACCTGATCAGCAGCGCAAGTTTGCCGATATCGTTGTTCAACTTCAGAAAGCACATGCGTTAGTCGTCACGACGGATCAAGCCGTCGCCATTGCCGGTGAGGTAGGCTTCTTTGTTGCAGTTAAGAATGCGTTGATTAAGCTGATGCAAACCGCCAGTGATTCGCGGCGCAAGATTGGCAACAGCCAGTTAAACCTGAAGCTCGATCAACTTGTTAATCAATCTGTGTTGGCAGAGAAACCTATTGATCTGTACGAAGAGCTAGGATTAGAGCGGCCGGAGCTAAGCTTGCTATCCGAAGATTTTTTGGATAGCGTTGGGCAGATGCCGGAGAAGAGTCTGGCGATGAAGTTGCTTGAACGGTTACTCAAAGGCAAAATCAGAGCGATGACCAAGGTAAACTTAGTTCAGTCGCGTAAGTTCGGCGATATGTTGGAAGCGTCATTGGACGCGTACAACCAACGTGGCGTGACCACCGAATTAGTGATTCGTAAGCTCATTGAACTTGCTAAGACCATGCAGGCTGCAGAGACTGATGGCCAAGATTTGGGCCTGTCCGTTGAAGAAAAAGCGTTCTATGACGCACTAGCGGATGAAAAACGTGCGGCTGAGGAACTGGGTGCTGACAAGCTACAAGAGATTGCTAAAGCTCTAGTTAAAGAAGTGCGCGATTCTGCTCAAAGAACAGATTGGGTACAGCGTGAGTCAGCTCGGGCAAGCATGCGAATCGCTGTTAAGAGATTGTTGCGCAAGTATGGGTATCCGCCTGATTTTACTAAGTCTGCGGTGGAGACTGTTGTTGAGCAGGCTGAGAAGATGGCGTTCAACGAAACTGGTGCCAATTTATAAGTGCAAGCACAATATATAGCGTACAAACACAGGTTCCCGTACTCTTATTGTGTTATAATTAATTCCGAATGACGTAATAATTTGAATTGGAGGAGTTAATGTGATTAATCCTGGAAAGCAGTTGGAAGATATAGAGTTAACGAAAACCCAACGTGAACGTGCCGTTACTCTATACACACATTTGTGTGAGGGAATACAAGCCAGGGGGCTTAATATCAGTTTCTATCCCCAGGGATCGTTTGCCTTAAAAACGGCTGTTCGTCCATTCGCAAAAGGTAAAGAGCAAGCCTACGATGTAGATGTGATTTGTAATTTCGATGATTATTCAAAAGATGAATTAGATAGTGGACAACTTATGCTGCTTCTAAGACAGACAGCTCGAGAAGTTTGTAAAGAACGCTCGCTGGAGATTGATTATTATGAGCGTTGTGTAACAGTACACTATGCAGATGATCCTTCGGGCGTTTCTTTTTCCATTGATCTAATTCCAGCGGTTCGGGAATCGGAATTAAAATTGGCGGTCTTAAGAGCTAAAACAGAAGAATCCGAATTGGTTGAAACCTCGATAGCAATCGATAGTCTTTCAAGAGGGTGGATTACTAATAATCCACAAGGGTATCGTAAGTGGTTTGAGGAGAAAGCTGATCAATTTGATAGTAGATTCATTCAAGAGAGCCGGGGAGTGTTTGCTTCTGTTGAGGAACTTCCCGATGATGACACACCAAGTAGTCGCCTTAGGCAATCAATCAAATTACTAAAGCGTCTTAGGGATGTCTACTACGACGAAATTGATGCGAAGACTTCTTCTCCTTCAGTGATTATCACAACGATTGTAACAAAGCTTGCGCAAAGTATAAGCCCAAGCGTAACCAGTCTTGAGCTACTGGATGCAATTATTCTGGAGCTTAACCAGGTGTTCCTATTACATGAAAGGGGGGAAGCATACGCCACAACCTATCAAACGATGCCTATCGCCAAAATTGTAATGAGAGAAAACGGAAAGTGGGTTCTGAGAAATCCCACCAATTGGGAAGATAATGTTCTGAGCTCATGGAACGAAACCGGAGCGGTTGCCTCAAAGGAATTCTTTGGGTGGATTAAAAGTTTGCAGGTTATTACCAAGGATTACAAGAAACGTGGGCAAAGTGATCTGGAGTTTGAACAACAGTTTAGGGGATTACTACTCATAAACAAAAAGTCCCCAAATATGCCTCGCTTTAATGTGAATAGCTCTAATGGCGTTAAGCCTTGGAAGAAACAATGATTAGCTCAGCGACAGTTAGGAATGCCGTTAGTCAAAATTCATTCTTTGAAGAATTAGAATGTCGTGATCAAAATGGGTCTATTGTGATAAAGGTCCATATTAAGGGAATAGTTAATGCGGGACGGATACCATTATGGCTTAACTATAATATTGGCATTTTGATTTCGAAGAAGTTCCCAAAGGATTTACCGTTGGTTATTGATTATGAAAAGTTGTTAGACGTTCATTTTGAGCACATCAATCCTGATAGGACACTCTGTCTAGCAACCCCCATTGAATTGCGAAACAAGCTGGTAGGTCTACACCCCGAAAAGGTGCTGTTAGAGTTGATCTTAGGCTATATGACGCAATATGCATACTGGCAGCAATTTTCGTGCTATTTGATTGAACCGCAGCAGCATGGACTTGCGGGTATTCTTGCAGATTATGGTAATCGACTGGGAGTCGAAAAATTAGCTACAATCGTAGATTTTCTGAAGTGCATTCAGAACCCAAAGGTTAACGCGAATAAACCGTGTCCATGTAGATCAGGTCGTTCTCTTAGAGCCTGTCACATGAGAACGTTATCCAGTTTGTGCCCCACGGTTGATGCATGGATGCAGATGAAAACTGATTTGGAGGAACTATCAAGTTGGCAAGCAACGATTCGTCAAAAAATACAATATGGACGAGACAAAACACCGATGATGCCCTTATCGTGCAGGCAGCTAGTAGATGGTTTTACAATACCGCAGATTGGTTGAATCTGATAAATTGGACGGGAATGGTAATCCTTGCCATCGTAGGAACAATTAAGCTTGAAACGTTTGTGGTGGTGATGCAAATAATATGGTTTTTCGTTGGTTTTTACTTAGATTGTGTGGTTACACGAAACATTGAGAAAGGCACAGGCTTCAGAACGGAATTTGATCATTATGTGTTTGGCTGGTCATCTAAATTGCCAGACTCAACTGTTCGACAAGCAAAACTGGCGATGTCTACGCACCCAAAATGGGTAGTTACTCAGACTACTCACAATGGCAGTAATCCACAGAAGGGCGGCGTAAAAGATTGGTACTACAATAAACCCGCGTGGGATAGGTTACAGGCAACAAAAAATGCTATGTTGGAAAATACAGGTTTTGATAAGCGCGTTAATCATATGGTGTGTTTGGAAGTAGTGCTGGTTCTTGTCGGCATTATCACGATCGGAGTGATTAATAAAGAAAGCTTATTCAAGATGCTGGTTGCAATGTTTGTTGTTTTTTCTGTTCCAGTTCGTAAGTTGGGAGATACCATAATGAATGTGCTGGAAGTTCAGAATGAAAATTCACAACTTGAGCGAGATATAGAAAAAGCCACTAGTGTTAGCGAGTTAGTAGATGCTCAAAATAAGATCAATAAAAAGAGACTGATTCCAAATACTAGCCCAATGTTTGCATACTGGCTGCTTAGAAGAAGAGTGGATAAAATTTTTCATAATACGACATTGTCTTGATTTTTAATCTCATGTTTCTTGTGAGTGATGATGCATGTTTATAACTCCGTATCATGACGATCCTTGTCGATGATACGGTTTTTTATTGGATATCGATCCTGTTGCCAATAATTCCGGTTATAAAAATGTCAGTCTGACGGATCGTTAACATTAAGAGTTTGTTACAGTACCAGCTTTTGTTTCAAAACGTGTCCCACAAACTGTCTGTATATGTTGAGAGCGAAAGTTCTCGCAGACCTTCCGGAGGGGTCTTGCAACGTACGCCGCCGTGCGCGGCGTGCAGCGCGAAAGCCGCTAGCGCGAGCGGCGGCGGTCGGCGTTAGCCGGCCGCCACAAGCCCCCGGTCTCTAATAGGGGGGCAAATATTAGAGACAAAATACACGTAAGTAGGACGAAAGCGCCGGTGGCAAGCCACTTTGCGTAAGCAGAAAGAAGGCTTTGCTGTCAGGTCGCTTCGAAAGGAGCTAACATGCTGAAAGATTTGAACTTAGTCGGCGGGATGACGAATACCGACTGGCTAAACCAGTTTCATGATGAGATGCGCACGCACAAGATCACTCAGGGCCAATTAGCGAAGACGGCTGATTACAGTCGATCGCATTTGAACCAGCTGCTGACGGGAAACAAGCCGATTAACCAACAAGCGCGGTTGCGATTGACGTTGGCACTGCGGTCGTTGACCGGCCAGAACAACGTTGACGTCTGTATTGATTACTTGGGCGTTACCTTCAAGTCGCACGACTATGAAGAACTGGTGACCGAACTGTTCCAGATTAACCTGAATCACTTTAATCTCAAAGAAGGGGCGCGATACGGGTACGCGGCGACCTTCAAATGTGGTGAAATCGATGTGTTGCTGTCGCCGTATCAAGATGTGAATGCAGACGGTTATGATCCAAGCGAAGACAGTGGCACAATGATTGAACTGAAGGGCCAAGGCTGCCGCTATGTTGAATCGTATTTGCGCCAGCAGAATCGCACCTGGTACGACTTCCTAGAGACGTGCATTGCGCTTGACGGTCATTTCACCCGAGTTGACCTCGCCATCAATGATCGCAATGGCTTGCTTGACGTACCAACCTTGATTGAGAAGTGTGACCGTGATGAATTCACCTCACGTTTTCATGGTTTCCGAGATAATCGCACCAAGCAGTGGAAGGTATCGGGCAGAACCTTGTATCTGGGGTCGCCGCAAAGTGAAGTGTACTTCTGTATTTACGACAAGGCTTTTGAGCAACACCAGAAGCACCCTGAGATTGCGATTGAAGATCAGCCGATACGGACACGCTTTGAAGTCCGGTTACGTCGCAAACGCGCCGCTGCGGCAATTAAGAATTTGTTGGCAGAGCATGATCCAGAGAAAGTTGTGTTCGGCATCATCAACCGCTACCTGCGTTTTTTGACGCCGAGTCACAAAGCGAAGAGTCAGTGGGCGACAGATCCGCGCTGGGATGCTTTCATCGGCAATTATCGCGACAAGCTGCGACTTTCTACCAATCCTGAACCATTGAGTTACGCGCACATTACCCGTTGGCTCAAGAAGCAGGTCGCGCCGTCGCTGAAGATGTTGCAGCTGATTGATCAGTACAATGGCACTACTGAGCTGAAGGCGATTATTGACGGCGGCAAGTTGACGCAACGCCACTGGGACTTGATTCACCACTATCAGCATCACCGCAACGGCGTTTTGACGGATTCAGAACCGAGTGAGACATCAAAAAAGAGCGACTATGCCGACCAAAGCAAGTAGTCACCCTTCACAGATAAGATTTGGGTCCTATCTGGTTTGATTATCTCACTTCAATCAATGAGAAGGAAGTGACGTAATTGGATAAGAGTTTTGTCTGCTATCAAGATCTGATGGCATTAGGTTTTAAGCAGCACACCGCGCGCAATATTATTAGACAAGCGAAGCAAAGGATGGTACAAAAGGGTTATCCCTTGTATCTCAACCGAAACTTAGGGCGCGTGCCGCGTTCTGTCGTTGAGTCCATTCTCGGGTCACCGATGAATGGAGCTGTTGAGAATGAGTAAAACCAAATATCCAGGCGTATTCATAGACGCCAAAGGTAACTTCTACTATGAAACCGAGTTGGGCACCGATAAGATGAGTGGCAAGCGCGTCCGCAAGAAAGGGCGGAAGGACAGTCAAGGAATGCCATTCAACACTGCGTTTGCGGCGAACAAGGAACTTACGCGGGTGAAGCGTGAATATCATGAGGCGCATGGGTTTACGAACTTTCGCATGACCTACCGCCAGTTCATGAAAGACGCGTATATCCCAGCGTACAAAACCGACGTGGAGGAAAGCACCTTCGCTGTCCGTAATCGCAGCTTTGATATCTGTATCGCCCGCTTTGGCGACCAGCTGTTGCGCGATATCGATATCACCGACGTGCAGAACTTCCGCACGTGGCTGCTCACGGATGAAAAAGACGGCGGTGCGGGCTACTCGCAAGGCTATGCTGGTTTGGTGTTCGGCTGCTTCCGCAAGTCCCTTGACCATGCGATGCAGATGCAGTACCTGTCCAGCAATGTGTCGAAGCGGGTCAAGGCGATTCCTAAGGCCAAAAGCAGCGTGCCGTTCTGGACGAAAGCTGAGTTTGAACAAGTCATCGCGCAAATCTGCATTGATGACATTTACGGTCACCTGAACTTCGTGATGTTGTGGCTGTACTTCCTGACTGGCGTGCGCGTCAACGAAGGCACGGCGCTGTGGTGGCGAGATGTTGATCTCGCCAAGAAGCAGCTACACGTTGACCACATGCTGGTGATGAAGAACCGGCATGACTGGGAGCGCCACGACTACACGAAGACAGACAGCGGCAAGCGCATCTTGACGCTTGATGATGACACCGTGGCAATTCTACGGCGCTGGCGCGAGGTGCAGCATAGTTTCGGTCTGGGTGGGGTAGATGATTTCGTCATGACCTACGATGGCTTGCCGATGACCAAGTCCACGATCTCGCGGATTATCCACCGCTACGCCAAGTTGGCGCAGGTGCACCCAGTCGAAGGCAAAGGGCTGCGCCACAGTCATGCGTCGTATCTCATCAATGAGTTCAACGTCTCCGTACTGGTGTTGTCCAAGCGCTTAGGCCATTCGTCACCTGAGATCACGCTGAAGCACTACTCGCACTTATGGGGCGGACTGGATGCAGATATCGCCGAACAGATTGCGGGTAACATCACGATCAAGACGGCGGGTCAGAATCAGGTGCGGTTCGTGGGGAATCAGGCGGTAAAGTACGATCAACTAAGCCCCGCCAAACTCCCCGCCAAAACAGCAGTTGAGGCATAGAAAGCTAGTGGTGGCGCGGGTTAGCGCCGCTGAAAATACGCTTGAATGGGAATAGATCGCGGCTGGGATAACTGGTTGTGATTGAGAACCATTCGAATTAAATAGCGATTAAGAAAGCACGATTACCGTAATGGTAGTCGTGCTTTTTGACGTGGCATTGTAACTTCATATAGTTAAGATATATAATAATAATTGTTTGATAAACATTTTATAATGGTATGGTTTTAGTAGAAACAAACCATTATAAGGGAACATGGTTGGAGGGAGTAAGATGCAAAGAAAGCGTCACTTATGGATTTGGGTTATTATCGTTGCTTTACTGATTGGTCTAGGGGCCTGGTTAGTGGTTAAGAATAAGTCTAGTAATACACAACGAGCCGATCAGGTTGAGTCAAGCTCGAATCGTTCATCAGCAACTAAAAGAAAAACGGTCGTACAAAGTCAATCGAAAAAGGAAGCAAATTAATAGCATAACGCCCGAAGAAACGGCGTTGGTAATTGCTTATTACGGCGCAAAAAACTTTAACGATAGTGATGGTTGGTCGTCCGTTTACAATCAATTGAGCAACGGCACCTTAAAATTGATGCTGAGTAGCAAGTATAATAAAGAGTTAGCTAAACCGGGAACGGGGGTACAATATGTTTTCGTTAAAAAGCAGTCGGACACTAGTAAATTGACGATAAGAAACGCCCCTAGTTATACACTTGAAAATGATCAGACGGTTAACTTTTATCAGCCTTACAATTATGAAAATACAATTCAACGAGTTGGTTTAGAGGAAATCATTGATTTTGGGAATGAACATGAAATCGCTGGGCAGATTAAGCAGCGTGAAAAAAACGTTACGTTGACGGATGTGCGTAAAACTGAAACCAATAATACACTAACTGAAAATGACTTGAATGATGATCCAAACTACCTTTTTGAAAAGGCTTTAGTCTTCTACGGTACCCAACGTGGAACATCTGATGAATGGAAGTCGTTGAAAAAGATGATTGCGGAAGAGACGGTTAAACTGGAGTTTTCGGGTAGTGCTTCAGAGGGAACGCAGATTGTCTTGCAACAAGCGGGAAGTACCGGAGCGTTGATTTTTTATGAAAGTGCAAGTACGGGGCATCCCGCACTTTATAATTTTGGGCATCTTACGGGTACCGATGAAGATGATTACAAATTTGGTGATACGGGGAATTCAAACGTTGGTTACACCGTTAAGGAACTATTACCCTATATCAATTCACACGGTGGTCGGGCTGCGGTTGAAAAGATGCCAATTGACCAATATTTACCGTAATAAATGTTATTCATCTGTGGCAAAAAAATTAAGCTACGTAGAGTAAGTGACTCGATTCTAAAATTATCAGAAGTAGACTAACAGCACGATTACCAGTCATGGCAATCGTGCTGTTGGTATATTCGGAGACTATTTTGATTTAAGAGGGGAGTTTATCTGAGAACTACCCTAGCTTAGTTAAATGCTCAACAATAATCCTTGCATTCGTTCGCTGCCACGGCTGGCGCCAAATGAACTTAGTTACGGTGGCTTTTAACTTACCAGAGATGGTTTCGATAATAAGAAAATAAGTTAAGCCGTGGTTTTTAACCTGCACCCGGGTCATTTCGGCAAAGGGGATGAAGCCATTTTCACCAGTAAACTGGCTGTGTAGGTCCAAGCCCAAAACTAACAGACCGTCTTTTTCCAAACTCAGGTCAAAGTACGCTTGTGATAGGGCGCTAAGCGGACCAAATCCAGGTAAATTTTGAAAATAGCCGTAAACGTACGGGGCTTCACCGGTAAAGCCAATTTGATGCCGATAAGCCATAATGCGTTCGGGTGAAGAGTCTTGCACTTTGGCGACGGGGTGAGGTGGTTGAACGGTTAGCTGAATCTTAGGCTGGTCATGAGTACCGGTTGGTTGGGTCAAAATTGAACCTCCAAAAATATTTTAAATGACGGTGCCATAAGCGTTAAATTCATCGTGTCAAGTGTGGTGATGAGCCTAGCGACGGCAAATTAATCAGTTTAATTATAAGTGATGATTAAGTAATTATAAATATATTAATTAAAACGGGTGAAGTTTCGGTCGCGGGTAGCTTTTGACTGCCTGAGTTCATTCACCGCGATGGCATAATTGCAACGGATGCTTTAAGCTTAAAGTATAACAAAAACGGTGGTGGGAAAATGCAGGATCTACTAGTGAAGCGCGTCTTTCAGGCGTGGCAACTTGCCGACAGTATTGATGGCGGTGAAGTCGACGTGAGAAACGCGAAGGCGCTGCGGCAACAGTTCGATGAGATTGAAGCGGCCTTTAGTGATGAAACGGCGCGTAAAAAGGGGACTAACTCGTTAGTTTACCTAGGGGAATATAACAAGCAGGCGTTGCGTCACGAAATTCAGCAGACGCTTTTTCATGATGATCAGCCGATCGAAAATGAAGATCCGGCGGTCGGTTACAGCGTCGGCTTAATCATGGGAGCGGACTGGCAGCTACAAAGTATCTTTATCCCGAAAGTGGCTTACTTTTACTTACAGTTACGGGGGAACCACGTTAAACGGGCGGCGGATGATAAGCAGTACCGCGATTATTGTGATTATTTCGAGAAATACTTACGCCGTGAAATGGAAAATCAACCAATCGACGTTGCGTTGCAAAAAGCTAGTCGGTTGGTCGACCAGGAATTTAAGTTAAAACGGGTAAACGAAGCCCGGCTCCGCGGCATTTTAAATTACACGGAGCATCAGGAACCGGCACTATTAAATAGTTTTTACGGTGATGATTTAGCCCGGATATTAGCAGCGGACGACGATGCCCTGTTGACCGCCTACGTCCACGGTCGTCAGCAGCAACACGAAGATATTGATAAGAATTGGGCGAAAATCGACCAAATTTTACAACCGGCCAACTTACCGGACGGGCGCTGGCCTAGCCCGGACGCCTTCTTCCAATCGCTGATGCAGCAAGTTTCCATCAACGTTTTGCGGGAGCGCGGTGGCCTTAAAGCCGATTTGCAGACCGTTAACGGGCCACCCGGTACCGGTAAGACCACCTTGTTAAAGGACGTGTTTGCGGACATGGTGGTGGAACAGGCCAAGGCGATGGCTAAATTGGATAAGCCCAGCGACGGGTTTAAGAAAATTGATCAAATTGTGTTATATCAAAAAATTAAGTTTAATTGTTTTGAGCTGATTCCCGAACTACGTGGCTTTGGCGTGGTGGTGTCGAGTAATAATAATTCGGCGGTGGCGAACATCGCTAAGGATTTTCCAAATAAAAAGGAGATTCAGCAGTTTCCGGATAACCACCAAAACGATTACCTCGACCAATTGGCGAAGATTGATTACTTTACCGACATCGCGAAGTCGGCCTTGCAAAGTGAGCAGGCGTGGGGCCTGTTTGCCGTGCAGATGGGGAGTCAGAAAAATCAACAGCGGGTGGTGGACGCCGTGATTAAAAGTGCCAAGGGAACCACGCCGTTTAAGGTGGCGGTAGCCCAAGGACGTTCAGCCGATACTTGGCAGGCCGCCCGCAAAAACTTCCAGCAACGGCTAGCAGCCGTGCGGACCGCAAAAAAGGACGTCGCTGCCAAAATCAAGCGGGTTCGCGCCTACGATCCGGCTAAGTTGGCGGACCTCGAAAGCCAGCTGGCGGCGACGACCCCGCAACCGTTATTAAACGAGATTCAGCAACTGCGGGCCGGGGTCACCGAACAGCAACGGGCGGTCGACGCCATTCCGAAGCGTGGTGGGTTACTGTTCTGGTTACCGAGTCAACGCCAACGCGCACGGTTGGCTAGTCAGCTGGCCGAGTTGCATACACAAATTGCGGCCAAGCAAACGGCATTGACCAATTTACAGCAGCAAATTGACGGTCTAAAGCAGCGGATTGCCACCATCAAACGGGAACGCCAACGAATCGAAACGTTGAAACGGGAACTTAATGCCGACCAGACGTACGGCGTCACGCTGGATTATTGGCAACAAACCAGTGCCGATAAGTTACAGATTCAAGTGCCGTACAACAGTAAACGGTTGCAGGCGGCCCGTGCCGAACTGTTCATTGCGGCAATGCGGTTGCGTAAGCAATTTATTTGCGAAGCGGAAAAACCGGTTTCGAACGCCTGGCACGTTTTCAAGGAACGTAAGTCGCTACTATTCCCACAGTAGGCCCACGTTTTGACGGCGGCCTTTCAAATCATGCAGTTGTTAGTGCCGGTCATGAGTACGACCTTGGCGAGTGTCCAGAGTATGTTCAAGCAGTTCGGTGCCAACACTCTCGACAACGTCTTCGTTGACGAGGCTGGTCAGGCGACGCCGTCTTCGGTTGCCGGACTGATTTGGCGGGCCCGACACTTCACGGCGGTCGGTGATCCGGCGCAAATCGAACCGGTGGTCACGACTGGTGAGGCGGCGCTGCGGATGATTGCGCAAGCTTACGACGTTGACGCCAAGTACACGATTCCAACGAGTTCAGCGCAACAGTTGGCCGATAACGCCAGCGTTTACGGCACGGTTCGACAGGACGGGTCGTGGATTGGAATGCCGCTATGGGTGCACCGCCGCTGTGCCTCGCCGATGTTTGAGATTGCCAATGAAATTTCTTATGAAAACCGGATGGTGCAGGGCAAGCTGACCAAAAAGGGCGACCAGCTGACTAGTCAGTGGCTGGATTCGAAGGGCACCACCAGTCAGCGTCAGTTCGTGCCGGTTCACGCTAAAGTTGTTGCTGACCAAATCAAAACCTTACTTGAAAGTGGGGTTAAGTTGGACGATATCTTCGTTATTTCGCCGTTTCGGGCAGTCGTTGCCGGCATGAAACGGGCGTTACGGGGGCAAAGCGGTGGTGGCGACGGTGCCAAGTGGGTTGACTCCCATATCGGGACGGTCCATACCTTTCAGGGGAAGGAAGCCGACGTGGTCTTTTTCGTTATCGGGACGGATGCGACTAGCGACGGCAGTGCTAACTGGGCGTTTCAAAAGCCGAACTTACTCAACGTCGCGGCCACGCGGGCCAAAAAGGCCTTTTACGTGGTTGGTGACCGTAAACGGATCGGACCGAAAAAATACATTACGGTTGCGGACCGGTTATTAAGTTGAAAATCAGCTTTTTCATGGTAGCTAGGAGCTGAGTCGCGCAATTTTAGTTCGTACCATTTATACTGAAAATAGACAGTTAAATGAGCTAACATAAATCGAGGAGGCTATTTTCAATGAAAATTTTTGTTGCTGGTAGTACTGGCCGGGTCGCAACCGAACTGGTGAACCGCCTAATTAAGCAGGGCCACGACGTTATTGGCGGTGCCCGGCACCCGGAAAATAACGTGAAGTCGCCGCAAGTCACGCCGGTTAAGTTGGACTTACACGCCAGCGTGGCCGAATTGAGTGCGTTGATCGGCAAGGTAGACCTAATTTACTTTACGGCCGGTTCCCGCGGTAAGGACCTGTTACAAACCGACGCGTTCGGGGCGGTCAAGTTAATGCAGGCGGCTGAAAAGAATGGTATCGACCGGTTCATCATGTTGAGTTCACTGAATTCCTTAGAACCGGAAAAGTGGAATCAACCTGGTTTGACCGACTACAACATCGCAAAGTTCTTTGCGGATAACTACCTGATTCACCAAACCAAACTGAATTACACGATTTTACAGCCGGTCAACCTGACCGAAGAAGCTGGAACGGGCAAGGTAACTTTTGGCGACAGTGCCGTAACGACCAACCCGATTCCGGACGTGGCCGCGGTGCTAGCCGAGCTACCCCAATACCCGAATACGGCGCGCAAGGTGATCATTATGCGCGCTGGTGACCAACCGATTGCCACTGCTTTGCAAGCTTTAGCGTAGGACCGGCAAAACAAGGTTTAACTAGGGGGAAGCTGAGTTTATGGCGAACGAGCAACCAGAATCCGTTAAATTACGGGCGGAACTAGATGACATTATGATGAACCTCGAACCGTACCATGGGGATGAACTGAAGCAGCGGTTGTACCGGGCCGGCGACTGTTTGTTGGCGTTGGACCTACTAGATGAACCCGATAATCGTAATTTATTACGGATTTTCAACGTGTACGATGCGCACAAGCGGCGTCAGTTGGAACGGGCGCTAAAGCACCCTAAAATTGAGCCATAAATCAATAGTAAAGTCGTCAATTTTAATTGAAATTGACGGCTTTTTTCATGGTCTTAGCTTAGTTGCAATCAATTGTGCTAGCTTCTGGACGATGGTTTCGCTATGGGCACCGGTCATAATGCTGATTTCTAACGAGGCCATCCGCGCCGGAACCACGAGTAAGTTGACGTTGGCGCGGTGTCGTAAAAAGTAGTTGGCGGTCGTTTGCATGGCCATAGTGATGCCAACGCCCTGCGCCGCGCAGAGCATCGCTTCCTCGTAGGTCGCGACGGTGACGTTACTGCTGAAATGCAGGTCGTTTAAGTGGAAAAAATGACTAGTGACGTCGATAAAGGACGTTTCGGCCGACCACTTGATGTAGTTTTCCGCTTGTAGGGTCACTAAATCGGTCGCGGTCAGGTCGCGACAAAACTGGTCCGGGTGGTACAACGGGCTGGTGGCACTAATCACAAAGCACAGCTGCTCAGTGAAAAGCGGAATCGATTGAATGGTCGGATCACTGGCGTTGCGACCAATAAAAATGGCAACTTGACCGTCCTTGAGTGCTGCCAGGGCCTTGGCGGTCGTTAAACTGACCGTTTCTAATTGAAGTTTGGGATAAGCCGTCTGCAGGGCGCTCGTAATTTTTGGCAAGATGATTGGCGCGTAGGTCGGGAAGAAGGCTAACCGTAACTGAAACGGTGGGTTACTTTGAAATTGACGCATTTCGAGGTGGGTCTGCTGGTCGAAACGGAGTTGGGCCTCCAAGCGACTAAGTAGTTGTTCACCGGCAGCGGTTAATGAAATCGGAGTTTGTTGCCGGTTAACCAGCTGCACGCCGTATTCTCGTTCCGCGGCGGTGAGGACTTTGCTGATGTTCGGCTGGCTGGTGTAGCGCCATTCGGCAACCTGCGTTAGGGTCGCTGCCGTTTGGACGGTGGTTAAGATTTCTTTTAAAACGCGGTTTGGGTTATTGGCCATTTTAATCATATCCTTTTTGGCATGATGTTATATTTATTATTCTATTTTATTATTTTTGGCGGTGGATTTAAACTAGCAGTATAGAAGCGCTTCCAATTCTAGCTTAAATCGAGGCAAATTATGACGTATAAATTTGGTAATACTTTTTCAGAATTGATGCAGATTAGAGACCAGTCGGATGATCCGACTCGGGAAATTACAATCCATAAGTCGGCCACGACGATGTATAAAACGCCGGTGAAAATCGAAGAAGTGATTACCGAAGCGTTAGCGGCCCGTGCGGTGGCTGCCAACGACTTATGGCAGTTGAAAACTGGTCGCCGGCAAACCATTTCGATTGATTCGGAGGCCGCGGCAGCGTTATGTGCGCTGGGAACCCCGATGACTGCCCGCAAAAATGCGACCGGGCATTACGAGTCGATTCCGGAGGCGGCTAACTTTTCCCAAATGGTGGCGATTACGCAACCGTGGGAGTGCCGCGATGGCCGCTGGTTCTTACCGCACTTTAACTTACCCAATTTGGAGAAGCGGGTGCTGAGCGTGTTGCACTGTGACAAGACGCCGGCATCGGTTGCGCAAGCGGTTAAAAAGTGGTCTGCAGAAGACCTGGATCAGGCGATTGCCGATGCCCGCGCTTGCGGTGGCATCGTTTACCGGCCTGATGAATGGTTGAAGACACCCCAGGGGAAGTACTTGGCATCACGGCCAGTGGTTGAAATTGAAAAAATTGGGGATAGTGCCCCGGAACCGTTACCTGAAAATGACGCAGCACCCTTAGCCGGTCTGAACTTGCTAGACCTAACAAGGATCATTGCGGGGCCAACTTGTGGCGAGGCGTTGACTGAACACGGTGCGAACGATTTGATGGTCACCGCCGAGCAGTTGCCGCAAGTCCCAGCCTTTGTTCGTGATTCCAGTCACGGCAAGCGGTCAACGTTCCTGGATTATACCCAAGCAGACAACAAAGCCACTTTAACGAAGCTGGCCCGCCAAGCCGATATTTTCTTAGAAGGTTACCGGCCGGGTGCAATGGCAAAACACGGGTTTGGTGCCGATGACTTGAAGCAACTGCGACCAGGGATTGTTTACGTTAGCGTGAACTGCCACGGAACTGGCGGTCCTTATGCCGACCGGGCCGGTTGGGACCAAGTCGCGCAAGCTAATACGGGGATTGCTTACGTGCAAGGTCAAGCGGAAGGGACGCACCCTAAGTTAATCCCAGTCTTTCTATCCGACTTCTTAACCGGCTACCTGGCAGCGTTCGGGGCGATGTTAGCACTTAAACGGCGGGCAGTTGAAGGCGGCTCCTACCGGGTCAACGTTTCGCTTGATCAGTCCTGCATGTTGGCGCTCCGTCAAGGGTTACGAACGGATGATTACATGGCCTCGCCGGACGATATTTCAACAGTTAAGTACGACCAGTACGCGGTTTATGACCACACGGCTACGTACGGCGACTTAAAGACGTTGGGGCCAGTCATTAAAATGTCGGAAACACCTTGTTGCTGGCACGGAACCACGCCGGCACTGGGAAGTGCGCGGGCGGAATGGTAAGGCAAGTAAGGAGGCAAAATACTAGTGAAAAAGTTTAAAGCGGGACAATATAAAATTAAAGCGAACGGGCATAACGGTCAGTTTGAGGTAAGCGTGACCTTATCTGATAGTAAGATTGAATCAGTTAACGTTACTGGTAATGAAACGGTTGGAATTTCAGACGTTGCAATGACACGAATTCCAGACCAGATTGTGACCGGTCAAACGTTGAACGTTGATGCCATTTCCGGTGCTTCAATGACAAGCCACGGTATTATTAGCAGTGTTGAAAAGGCAATTGAACAAGCCGGAGGAAACCCGGCTGATTTTCAACAGTCTTATCAGCAAGAAAATGAAGCGCATGACGAAATTACAACCGATATCGTTGTTGTTGGTGCGGGAGGTGCCGGATTAGCAGCTGGGTGTCGCGCGTTACAGCGTGGTAAGCAGGTCATTGTTGTTGAAAAAGCAGCAACGGTGGGTGGTAACACCATGCGTTCGGGCGGGTTTATGAATGCAGCCGATCCGGATTGGCAAGGTCAGTTTAAGGCGTTGCCCGGTGAAACACATACGTTGCAACAAATGTTGGAAATTCCCGTTGATGAAGTCGATGAGGCCTATCAAGCAGATTTTCTCAAATTGAAAAAGCAACTTGAATCATACTTGAATTCTGGTCAAACCGCTTTATTTGATTCGGTTCTATTCCATAGAATGCAGACCTATTTTGGTGGCAAACGGACCGATTTAAATGGAAATACGGTTATCAGTGACTATCAACTGGTTAAGACACTAACTGATTCTGATTTAGATTCAGTTAAGTGGCTGGCTTCGTTGGGCGTTCGTTTTGATCAAAGTCAGGTCACGATGCCGGTTGGTGCGTTGTGGCGGCGAGCCCATAAACCAACTGAAGCGGATGGGTTCGGCTATATTAAAGCTTTAAAAGCTTATTTCAAGAGTCACGGTGGTCAACTTTATACGGATCAGCCAGTTACTCGTTTATTGTTAACGGATGATTCCGTTACTGGTGTGGAAACAAAGACCATGACGATTCATGCCCATAAGGTGATCTTAACCACCGGTGGCTATAGTGCTAATTTGGAAATGTTGAAACGCTATAATACTTATTGGTCCGTAATCGATGATGATTTGAAGACGACCAATGCACCGTATATTACTGGAGATGGTATTAAACTAGGACTAGAAGTGCACGCACAATTGGTTGGAATGGGGTTTACGCAAATGATGCCAGTTGCCGACCCGCAAACGGGGGAATATGGAACCGGTCTGCAAGTGCCACCTGCGGATTTTGTCATGGTAAATCAGCAAGGCGAGCGGTTTGTTGATGAATACGCAGGACGGGATACGTTGTCGATTGCCGCGCTTAATAATGGTGGTTTGTTTTATTTAATTGCCGATGAAAATATTAAAAATAAGGCTTACAATACTTCGGCGACCCAAATTGAGAATGAGTTAGCCCACCACCAGTTATATAAAGCGGCGTCACTTCAAGAGTTGGCTGAGCAGATTGATGTTGACGCGAAGACCTTGGTTGCCACGATTCGGCAATATAATGAGTTTGTGAGTCAAGGATCTGACCCAGTTTTTCATAAGCAGATTTTTGATTTGAAAGTTGAACGGGCGCCATTTTATGCAACACCACGAAAGCCCGCAATGCACCACACGATGGGCGGGCTCAAAATCGATAAAGCAGCGCACGTCTTAAATTCTGATAATCGGGTGATTTCAGGACTATTTGCTGCTGGTGAAGTTGCTGGTGGGTTACACGCAGGTAATCGGTTAGGTGGCAATTCGTTAGCCGATATTTTCACGTTTGGTAGAATTGCTGCCGACACGGCCAGTGATGAATTGACTAATGATGCAATTACTGGAGCTTCAGAGAAAAAATAGAATGGTGGTCAAATAAACACGGTGATAACGGTGATTTTAAGCGGCATTACCGTGTTTTTATGTTATCCGTTATTTGAGGAGGGGTCACAGTGACTAAAATTAGTTACTAAAAGCGCGTACCTATGACGGTGAGAGCGAGTCGTAGCTATATTTCAATTAGTGTGTTAAGTTAAAAGTCGCAGTCTACCAACCTTTATCAGTTGGTAACTGCGCTTTTTTGCGTTAATTAACAATTAGTACCCTGATATATTTCTAGATTGTCGTTTTTAGACTACTCAAACCCCGCTAAGCGTGGGATACTAATATTGAAGATTTAATCTTAGTGAGGATGGAGGAGACGCCCATGCGGGGGAAAATCATGACGACCGTTTTATTGTTGGCAACGATGCTGGCTGGTTGTGGTCAGCAGGCCACCGGTCAGTCGGGAAAAACGACTAAATCGAGTAGTAACAAGGTCGCCCGGCACACGAAACTAACTACTAGCGCGCAATCGTCGCGTCGGTCACAACCAACTAGCAAAAAGGCTACTAGTTCGAGTAAGTCAGCGACCCAGTCGAACCGGGCCCGCGTCCAGCGGTTACTCGTGGGGGAAGATTTTAGCGTGTCACCGATTCAGTACAACGGTAAGCCGATTAACGAGGCGATGGACGCCAACGAAGCACCACAAAACAGCGTGCACGATTATTCGTTCACGGTCTATTTTGACAGTGCTAACGCGGCGACCATCAAGTTTGTTTCAGCCCTTAAGCCGAAAAAGGTGGTCGTCAGCATTACCGATAGCACGGTCACGATTGAAGACCGCTACCGCTTCCCGTATACCGTGACGGGCGACCACGTTCAGTTCGGGACTTTTACCGAGTCGAATGGTCAGGGCGGTAAGTTAACTTACAGATTATTGGATAACCGGGATCACTAAAAACAGAACGTAAAGGGGTAGCAAGATGAAAATTTGTCCGAATTGTCAGTATGAAAACGCGGCGGACGCCGTCTTTTGTGGAAACTGTGGCGCTAAATTGCCCGAACAGGTGGTGAACAGCGCGACTTCTGAAGCACCAGCTAGTGAAACGCCGCAACCCGCAACTCGCTTGGGACGCAACCAATCGACGAACGAAGCGCCGACCACGCCGTTGAGCCAGCAGCGACCGAAGCAACCGAAGAAGCCCTGGTTAGTGGCGTTACTCGTCGTGGTATTAGTCGTCGTTGCCGGGGGCGTGTTCTACGCCAGCCAGTTTGGTAAAAGTAAGCAGGTCGCGGCGATTGCGACCGCTTTGGCGGATGATGATCGTACGGTGTTGGTCGATAAAGTTGTCAGTGATGACGACGGCCTGACAATCGATAAGCAGGCACTCGCACCGTTGATGACCTACTTAAAGAACCACCCGCAATACGCTAAGGATGCCCAGGCCGACTTGAAACGCAACGGCCACAGCAGCGACCGGACCCTAACGATCGTTTCGGCGGGACGGCAGTGGTTAATCGTGCCGGTCTATAAGTTGCAGGTAACGACGATGCATCCGAAAGTGGAAACCAACCTGAAGGGCGCAGCGATTACCGCCAACGATGTCAAGCTGAGTACGACGAAGTACGATCACGAAAGCTACCAAGCGGGTCCGCTGATGCCGGGGTCCTACACGTTTAAACTTGAAGGTAGCGCCGGCTCGGCCAAAAAGCAGGTTGATTTGATGGGGCAAGCCAACGTGGGCAAGGCCGTCAAACTACTTACAACCACCACGACAACTTCAACCGACGATGTGGATAGCGAAGATGACGACGTGGATGAAAATGATAGTGACGACACGGAAGATTCGAACCAACACCATACGGGGAAAGCGCTAAGCGTGCTCTCAAGGGACGCGGCAACCGCGGTTTCCGTCATGGCCAGCAAAGAAGACCGGGACGCTGACGACTACACGTACGTTGAAAGTCAACCGTGGGATAACGTGACCGAAATCAAGTTATACGATGAAGACAGCGACAAGCTAGTTGATACTTATCGCTACGATAAAAAGAATGATATCTTAGCAAAGTACGACGACGCAACGAGTAAGTTTGTGGAAGTGAAATAGGGGGCGGGAGTCGGCAAGTAGTTGCCGACTTTTTTAGTTGAAATATTGGTTCAGTGACGGTAATTAGAAGATTTAGAAAACCGAGCCACCTTCGCGTTCTCGCTCAGTTTCGTTAAAATTAAAGACAGATATGATTAATGATGAGAGGAGTTTTTTTAGATGCAGGCAGTGACTTTTGAGCAACTCGGTGGGCCGGAAACGTTACGGTTACGGGAAATTGACGAACCGCAACTACGGGCCAATCAGGTACTGGTCCGGGTTCAGGCCGTGGCGGTCGACCACGTCGATACCTTTGTTCGTAGTGGGGCGTTTCAAACGGCACTGGCCACGCCGCACGTTGTCGGCCGTGATTTGGTCGGCACGGTGCTGCGGGTGGCGGCCGGCGTGACTAACTTTGCGGTCGGTGATTTGGTTTGGACCAATTCTGCCGGTTACGACGGGCGGATGGGGGCGACCGCCGAAATGGTGGCGGTTGCTGCCGACCGGCTTTATCCGGTGCCATGCGGTGTGGACGCCCGCCAGCTGGTGGCGGCGGTCCATTCAGCCGCGACGGCGGCGATTGTGTTGCAAGACGTCATGCAGCTAACCCGCGGGCAGGCCATCCTAATCGAGGGAGCGGCTGGGAACGTCGGCCGTAAGTTTATTCAGTTAGCACACCAGTTAGGGGCGGTCGTGGCGACGACTTCCGCAGCCCGCGACTTTGACCGCTGCCGGCAACTGGGAAGCCAATTAACGTTGGATTACCACGAACCGGTGGCAACCCAGTGCGACCGGCAGTTTGATCACATTATTGATACGTCTGGTAAGGTGCCATTGCAGGCTAACTTGGCGGCGCTCAATCAGGGCGGGCAAGTCACGCTGATCACGGCGCCGGCGGATAATCAATTTACCTTTGACGTCCGCCAATTTTACATGGCTCAAAAGCGGATTAGCGGCTTCGTCATCAGCCACGCTACTGCTGACCAACTAGCACGGGCGGCAAAGTGGTTAAACCCGCAGTTTGCCGCGGGCGCGTTACTCGAAGACGACCTCAATTGCCAGCAGTTTGCGGCCGCTGCTGAAGTGCACGCCGCCCTGGAGCAGGGGCGTGATCACCACCAGCGGTTTGTGCTGGTACCGCCAACGGAAAAAATTTAAGTGCCTAAGGTTGAAAAAACGGTCGCGGTTGCCGGCCGATTTTTAGGTTGCTTTTCCGGCCGGTTTTAGTAACATTTAGTATAAATATATTAATAATTAAGGGGAGGCGCAGGCGGATGCGCAAAGGCTGGGGAATCTTACTCGTGGGAGTATTATTACTGAGTGGCTGTGGGGACGATTAGGTTAAAGTTACTGAAACACCCACCAATCAAGAAGCACTGCAAACTAGTCAGCAGCGGGCAAAATCGAAACAGGTAAGTGCTGACCGGGCAAGTTCTACCACTGGGACGGCTCAAAAAAGTCGTGACGCTAAGGAAACAATCACGGCGACCCGTTGGAATGCAACTAAACGCCGGCAACTGGCTAAGTTTATGCACGCGTGGCAGCAACGAATGGGGCAGACCTACGTGGGAACCTATGACGGTGAACGCTCGGATCATTATGGATTTGTTTTTCCAAAGGCAATTAAATCTGGACAACTTGATGGGCGCTTGGTTTGGGTTAACCAGCGAATCCGGTTTCGCTGGTCGGAGGACGGTGAACAGTCGGCACCGTTTCAGGTGGTGGAAGCGGCAACGATGGATAATCAGCATGGTTTTTTAACGACTTACTTTTTTTGCTTACACAACCAACGACCGGTCGTTTTCGTAACCGGGACAACTAACGGTGATGATTTATACGTTAGCGACAGTCAAAATAGCGAGTTACAGGCTGGTTTTGCCAAGATTGTGACGGGAAAAGCGCAAACCATTGCAAGTGACCAGGACTTAAACGCCGACAACGCGGCGGCCATTGCAGCCAAGCCCCAGCGAATTCCGCGCGCCTACCAGGGAACCTGGTACTGGTACGATTCACAACAAAAAGTGGTTCGGAAATTTACGGCCGGGACGTCGAAAGCCACGCACATTTTTGATGATCATGCCGCGGGTATCCACATTGAAGGGGCGCTAAAACACATCGGTACCGGTGGTCATGAGCGGTTACGCTATAAATACTATGACGGGCAACAAATTCCCGTGATGGAAATGGGTGACGGCCCGCACGTTTGGTATAAGGCCAATGCTTATCGTGAGCGGGCGGTTGCCACCAATCTACAGACGTACCAATTCGGTGATGAGCTTCATAATAATTAACACCACTCGGGGTGGCCACTACCATCTCGAGTTTTTGATTGGGTAGCTGACTTAACCAACCTAAGTTAACCATCGGCACCGGTCATTAGTTGCGCAACGTTCGTGATTCGGTCAGTTGTTTAGTACAGCGTTGACTACTGTCAATTATTTATAATGCCTAATAATAATGATAACGTTAACATTCGAAAAATGCTTGCGTTATTGAAAACGCTTGCATTAACCTAGTGGTATGAGCACCAATTGGTCTAGGTTTAGATTCAAGGGTGAGCAGAATGTTATTAGGGGGTTGCAGAATATGCATAATCAGGATGTTGTTCAGGAAAATTGGCGGATGTGGAAACACGGGAAACAGTGGCTGTATGCGTCGAGTGCGGTCTTAGCTATGGGAATCGGTATGGGGTTGTTGACCACGACAGCACGAGCGGATACGCCGTCAAATAGTCAAACAACCACGACGGCCGTGCAATCGGTTGCGAAACCGGCAACGACCACTGGTACCACCAACGCGGGGCAATCGGGAACCGTTGCCGAAACGGACCAGGTGTCAAGCACCGATCCAGCTACTGACCAGCCGACGAAAACCGATGCGGCGACATCCCAAACGCCGGCACCGACCAGTACATCAACGGGTGAAAAAGACCAGCAACCGTCACTTGAAACGAAGACTGACCAGCAAAATTCTTCAACCAAGTCGGTTGCGGTACCGGAAGTATCGAAGACTAATCCAGTGGTAACTAGCGAAAAGGCCAAAACCGCCACACCAAAAACCAGTCAAGTTGAGACACCGGCGCCAGTCACCCAACCAGTCAGCGCACCGGCCCAAGTTGACACGAAGACCGAAACGACGGCGCCGGTCCCCGTTAAGGATACGACCAAGGTCATCATTCACTATCAGGGTGACAGCAGTAAGTGGGCACCGTACGTTTGGGGACTGAAACCTAACGGTAATGGTCAGCAGTACGACTGGACCGGAACTGATGATTTTGGGGCCTACGCCGAAATCGACATGGATCAAAATTACCAACAACTCGGCGTGTTGATCAAGGGCGTCGATAGTTGGGATAAGGACGGCAACGGCGCCGACCGGACCGTTACCGTCGACGATAACGGGAAGGGCGAAGTCTGGTACCGTGCGGGTAGTGACGCCGCGCAGGACGTGACGCCGACTTACCACGACACCACCATCAACGTGCATTATCATGACAAGAATCAGTCGGCCGTTAATCGCTACCGTGTGTGGACCGACAAGGCCGGTGAGGTCGGGGCACAAACGGTTGATTTGAACCAAACCGACGCCAACGGTAATTTACTCGGCACCGTGCAGTTAACGGACGCCGACTTTACGACCGTTTATGTCCAACCGGTCGGTGGCGATGAATTGACGCGGGCCTTCACGCCGGTGGCTAGTGACGCCACGACCGACATTTACGTCGTGGCTGGGGATCAGCAGCCGTATTACACCGCTAGTTTTGCGTTACAACAGGAAATGGTGACTAGCGCGGCCATGCAAACGCCGACGGAAGTTACCGTGACGATTGGCAAGGCCCTGACGGCGGCGGAAGCTCGCCAACAACTGAGCGTGGCCGGCCACACCGTTAAGGACGTGACGGCAATTGCACCGGACGCAACCGGACGGAGTAAGCAGTTCAAGTTGACGACAACCGCCGCGCTCGATATTATGACCGCTAACAGCGTCAGCTTCAACGGTAACGCTAAGGTTATGGACATTGGCGATTACGTCCGCTCGCAAGCGTTCGATAACGAATACTATTACGACGGCGACGACCTGGGTGTGACCTACAGCAAGCAGCGGACGCAAATTAAGTTGTGGGCCCCGACCGCCAATCAAATCGAACTACGTCTTTATCAGCAACATACCGCCAGCGCCGCGGTGACCAAGACGATTGCCATGCAGCGGGGCGCCAAGGGCGTTTGGACGGCGGTGCTTCCCGGCGATTATCAGGGCTGGGCCTACGACTATCAGCTCCACTTCGGTGACGGTAGCGTGACCACCACTGAGGACCCGTATAGCAAGGCGGTCACCGTCAACGGTAACCGTAGCGTGATTGCCAACGTTGACGCGGTCAAGCCAGCCGACTTTGACCGGCTGCCGAGCTTTAGTGATCCAACCGACGCCGTGATTTACGAAACCAGTGTCCGCGACTTCACCAAGGACCCGAATTCCGGCGTGACGGCGAAGGGGAAGTTTACTGGCATGGTCGAAGCCGGCACCCACACCGCGTCCGGTCAAGTGACCGGGTTGGACTACTTAAAAGACCTCGGGGTGACCCACGTACAACTCATGCCGATGTACGACTTTGCCAGCATTGATGAAACCAGTGCTGATCCGAGCTATAACTGGGGTTACGACCCGAAGAACTATAACGTTCCGGAGGGGACTTACTCTAGCGACGCCAGCGACCCGACTGCACGGGTACTGGAAATGAAGGAAATGGTCAACGGCTACCACAAGGCCGGGATTCGCGTGGTGATGGACGTGGTTTATAATCACGTCTACTCAATGGACGAACAGGCTTTTCAAAAGGTCGTGCCGGGTTACTACTTCCAGTATGATCAAGGTGGCCACCCAACCAGCGGTAGCGGGGTCGGAAACGACGTCGCCAGTGAGCGCAAGATGGTTCGCAAGTACATTCTGGATTCGGTGAAGTACTGGGCGACCGAGTACAACATCGACGGTTTCCGCTTTGATTTAATGGGCATTTTGGACGTCGACACGATGAACGCGATTCGTGCCGAATTGAACGCCATCGACCCCGGCATTCTGGTTTATGGCGAAGGCTGGGACATGCGCGCTACCAACCACGACATCGGTGCGGGGCAGTATAACGCTGACAAACTTGATCAGCACGTTGGTTTCTTCAGTGATGATATTCGCAACGCCATCAAGGGGGCCGAGTTTGGCGGCATCAGTAAGGGGCTGGTCGAAGGAAACGCCCAGGAAGACGACTACGACCAGCACGCCCAGGCGTTTATTGCCGGTTTCCTCGGTGGTCAGGATTACGCTAACGCAGCCACGGCTCACCCGTACCAGTCGCCGAGTCAGACGCTGAACTACGTGGCTTGCCACGATAACCGGACGCTCTACGACATGTTAACGGCTTTGATGCCGAACGAATCCCAGGCTAACCTGATCAAGCGTGACAAGCTGGCAACCTCGATGGCCTTCTTGGCCAAGGGAGTCCCGTTCGTTTACGGTGGACAGGAATCCCTGCGGACCAAGGGCGGCGACGAGAATAGTTACCAGTCACCGGATGCGGTCAACCAGATCGACTGGGACCGCGTTCAGGATAATCAGGAACTAATCGACTACTTTAAGCAGCTGGTTCAGTTGCGCAAGGACGAAAGTGCGTTCCGGCTGACGAACTACGCTGACATCGACAAGACGGTCAAGGTCTTACAGGACGGTAAAAACGGCGTCTTCGCCTTCGAATATTTAGCGGGCGGCCACAAGTTATACGTGCTCTTTAACGTGAACGACAGCGCCCAAGCCTTTGACGCCGCCAACTTGACCAACGGCCGCGTGCTGCTCGGCAGCGACGCGGTCACCCTCGGAACGGTCACTAACCTGGCTGCCCTCAGTACGTTAGTCGTACGCGAAGACCTGCCACAGACCGTGACAATCAATTACCAGGATGTTAACGGCCAACTGGTTAAGACGACGACCGTAACGTTGACTGCGACGGGCACGGCTTGCACACTGACGGCGCCGGCTGGGTACCATTTGACCGGTGACCAAACGACGGTTAGCTACGACTTTGATAACGACGGCACGGCGCGAATTGTAACGGTGCTGGTTGCGAAGACGACAACTGATGACGGCCAACCCGGAGGACAACCAAGCGGTGGTAACGGTCAGACTGGTAATCACCATGGCAACGAAAATGGCCAGACCGGCGCGATCACGCAACCAGGTGGCGGTTCAACCACGACGACCGCTGAAGATCAGCTTGCCGGTGAAGTGGAAAATCCAACCACACCGACCACAACCGCTAATCAGACGACGTCGTCAGCCACTAAGGCCACGTTGACGCCAATGACCGCTGCCAAAGCTGGTCGGGCCGCGGCAACCGGTTTACCACAAACTGATGAACGGGCGGGTCAATCCGCTAGTTTATTAGGCTTACTGGGAATCATGTTAGCGGGATTGCTCAGTTTGGTGAAGCCGCAACGTAAACGGAATTAAGTTTTTAAATTTAAAACAATAGTGATTTCATGTGCCAAAAACATGCACCTTTTCGGGTGCATGTTTTTGTTAGCATTTGATGTTGAAACCACCCAGTTCCCTTTCTTAACCAAGATGTCGTATAATGAAACTATTCTTAAAAAACGAGGAGAAAAACATGGCAGAAACAAACCACTTTTACGAAACCTTTCAACCAGAACACTACGATATTTATATCGATATCAACCGTGGCACCAAGCAAATTGCTGGTAAATCAACGATTACTGGGAACGCGGTTACCAAGGAAGTTTTAATTCACCAAAAATTTCTGACGGTGACGGCGGTGCAGGCCGATGGGGTCGACGTCCCGTTTACCGTGGATAATGATATCCAGGGGATCCGCATCGACTTGGCGAAGACCGGCAACGTTACGTTAGCCATCGATTACCAAACCAAGTTGACTGACAGTATGATGGGGATTTACCCATCTTACTACCAAGTTAACGGTGAAAAGAAGCAGTTGGTCGGTACGCAGTTCGAAACTACCGCTGCTCGGCAGGCCTTCCCGTGTGTCGACGAACCGGAAGCTAAGGCGACTTTCGACCTGGCCATCAAATATGACGAACAGCCGGGCGAAACGATTTTGAGCAACATGCCCGAAAAGAAAGTTGAAAACGGTGTTCACTACTTTGATACGACCGTCCGGATGTCGACCTACTTAATCGCCTTTGCCTTCGGGGACCTACAAGGTAAGACCACCAAGACGAAGAGCGGGGTCACGGTCGGCGTTTACGGTACCAAGGCGCACAAGGCCAACGAACTGGACTTTGCCCTGGACATCGCCAAGCGTTCGATTGAATTTTACGAAGACTTCTACCAGACGCCGTACCCGTTACCACATTCCTGGCAGTTAGCCTTGCCGGACTTCTCAGCCGGTGCGATGGAAAACTGGGGGCTGGTCACTTACCGCGAAGCCTACTTACTGCTTGATCCAGACAACACTGCGTTGGAAATCAAGCAGCGGGTTGCGACCGTGATTGCTCACGAACTTGCTCACCAATGGTTCGGTGACCTGGTCACCATGAAGTGGTGGGATAACTTATGGTTGAACGAAAGTTTTGCCAACATGATGGAATACGTGGCGATCGACGCGCTCGAACCCGACTGGCACATCTGGGAAACCTTCCAGACGTCCGAAGCGTCAATGGCTTTACAACGGGATGCGACTGACGGTGTGCAATCCGTTCACGTTCAGGTGGAAGACCCGGCCGAAATCGATTCGATTTTCGATAGTGCCATCGTTTACGCTAAGGGTGCGCGGATGCTGGTGATGGTCCGCGGGATGCTCGGTGACTCGGCGCTTCGCCAGGGCTTGAAGCAGTACTTCATTGCCCATAAGTACGGTAACGCCACCGGTGACGATTTGTGGAACGCCTTGGCGGACGCTTCCGGCGTCCAAGTTGGCGATATCATGAACACCTGGCTGGAACAACCGGGTTACCCGGTCTTAACGGCGCAGGTCGTTGACGGGCAGTTACGGATTGCGCAACAACAGTTCTTCATCGGTGACGGCAAGGATGCTGGCCGGCAGTGGAAGATTCCGTTGAACAGTAACTACGACGCGGCTCCGGCCGTTTTCGGTGACCAGGCGGCGACCCTAGGCGATTACCAGGCGTTGCGGCAGGCAGCCGGCAAGCCGTTCCGCTTAAACGTCGGTAATAATTCGCACTTCATCGTCAAGTACGACCAGACCTTGTTGGCCGACATTCTGGACCACGTTGATGATTTAACGCCAATCGACCAGTTACAACTGCTCCAAGACTTCCGCTTACTCGCGGAAGGCCGGCAATTATCTTACGCCAGCGTGGTACCGTTATTGGCCCGCTTTGCCGACAGCCACTCGACGGTTGTTAACGCGGCGCTCTACCAGTTGGCGGGTAACTTACGCAAGTTCGTAACGCCGGATTCCGACGAAGAGAAGCAGTTACGGGCGCTTTACGACCAGTTGAGCAGTCGGCAGGTCGAGCGGTTGGGCTGGACGCCAAAGGCCGGTGAATCGTTCGATGACCAGTTGACCCGGCCGTACGTCCTTAGTGCCGCCCTCTACGCCCAAAATCAGGCGGCCATTTTGGCGGCGCACGAACTGTTTGAAGGCAACCAGCAACAGTTGGCCAGCTTACCGGCAGATATCCGGGTCTTCGTGCTCCGTAACGAGGTCAAGCACTTTGGTAACGCCGCGCTGTTCGACCGGTTGTTGGCGGAACACCGCAACTCCGCGGACGGCGGTTACAAGGCCGATATCGCGACGGCCTTAACGGCAACGCCGGATCAGGACTTGTTAAAACGGCTGATCGCCGCCTTTGAGGACGCCGACGTCATTAAGCCGCAAGACTTGCGGGCCTGGTTCCGCGGCGTCCTAGCTAACCCGGCTGGTGAACAACTGGCTTGGGACTGGATCCGAAACGACTGGAAGTGGTTAGAAGCAACGGTTGGTGGCGACATGGAATTCACGACCTACGTGCCCGTGATTGCCCGTGTCTTCCACACGCCGGCACGGTTGGCCGAATTTAAGGCCTTCTTTGAACCGAAGCTCAACACCCCCGGTTTGACGCGTGAAATCAAGATGGATACCAAGGTCATTGCTAGTCGCGTGGCCTTAGTCGAGGCCGAAAAAGCAGCGGTGAACGCAGCCGTTGCCAAAGCCGTCAATTAATATTTAGAACTAAAAACGTCCGGTAACAGCGATTCGCTGTTACCGGGCGTTTTCGATTAGGATAATTCGTAATATTTCACGATGTCATCGGCCTGTAAATAGGGCAGGTGCGCTTGTACGATGTTGCTTGGGAAGGTCGGTTCGTGATACTGGCCCATGGCGATGGCGGCTTTGATCTCGCGTTCGTCATTTTCACCAAAGGGCGGGAAAGTCAGCACCGGCGGCATCAGGTATTGGAAGTCGTTGATGTCGATCAGCAACGGGTTGAAGAACATTTCGTCGAAGTTGACCTGCAATAAGACGTTATCGGGGTTGCTAGTCAGGTGTTTCCAGAGACTTTCAATCGGCGCGTGGTTGTTGCGGATGAAGGTCACAAACTGGTCGATGGTTTCGAGCGACTGGTTATTCTGCTGGTCGAAGCCCGAGAAGCAGAAGACGACGCCCTTACCGGTCTGTTCGCTGACCGACACCGAGTTGATTGTGTTCATCGCGTGTAAGATGTGGCTGTAAAGTGGTGCTAACTTATTGTTTTCCGCGAGGTAGCCGCTTTGGCTGAAATCGGGAAAGTAGATGCCGTTGGTTTTGAGTTGCTCCAGCACGGCCTTGTTTTGAATGGTCCAAAAAATCATGGGATGCCCTTCTTCCGTAGGTTGTCCATTCAGTATACGCCAGAATGGTGGATTCGCCGACGGAAATTAAGTGAGGGTGGCAACGGTTGATTACCCATAATGACCGTTGAAAATGGCGGTCGGAAGGGTTATTCTGAACCACAACGTTAACTTAAAGATGGAAAGCCAGGGTGCCGAGAATGCGATTTTACGAATTTACTGATCAACAACAGCAGCAGGCACTAATTGCCGAAGAAAACGAGTGGCGGGCCAGAAAACGGGCCGTTCAGGAATGCGGCTTACCAGCCAACGTGCCGGCGGTCGAATGGACGGCGGCTGAGGCCTTTAGCCACTTTAAACCGCTTTTTTTGGACGCTGTCGGTGACGACGGCGACTGGGCGCAGGAAATGGCGGAGCGGGTGTTTAAGGAACCGGGTGTGATTTTGACGAATATTCCGAATGTGTAGGAAAAAAGGTGTTAGTTAGCTGATGCCGCTTTATTTAGAAGCATTAAATTATATAGTAGTGGTTAAGTCGTGGGTGTTCAAAAAGTAAAGGTAAAACAACCTTTCTTGCCCCGTTATTTCTGTTTATAATAGTGATAACAGTAAGATTAAGGTGGTGAGCAATGGTGCGCTATGAACCGATGGAAGAACAACTGACCGGCTTGGATCCGGTCGTCGAGGTGGTGCCTTACAACGTACATTTTCGGGACCGGCTCCATGATCAGGTGACCAATCAGGAACTAATCTTGGAATACCCGACCGTTTACCTGATTTATGATGAAAAGGCAGCGACCAAGCAGCAGGCGCCCAAGTTCATCGTTTATGTCGGCGAGACCAGTGACATCGAACGGCGGACGCAGGAGCACTTAGGCATCGATGCTAAGCAACGGGCCGACTGGTTGGCACTTAAGCAGAGTGGCAACGCTCAGATGATGGTCGTCGGCAACCGCTACTTTAATAAGTCGCTGACGCTAGACATTGAGAACCGCCTAATGCTATACCTGATGAGCGTTAAGAACGTTAAACGGCTGGATAACCGCCGCTTTAATCCGCAACGCAAGTACTTTATGTCGGACTATTCGGATGAGATCTTTAACCGAATTTGGCAGGCGTTGCGCCGTAAGCGGGCTGATATTTTCGAAGACCAGGCAGAAATCGAGAACACGGCTATTTTTAAAGCATCGCCGTTTCACAACCTTAATTACGAACAAAATGAGAGCAAGGTCAAAATTTTAGGGAAGGTTGAAAACGCCCTTGCAGCGCGGCGTAACGAAGCGGATGACCAAGACGCGACCGTTATTTTTATTGCCGGTCAGGCAGGAACCGGGAAGACCGTGCTACTAAGCAACTTATTTTATGATTTGACGGGGAGTCCGTTAGTGCGACCGAAGCAGTTATACTTGTTGGTCAACCATGAGCAACAGGTCAAAGTCTATCAGGCGATTGCCCGGAAGCTAGGCTTGGATACCGACGTTAAAGACATCGTGTCGCGTCCGACCCACTTTATTAACACCCATCAGGGTCAGCCGAAAGTCGACGTGGTATTAGTCGACGAGGCGCATTTGTTGTGGACACAGGGGAAGCAGTCCTACCGCGGTGAAAACCAGTTGCAGGACCTGCTTAAATTAGCGAAGGTCGTAATTATCGTTTTTGATAAGTACCAGATTTTAACGACGCAGGAATACCTGGACGATGCCGCAGTGCGTAAACTCGAAGACGGCGCGGAAAGTCAGGGAAACCGCATTGAACTGGTCAATCAGGAACGGATGGTCGCTGATCAGGCAACCATTGATTGGATTCGAACATTGATTGTTGAACGGACGGTCGGACAGATACCGGCGGATGACCGCTACCAACTAAAAGTGGCTCGTTCGCCTGAACAACTGTACCGACGGGTGCAACGGTTAGACCAACAACGTGCGCAGGGGCAGGCCAGTCTGGTTCGGATGTTGGCGACCTTTGATTGGCCATATTCGGGCGGTAAGGCCAAACCAAAGAACGGTGACTACTGGGAAGTTAAAATCGGCCAGTGGCACTTACCGTGGAATTTACAATTACCGGCAGTTGAAGGTCAAAAGCGCCGGAATAAACTATTGGCTTGGGCGGAACAACCCCAAACGGTCGGTGAAGTCGGTTCGACTTTTACCATTCAGGGTTTTGATCTGAACTACGCTGCGGTAATTATCGGTCCGTCGGTGAAGTACCGTGACGGGCGCATTGTTTTTGATGCCAGTGCTAGTAAAAACCGCAGCGCAACCCAGAAACGAACTTGGAAAGGTCAGCAGATTGACGTCGCGGAAGAACTGTTACGTAACGAACTGAACGTGTTGCTGACCCGTGGCGTCCACGGCCTGTTCGTTTACGCGGTCGACGATGCCTTACAGGCAAAGTTATTGGAAGCAGCGGGGACGACCCATACCTTGGAGGATGACTAATGGACTATTCTGATATTGAAAAATCGCTGATTGAATTTAGAAACAAAAAGGGTTGGCAAAAGTACCATAATTTAAAGGACTTAGCGCTGTCGCTAAACCTAGAAGCCAGTGAGGTGCTAGAAATCTTTCAGTGGAAACTGAGTGATGCAAAGCTGAGTGAAGCTGAGGAACAACACTTGGAGGAAGAGTTAGCCGATACCCTGATTTATACGTTTTACATGTGTGAGAAGCTGGGCGTTGATCCGTTAACGATTGTGGCGAACAAGATGAAGTTTAATCAGGAAAGACATTGGAAGACGGAAAAATAGGCTGGTATTGTATGTAGAAAGGTTTGTATGAAGTGAAAAAACAAATTACTGTTGTTGGTGCTGTTTTATTGGAAAACGGGAAGATACTGGCGACTAAACGGAATGATGACCGGATTTTAGGTACTTTATGGGAATTTCCCGGTGGAAAAATAGAAGTCGGAGAAACCCCAGAGCGTGCATTGATAAGGGAAATGATGGAAGAGTTTGACGATCAAATTATTGTGGGTGAAAAGGTCGCAACTGGTGTACATGAGTACGATTTTGGCATTGTTAATTTAACAGCATATTATGCAAAATTTGTAACGCATAATTTTGATTTGATTGCACATAGTAAAGTGGAATGGATTACACAGGAACAAATTAAAAATTTAAAGTGGGCGGATGCGGATCAGACAATTGCGTATGCTCTTGAGACCGCTGATCTAGCAAAGGTGAAGTTTAATGAACTTAACTGAAACACAGCGAAGAATCACACGTTCACTATCTAACGGGTTTGTAGATCAACGTTTTGAAGGCACAGAGTTTTTAATGCCGCGTTTTATTTATAATAATGCTGGTGATTCGATGCTGATGCACTTGGAGCGAGAGTTGGATCACTGTTCATCATTTACCTTTGTTATTGCATTTGTAACTGAAAGTGCCTTGGCAGCCTTAAAAGTTAAATTAGCAGATTTAGCTAGACATAATATTCAAGGAAGAATATTAACTGCTGATTACTTGACGTTTAACGCCCCTAAAGCATTTCAAGAACTATTGAAATTTGAAAATATTGAAGTTCGAATTGCTGACTCAAAGGCGTTTCATGCAAAAGGCTATATCTTTGATCATGCTGATGAACAATATCAGTCTGTTATTATCGGTAGTTCCAATCTAACTTCAGGGGCACTGATGCGCAATTACGAGTGGAACGTTAAATTTACATCGCACGATAACGGTGTTTTAACAGATAAGTTGATTTCGGAAGTTGAAAAAGAATGGGATGCCGCTCAGCCACTTACTAATAAATGGATTGATCAGTATCGAATTCGTTATGCAAGTAAGCCCAAGGTTTCGCGTGAAGAGTTACTTGATGATTCGTCTCCACAATACTTAATTGGTGATGGTGACATTAAACCAAACGATATGCAGCGTGACGCACTTAGTTCCCTAGATGAAGTCCGGAAAAAAGGTGAGCATCGGGCGTTAGTGATTTCTGCAACCGGTACGGGTAAAACGTATTTGGGTGCACTAGATGTTAAAAATTTTCAACCAAAACGATTTTTATATATAGTTCATCGAGAACAAATTTTAAAGAAGACTGTTAAAAGTTTTCAAGATGTTTTATGGCCAAAATATTTAAAAAAATATGGTGAATTGTACGGGAAACAAACTAGGACTAAGTTTGAAGCAGAATTTGGAATTATTTCGGGAAATGATAAGAATTTTTCTGCTAAATATTTGTTTGCTACGATTCAAACACTATCCAGAGATGAACAATTAACGCGGTTTAGTTCTAATTACTTTGATTATATTCTAATTGATGAAGTTCATCGCGCAGGTGCGTCTTCTTATCAAAAAGTGGTCGATCATTTTTCTCCTAATTTTTTGCTTGGAATGACGGCAACACCTGAACGGATGGATGATTTTAACTTGTATGAAATGTTTGACTATAACATTGCTTATGAGATTCGGTTACAAGTAGCTCTAGATGCGGATATGTTATGTCCTTTTAGATATATTGGAATTACTGATTATGAACGTGATGGTGAAGTAATTGATGATCCGAGTAATCTGAAGTGGTTAGTTTCTGAAGAGCGGGTTAACTACGTGGTAAAGCAAACTGAATACTATGGCTATTCGGGCGAAGTTTTACGTGGACTAATCTTTTGTAGTCGAACTGATGAGGCTTATGACTTAGCGTCGGCTTTAAGCGCGCGCGGTTATCCAAGTGAAGCAATTACTGGTAGTACGCCGCAAGATCAGCGAGATGCAATTGTACAACAATTGGAAAATGATGAAATTAGTTATATCATTACTGTCGATGTTTTTAACGAAGGGGTTGATATTCCCTGTGTCAATCAGATTGTTATGTTGAGAAATACGCAGTCTAGTATCGTTTTTGTTCAACAGTTGGGCCGTGGGTTGCGAAAATTTCAAGGCAAGGATTTTGTTACGGTAATCGATTTTATCGGTAATTATAAAAATAACTACTTGATTCCAATTGCACTGACTGGTGATAAATCGCGAAGTAAAAATAATGCTCGTGATGATCTGGAGTTAAAGCAAGTATCAGGAATTTCTACAATTAGTTTTTCTGAAATTGCAAAGGAACGTATTTATAATTCTATTAATAATACGGCACTTGATAGTTTGAAAGTTTTACGAGACGACTATCAAGATTTGAAGAATCGTCTTGGGAGAATTCCGCTATTAACTGATTTTCAGCAGCACGGTACAGTGGATAGCATGGTTTTTGCCAACCGCTTTAATAATTATTACCAGTTCCTATTGAAAATGAAAGAAGATATTCACCTTTCATTTAATGAAGAAGCAATTCTTAGTTTTATCTCATTGGAACTTATGAATGGTAAAAGAACAGTAGAATTATTTTTATTACAGCAGTTAATAAAAAATTATGGACAGCTAGATGAACAGAAGTTTGAAATTTTAATTCAACATGAAAATATATTCTTTGATGACACAGTTAAACATTCAGTCAGCCGAGTATTGTCCTTGGATTTTTTTACTACTGCTAATCAAAAAAAATATGGCGATAATTCGGCAGTGATATCTGAGGCTGGTTACTATCGCTTAAATTCGGATATTCTGGCTGCGTTGGATAGCAACCCATGGTTTAAACGACTGATAGAAGATGCGATAAGTGTTGGTCTGTTAAGAGCCAAGGACTGTCATTATATGACCAATCAACGATTTACACTTTATCAACGCTACACTCGAAAAGATGTTTGTCGTTTACTTGGATGGGAAAATGATGTCAGCTCGACAGTTTATGGTTATCGGATAAGACAGCAAGCTTGTCCCATTTTTGTTACGTACTCGAAGTCTGATGAGATTGAGGATAGCATTAAGTATGAGGACCGATTTATTAACGCTGATATTTTTCAATGGTATACACGGCATAATGTGAAAATTGATTCCAAAGAAGTACAGTCTATCTTGGATCCAACGACAACAATTCATCTATTCATTAAAAAAAGTGATGATGAAGGCAGTGACTTTTACTATTTTGGAGAAGTCACGGTTGAATCATATAAGCAAGAAACCTTTCAGGCCAAGGATAAGGTAGAACCAATTGTAAAAATGTTGTTGCGTTTGAAACAACAGGCTCGTTACGATAAGTATTTATTATTTGAAAAGTAATCAAAAATAAAGAGGTTAGCCACGCTAAAGTGACTAACCTCTTTATTTTTCCTTTCGATACCCATGCGTCTCCCGATACTCCCGCGGCGTCATGGCCACGGCTTTCTTGAAAATGGCAAAGAAGCTGCTGATATTTTTGTAACCGAGTTCGAACGCGATTTCATCGATACCTTTGCTGGAGAGCGCCAGCATCCGCTTCGCCAGTTCAATCCGGATGAAGGCCAACTGGCCGGTGAAACTCTTATCGAATAGTTTGCGACACAGGCGCGAGAAGTAGTTCTTATCGTAGCCGAAGTGGGCGGCGGTGCCCGCCAAGGTGGCATCCTGGCTGTGGAGGACCAGGTAGTTGAAAATTAGGCCGGTCTGGGTGTCGGCGCTGGCGTGGCGGATGTCGGTGCCGGGGAAGTCGGAGTCGGCAATCGAAATTGAGGCCTCGTGGTTACGCAATAGTTCGGTCATCAGCAGGCCGACCGTCATTTCCCGCTGGTAGTCTAAGAAGGGGTCGCTTAAGTCGTGACGTTCGAGCTCCAGCAGGAGGTCAACGTAGCGCTGGCGAATCTGGTTGGCGGGGTGGCGGTAGACGATGTAGTGTAACTCGGTTTCGCCGGCGTTCATCAGGTCGTGGACCATCGGATTGTCGCCGACGACCACCAAGTTAAGCGGCGAGGGGGCGTGGACCTGTTCGGCCAAAATGGTCAGTTTCGCCGGTTCGCCCAGGTTTTCAATCGTCAGTGGTTTCGTTGACGACACCATCACGATGTCGGCCGGATTGAGGGCGACGTACTGGCCGTTGAAGCGCAGTTCGCAGATGCCGCGACTAATAATGAAACGAATGTGAAAAATTGCACGGTTACTTTCAGTTAAGAAGTTATCCACGCCTCGATACTGGTGGAAAACGGTTTCATCCGCCGCCAACGTGTCTTTAATCGTTACCATTTTACCCATTGAAATCACTAATCCTTTCAGAAAAGATACTTTTCCGTACTAATAAAGATATTATACACTATCCACTTGTGCATTTTTTAGCATTATACTGAATTTGAAAATTCAGATAGGAGTGGATATTAATGACACAGGAAACGTTAAGCACCGACGTATTAGTTGCCGGCACGGGCGGGACCGGCTTAGCCGCCGCGTACGCCGCCGTTGAAAAGGGTTTGAAAGTATTAGTGATTGAAAAGCAACCGCAAATTGGGGGCAATACCAAGATCTCCAGCGGTTTCTTCGCCATCGATACCAAGGAACAACGGGCGGCCGGCCTGCACCTGACCACCAAGGAAGCCATCCGGCAGTTGGCCGACTATAACCATTACTTGTCGAACGGCGCGTTATTGTCCCACATTGTGAACAACTCCGCCGCCACCCTGGAATGGCTGGAAGGCATGGGTATGGAAATCAAGCTCAACCCGACCGCCAACACGACCCAGTTCGCGCACCGCGATAATGATTACCGGGGCGGCTCCTACCACATGTACCAGCATAAGGATGAGAGTTACCAACGCGTTCAAGCGACCCTGGAAGCGGCCGGCGTGACCTTCCAGTTCAACACAACTTTGACCGACTTACTGACCAACGCCGGTAAGGTCACCGGCGCCACTGCGACAACGGAAAATGGCGACCAGTTGACGATCCACGCCCAAGCAGTGGTGGTCGCAACCGGTGGTTATGGCGGTGATAAGGAAAAGGTGGCCGCCACGATGCACACCCATAATTTACGCCAGCTCGGGGTACCGAATAACGGCGAAGGGATGGCTGCCATGGTTAAAGCCGGTGCGACCGACATCGACAGCCACGCGTTGATTCACGCCGCCCAGTTAGCCAAATCCAAGGTTACCCAGAAGACCTCGCAAAAGCACTTAGCCGGGTTCTCGACCAACGTTTTGACCCAGTTGCTATTAACGCCCCAGTTATGGGTTAACATGAAGGGCCAACGTTTCGTCAACGAAGACGTGGTCTACGATACCGTGGAATGGGCGAACGCTGCGTGGACCCAAGGTGGTAAGTACCTGTTCATCGTCGATAAGGCGACCTTGGAACGCTTTAGCGCTGGTAAGAACGCCGTTGAAGTTTCCAAAGCGGGTCCCGGCGCGGCAACCGGTACCGGCGACTTTGTTCAGTTAGCTGAAGAAGCTGTCAAGGGTGAGACCGCCTTTAAGGGCAACACGTTGGAAGAATTGGCTGCCAATGCCGGCATGGATCCGGAACGCTTCGTCAAGACGGTCGCCACGTATAATAACGCCGTTAACCGCCAGGACGACCGCGAATTCAGCAAGTCATCTAAGTCGCTGGCTTACAGCGTTGAACGCGGTCCGTTCTACGCCTTCATCGCCCAGGCTGCTTACCTTGGCACGGTCGGTGGGGTTCGCGTTGACGAAAACCTGGCCGTTCTGGACGACAACTTCGAACCGATTCCCGGCCTCTACACTGGTGGCGCCAACGCCGGCGGTTACTACGAAGGCCACAGTTACCCGGCGTTTGAAGGGTTAGCTTCCGGCTTTACCTGGACGTCTGGGCGGATTGCCGGCAGCCACGCGGCTGATTACGTTAAAGCCAACGCGGTCGCGGCTAACTAACTGATTAATAATTTAATAGGGGGATGTTTTGAATGGAAACGTCACATAACGTTGCGGCGGTAAGTAAAGCCTACGTCTCGAAGACCCGGATCGGCGTGTTGGCCGTTAGTTCGATGGGGATGGCGGCCCTTGCCATCACGCCGTCCTACGCGGCAATTGCCAAGAACTTCGCGTTGAGTAACACCGGGGTGCAGATGCTGACTTCGCTGCCGAACCTGTTCATGATGCTGGCCGGCCTAATTATTGGGAAACTGACCGCCAGCAAAATCAATTTAAAAACGTTGACACTTAGTGCGGCGGCGCTGGTCGTCCTCGGTGGGTTCCTACCGCTGGCCTTTCATACCAGCTTTGCTTTTCTGCTATTTTGTTCCTGCCTAGTGGGGCTCGGACAGGGGGCCTGCACCAACTTATCGCAGGTGCTGATTTCACAAATGTTACCGGAAAAGGAACGCCAGTCAACGATGGGGTTGACGACCACCTTCACCAACCTCGGTGGTATCATCTTCATCATGGGTGGTGGCCAGTTAGCCGCCACTAGCAGCTGGGTCAATAACTACTGGATTTACCTGTTCTCCGTGCTGGTCCTGATCGTTATTTTAGCGCTGGTACCGTTACACCCGCGCGACCTCGGTGAAAATGATGAGGCTACTGGTGGCAGTATCAAGCTAAACAAGTACGTCTTCTACTGCGCGGCCTGGGGCTTTGGGGTTATGTTACTGAACAACGTTTTGAACAACAACATTTCACTGTTCGTTGTTGAACAAAAGTTGGGGGCGACGTCGCAGGCAGCCCTCACGTCCACGATTTCACTGATCGGTGGGATGCTGTGTGGCCTGATTGTCGGCGTCATTGGTAAACGCTTCAAGTATTCCTCGATTGCGATTGCCTACTTGTTGTACGGCGTTTCGTACCTGTTGGTCGGTTACGGTAACTCGCTGATTGCCGCCTTTATCGGCAGTTTCTTCGTCGGTGCCGCGATGAGTATCGCGATGGGCCAGTTCCCGTACCTGATTTCTATCGCCGTCGGTAAGACCAGCGTTTCGATGGCGCTGGGGGTCTACGTCGCGATTTACTCGATCGGCGGCGTGGTGAGTCCGTTCGTTGTCAACCCGTTGACCAACGCCTTACAGGGATTGGGCTTAAACGTCTTCTCCGTTAGTGGTTTCGGCGCGCTGATCCTCGGCGTGATTTGTTACCTGGTCAAGTTCCAGAAAAACTTAGTCGACAATGCCATTGAATAGGGCATGAAAAAGGCAATCCGCTTGGCGGATTGCCTTTTATGGTTCAATGATGGGATTATGAGCGCCGTTTACGGAACGTTAACCAGCCAAACGCGGTGGTCAGTCCGGCTAACGCGAGACCGAGTAACCCGGTGCGCGCCGACTGTGCTTCGTTGGTTTGTGGCAGGGCCGTACCGGCTTTGGCCGGTTGGTTCTGCAACTGGGTGAAGGCGCTGCCGGCCTTGATTGGGTCGGTCTGGCCGTTACCCGCCGGTTGTTGCGGCGTTTCGGGTTGCGGATCCACTTTATCCGGTGCCGGTGTTTCCGGTTGTGGCTTGTCGGGTTTGTCCGGATCGGTTGGCGTTTCGCCGCCCCCGGTGGTGACCGCCTGGTAGACGTAGGTCACGGTTAGTGCACCGTTAGTGAAGGTTCCGTTAGCGTTATCCGGCGTCGTCACCAGTTGGTAACCGTTAAAGTCGAGGGCACTGGTCGTGTAAGCGTTACCGACCTTCCCGGTGAGGGTGCTCGTCTTTAAGACCTTGCCGTCGCGGGTCACGTACTGGACGGTAACCTTGCCGTTTTCCACCGGTGTGACCGGTAAATCGGCCTCATAGACGTAGGTGATGGTTTGCGCCTGTTCGCCAAAGGTCCCGCTTGGTTGGCCAATCACGGTCTTCAACCGGTAACCGGTGATTGCGAGTGGCTGACTGGTATAGCTTTCACCGATCGCACCGGAAAGGGTGGTGTCGGCGTGGAGTTGCTTACCGTTGACGTCCTGGTACTTGACGGTCACGGCTTCACCGGCCGTCCGCCGGTAAACGTAGATGATCGTCTGGGCGTCTTCGGTAAAGGTGCCGACCGCTTGTTTCTTAATGGTTACAAATTGGTAGCCCGCGATATCCTGCTGTTGGTCGGGAATTTCCAAACCGAGCTGGCCCTTGCCGGCAAGCTGGCGGTCGTCCGCCAGCGGGTTGCCGTTTTCATCCTGGTACTTGATGGTCACGTCACCGGCGTCCTTGCGGCGGTAAACGTAAGTGACGGTTTCCGCGCTTGCGCCGAAAGTCTTGGCGCCGTCAACTCGGACCAGTTCGTAGTTCGGAATATCCTCGCGCCAGTCGCCAATGTCGTTCCCCAGCTGGCCGTGGCCGTTGAGCACCCGGTCGTCTGCCAACTGGTTGCCGGCTTCGTCCTGATGCTTGATGGTCACGTCGGCGGCATCCTGACGCAGGTAAACGAAGATGAAGGTCTGGCCGTCCTTGGTGAAAGTCCCGCTGGCGTTGGCCGGCGTCTTGTAGTTGTCGATGGTCGGTGCGGCTTCGTCAAAGCTTTCACCCAGCTGACCCTGACCAGAAACGGTCTTATCCGGAGCCAACGGGTCACCGTTTTGATCCTGATACTTGAAGGTCAAGTTGCCGGCGTCCATCCGCCGGTATACGAAGGTCACCGTCTGACCATCCGCGGTAAAGGTCCCGCTGGCGTTATCCGGTGTGGTGACCAGTTCGTAGTTTTCAATGTCGAGTGGTTCAGCCGTATAGTTTTCGTCGATCATCCCGGTCAGGGTGGTATCGGCGTGCAACTCCTTGCCGTTTTCGTCCTGATACTTGACGGTGATTGGGCCGGCGGTTTCGGTCAGGATGTAGGGTTGGATGACGGCAAAGTTAATGATGCCGCTTTCTGTATACGATCCCGTCAAGAAATACTTGTTATCCATTGGCACTACGGTCGTGTTGTTAAATTCCCCCGTAATGCCGGGCTCTTGTTCCTTTAAGCCGGTATAGATTAAACTCCCGTTAGAACCGTAATCGCCACCGGTAGCGCCGTTAAAGTACCAACGATAGCCATAGGCAAAGCTATTGCTATTAAACCAGACCGGCTCCCCAACGCGCACATTAGGTTCTAGTTTAACCTCGGTACCATCGACCAAATAAATGTTACTTTCCAGCGTGGCCTGGTTATTATTGCGATCAACGTAAACGGGTTTGTCGCGAATAATCACTTGGTTACCGTAAGAGATGGTTAGACCAGTAATTCCTTGTAACGGCCGGAAGTCGCTAATGTGATTGAAACTGGCGTGCAAGGCTTTTAAATTGGTTAAGTTTGCCAACGGACTGAGATCGCTAATTCGGTTATTTTGAATATTTAGTTTGGGCCTAGAATAAAAAGTGTACAAGTTAAATAGAGACTCTGATTTAGTATAATTAAGGAAGTAAATTGGAGGATCAAATAATGACGAAGCACAGTTAT
>NZ_BJDZ01000011.1 GCF_005405405.1 Lactiplantibacillus plajomi
TGGTCGACTAGATTGTAGCACAGGACGGTATGTCCTTTTGTTGTGCATAAAAAATGGTGTTGATGGTTTTTATCCATCAACACCAAATATCATAGAGCCTTAATAAAGAGCCTGAAAAATAAAAATGACCCAATTCCAAACATCAAAGGAATTGGGTCATTTTCAATTAAGCATACCCACCGTTATTTCGGCGTTTTCAGCTTATTATTAGTCTTTGCGTTCCAACACCGTCACACTTTCAATGTGCGGCGTCTGTGGGAATTGGTCGACCGGTTGGACCGGTGCGCTGATCTGGTAGCCGTATTCTGCGAACCGTTGAACGTCGCGAACTAACGTGGACGGGTTGCAGCTGATGTAAACGACCTTCTTCGGCGCCATTTCACCGGCACTCTTGATGAAGTCGGCGTCCAACCCTTTGCGGGGCGGATCAACGACGATTACGTCCGGTTGAACGCCGTCTTCCTGCCACTGTGCCATGACTTTCTCGGCACTGCCGAGCACGAACTTAGCGTTCTTAATGTCGTTCTTATCGGCGTTTTGTTTGGCGTTCTCAACGGCGGCCGGCACGATTTCAACCCCGTAAACCTGCTTGGCGTGTTGCGCCATCGTTAGTGAAATCGTCCCGATTCCGGAATAGGCATCGATCACGGTTTCTTTGCCAGTCAAGCCAGCTTGGTCGATGGCTAACTGGTACAACTTTTCAGTTTGTTGCGGGTTGACTTGGTAAAACGACTGAGCGGAAATCGCAAAGGTTAAACCAAGTAACTGGTCATCAATCGTTGACTTACCGGCTAACACGTTGTTATCCGGTCCTAAAATGACGTTAGTCTTCTTTTGGTTCACGTTTTGAATAACACTAACGACTTCTGGTAAGGCCGCTTGGATTTCCTTCGTGATAACGTCGGCCATTGGTAAGTGCTTGGTCCGCGTCACAATGACGACCATCATTTCGTGGCTGTAATAACCGCGCCGGACCATGATCGTCCGAATTGTCCCACTGTGGTGAAATTCATCGTAAGCCGCTTCGTGGTACTTCCGTAAAATATCGCGGATAACCACGATAGCTTTATCAATTTCGGGATCCTGGATGTAGTAATCTTCAATTGGCATCAATTGGTGACTGTTCTTCTTGTAAAAACCAGTCGTCAACTTACCCTGTACCTGGCGCACCGGCACTTGGGCCTTGTTACGGTACTGGGTCGGATTAGCCATCCCAATCGTTGGTAAAACTTCAACGTCGTCCATGTGCACCTTCGCGAATAGTTCGGCCACTTGGTGCTGCTTGAACTTCAACTGTTCCGGGTAAGCCAAGTGTTGCAGTGGTGCGATCCCGGTCTGCCGGTAAACGCGGCCCTTCGGATTGACCCGGTGTGGGCTGACCTGGTTGATCTTAACCACTTCACCGAACGCAAAGTTCTTAGCGGTCTTCGTCACCTTGACCGTAATTTTTTCTTCCGGTAAAGCATTTTCGATAAAGATTGGGTAGTTATCGACCTTAGCGACACCCATCCCCTGATAAGTCAGATCGATAATCGTCACGTCAAGTTCTTCGCCCTTATGGACTGGTAAATTAAGTTTCATTTGTATCCTCGAATTTCTTTTAGTTGGCTGGGCAACGCACGTCACCCGCTAAGTGACAAGTTTAGTCGTTGGGACGGTTCGCCGCCCCCGTAAAAAAATTACCGCTCCCCATTTTATAGGTAAACGGTAATTTTAGCAAGCTATTCAGATTGCGAATCAGCGTTCGGTTGGTCAGCCAGTTGGTCGACCGCCGAAACGAAGTGGCGTTCCGCGTCCTCAATTTCAGGATCCGTAATCGCCGCTTCCGGAATCCGGTCGGTATCCGCAAACATTTCAATGTGTTGTTTCAAGTTCCGGAACGTCATCGGGGCATCGCCACCGTACTCACCGTCAATGTTGATCATCAGGCGGTCCTTCGGTGACTTGGCCACCACCTTATGGGTCTTCACGTAAATGATACTTGGATCGTTGATGTGCTTACCACCGTTGAGGACCAGTGTCATCAGGTGCAGCATCTTCGCCAAGTTCCCGGTCTTCACGATGATCATCGTGAACTTACCGTCATCCAGTGAGGCGTCCGGTACCAGTTGTTCAAAGCCGCCAACCGAATTAGTCAGCGCTAAGAAGAACATCGAAGCCTTACCCATAAAGTGACCACCGTCATACTTCAAATCCATCTCAACCGGCTTGACCCGCGGTAACAGCTCGGCCCCCTTTGCCAGGTAGGCCGCGTAGCCGAAAATCGACTTTAACTGCGATGGTACGTCATAAGTCAATTCCGTCAGCAGACCACCAGCTGCGATGTTGATAAAGTACTGGTCACCCGCTTGGCCGATATCCATCTTGACCGTTTGGTTTTTCAAGACCACTTTAGCCGCCGCGACCGGATCATCGCGCGGAATCCGAAGTGCGCGGGCGTAGTCGTTGGTCGTCCCGGCCGGGATAATCGCCATTTTTGGGCGCCGCTTTAAGCCGGCAAGCCCATTAACAACTTGGTTAATGGTGCCGTCACCACCGGCCGCCACGATCAGTTCGAAACCGTCCTTAGCGCAGCGGCGGGCTTCATCAGCCGCCGAATTTGGCGCCGGCGTGGTCGCATACGCGCTAGTTTCGTAACCAGCCTGTTCAAAAATACCCAGAATTTGGACCAGGTCGTGAGCTAACGCTTCCCGTCCCGAAGTGGGATTATAAATAAGTCGTGCCCGTTTACGCATGTTCCTATTCCTCCGAACGCGCGGTATTCGGCACTGAACACGCTAAAAGGACCCGCGCCAAATTAATTTGGTAGGTGTCCTTTTTAACGCGTTACACCGTCAGCACCCGCGGCAACTTGCCGTAAGCGCTGATCAGTATCCGGTTTTACCGTGCTTTTAATGATGTCATCAATAATTTATTAACCACTTTCGGGTTAGCTTGTCCGCGAGTCTTCTTCATGATTTGACCCACTAAGTAACCCACGGCGCGGTCCTTCCCGTTCTTGAAGTCTTCGATCGACTGGTCGTTGTTATCCAGGACGTCGTCGACGATCGGTTGTAACTTCGCTGGGTCGGACAATTGGACTAAGCCCTTGTCATTGACCCACTTAACGGGTTCCGTCCCGGCCATAATGGCTTTAAAGACCTTCTTAGCGATTTTACTTGAAATCGTTTCGTCGGAGATCATCTTAATCATGCCGGCCAAGTGTTCCGGTGTCAAGTCGGTTGCTAACAAGCCAACCTTATTTTCGTTCAGGTAGGCGTTAACGTCCCCTTGCAGGTAGTTCGAGGCTAATTTCGGATCTGCCCCCTGCGCAACGGTGGCGTCAAAGAAATCGGACATTTCCTTAGTTTGCGTCAAGACCCCGGCATCGTAGGCCGTCAAACCAAACTGGTTAATGTAACGGTCGCGCCGTGAGCCCGGCATTTCGGGAATCGTGGCTTGGACTTCCTTGATCCAGTCATCGTCAATGTTGACGGCTGGAATATCTGGTTCTGGGAAGTAACGGTAATCGTCGCTACCTTCCTTCACCCGCATTAAAATCGTCTGGCCGGTCGTTTCATCAAAACGACGGGTTTCCTGTTGAACCTTGCCGCCGGACATTAAGACCCGTTGCTGGCGTTGTTCCTCGTATTCCAAGGATTTCCGGACGTAGTTGAAGGAGTTCAAGTTCTTCATTTCGGTCTTAACTCCGTACTTGTCAGAACCCGCTGGTCGAATCGAAATGTTAACGTCGACCCGCATTGAACCTTCTTCCATCTTAACGTCGGAAACACCGGTAAATTGGATCCGTTGGCGTAACGCTTCACAGTAAGCGTAGGCTTCGGCCGGTGAATTGATTTCCGGTTTCGACACGATTTCGATCAACGGCGTGCCTTGCCGGTTCAAGTCAACGTAAGAATAGTCGCTTTCGTGGGTGTTTTTCCCAGCATCTTCTTCGATGTGCATCTCTTCAATGCCGACCTTTTTCTTCTTACCGTCAACTTCAATCTCAATCCAGCCGTCGTGCGCGATTGGCTTTTCGTGCTGGGTAATTTGGTAAGCCTTCGGGTTATCCGGGTAGAAGTAGTTCTTCCGGTCGAAGTACGTATGGTGTTCAATCTCCGCGTGTAACGCGGTTGCTGCTTTGATCCCGGCTTCAACGACGCCCTTGTTCGGCGTTGGTAAGACCCCGGGATATCCCCAGTCGATCACGTTCGTGTTGGCGTTTGGTTCGGCACCAAATTGCACGGGTGACGGACTAAAGATTTTGGAATTGGTCTTTAATTCAACGTGGACTTCCAGCCCAATGGTTGTCACAAAATTCATTAGTTAGCACCTCCGACTTCTGGGGTCTGCTTATGCACGTCCGTTGCTTGTTCGAACGCGTAGCCCGCTTTATAAAGCGTGCTTTCATCAAACGGTTTCCCAATCAACTGTAAGCCGACCGGTAAGCCATCCGCAAAGCCCGCTGGAACCGACATCCCTGGTAACCCGGCTAAGTTGACCGGAATCGTTAAGACGTCGTTCATGTACATCGTAATCGGGTCGGAAATTTCATCACCGATCTTGAAGGCCGGCGTTGGTGCAACCGGACCTAAGATCAAGTCGTAGTCTTCAAAGACCTTCTTAAAGTCGTTAATGATCAGCGTCCGTACCTGGCCCGCTTTATGGAAGTAAGCGTCGTAGTAACCGGCTGACAGTGAGAACGTCCCGAGCATGATGCGGCGTTTCACTTCGTCGCCAAAACCTTCGGAACGGCTGCGAACGTAAACGTCTTCCAAATTCTTAACGTCTTCGGCCCGGAAACCGTAGCGAATCCCGTCGAAACGTTGTAAGTTCGACGAGGCTTCGGAAGACGCGATAATGTAGTATGCGGCCACGCCGTAACGGCTATGTGGCAAGGAAACTTCTTCAACGGTCGCCCCTAAGGCTTCGAACTGCTTAACGGCGTTTTCGATAACTTCGCGGACCTTAGGATCGATTCCCTTATCCATGTATTCCTTTGGTAAGGCGATTTTCATGCCCTTAACGTTACCGTCTAAACCGGCCGTAAAGTCCGGCACCGTCTGTTTCGAGGAAGTCCCGTCGTGCTGGTCGTAACCGGCAATCATGTTTAAGGCGGCGGCGTTATCCTTCACGCTGCGCGTCAGTGGCCCGATTTGATCCAATGACGAGCCAAAGGCAATCAAGCCCCAACGTGAAACCCGGCCGTACGTCGGCTTCATCCCAACGACGCCGTTAAAGGAAGCTGGTTGGCGAATCGAGCCCCCGGTATCGGAACCGAACGCAACCGGCACCTGACCAGAAGCGACGGCAACCGCCGAACCACCCGAAGACCCACCGGGAACGCGGCTAACGTCCCACGGGTTGCGGGTCACTTTGAACGCGGAATTTTCGGTCGAACCACCCATGGCAAATTCATCCATGTTGTTCTTCCCAATGATGACCGCGTCGTTAGCACGCATCTTTTCAACTACCGTTGCGTCATATACCGGCACAAAGTGTTCCAACATCTTGGAAGCCGCGGTCGTCGTTAAGTCCTTGGTCATAATATTATCTTTGACCGCCACCGGAATCCCAGCCATCAACTTGTCCGGGTCGATTCCCTTGGCATCAATGTCAGCAGCTTGTTTCAAAACGGCTTCTTCATTGAGGTTTAAGAACGCGCCTAATTGCGGATCCACGGCCCGTAAGTTTTCAAAAGTGGCCTTGGCTAAATCTACCGCACTGATCTTTTTAGCAACTAAATCAGCGTGTAAGCTGGTTAAATCCTGGTCGAAATAGTTCATTATTCGCCGTCCCCACTTTCATCAATAATCGCCGGTACCTTAATTAAGCCGTTCGCCGTTTCCGGTGCGTTCTTAAGTAGGGCTTGGCGTAAGGCTTCGTCACTCTTAACGGCCTTATCGGGACGCATGTTGGCTTGACCCAACCGATTGGTGTCGTCGTCTAAGCGCATGGTTGCCGGAACGTCGGTCGTATCGACCGCGCTTAATTCTTCAAACATCCCAATAATCTTTTCAAGTTGTCCCGTAAAGGTACCGAGTTCGTCGGCGGTAAATTCCAGCTTAGCTAGGCCCGCAACGTGTTGTACTTGTTCGGCATTGATTCGCTCTTCAGCCATCAAATTTCCTTCTTTCTTCAATCTACTGATTAATTATTCCCCTGGTCACTAAAGACGTGGGTGTAGTACGAGCTGCCCTTCGCCGTCCGCGCTAAGAAACTCTGAATATCGCCATTGGCACTCTTGATCGTAATTTCGACCGGTACCCCGGATGGCAAGTAGCGCTTAGCAGCCGTGGAGACGTACTGGGTGAAACTGATAATTTCGGTTTCACTGTAAAATTTGGTCGTAATGTTCACGCTCAGCTTACTCAAGGACTTGTCCTTATAGTGGGCATTCGCCGTCACTCCCGAAAGGTTCGGGAAGAAGTTTTGAACGTGCGACTTAAACGAACTAAAGTCCGATTCATCATTATTGTTGGCGCCGGCGTTCTTCGATTCGGACGTCGCTGGGAACACGTAGTTATTCCAGTTCAGGCTCTTCCAGTCAGAAACCGAGGTTGAGCCGTTTTTCGAAACGGCGTAACCAATCATGTTACCACCGACTAAACTATCGTTTGACGACTGTTTATATAGTGCCAGCACGATCGGCACGTTTTTCAACGAAGACCGTTGCCGTAACCGTTGTAAGACCTTATTAGCCATTTTCTTCCCCTGAGCAGTTAGTTCAGTGGTCGAAATCTTGGTTTCATAAGTCGCCCCGTATTGAACCTTGGTGTAGTAATCGACCGAGTTCAAACCGAGTCCAATCGTTACGCCGCCAAGTGACAACTTACTGCCATTTTGCACCATGTAATCTTGTTCTTCCAACTGTTGCAAGTAAATCGGGTTCCGGGTCGTCTCGCCCTTTTTACCGTTATCCTTCGGGTTCAAACCGCTCTGATTAGACTTGGAGTAACGTCCCAACCAGTTTTCAACGGTCGACGACTTCAGGTACTGCCCCTCTTGCATGACGTACTTATCGGTTGAAAAGACCTTCTTAGAAACGTCTAACAGTCCGATTTCAAAACTCTTCAGGTTCATCACGTTGTCATTTTGTGACACGTTGACCCCGCGCGACTTGCTAGTCCGGTACTGACCGTTCTTGATGACGCCTTCGTAGTCGTCACTGGTCGTTGTCCCGGTCGTGGTCGTTGTCTTGGAACCGGTCGTCGTGTTGCTGGTACTGTTAGCGCCAAACGACGAATTTTTCAAATTCCCACAACCAGCCAATACTAGGGCGGCAACTGCCACCAGACCGATCATGCGTATGCGTTTGATCCTCACGCTTGTTGATCCTCCCTCATGGTTTCGTCGAACCGGGCTTCGTCCCAAACGGGTACTTCGAGCTGTTGCGCCTTTTGCAACTTACTCCCGGCATCCGTTCCGGCGACGACCAGGTCCGTCTTCTTAGAAACACTTCCGGTCACCTTCGCACCGTGGGCTTGCAACCAAGCCGTGGCGTCCGCCCGGGTAAAGCTTTGCAGCTTCCCGGTCAGCACGACGCGCTTGCCCGCAAACCAACTGTCACTGTCTTCAGCAACCGTTTCACTCGGACCCTGGTAAGTGGTATTAACGTTGACGGCCTGTAATTCCGCAATCAACGTCTTCGCCCCGTCGTTGGCAAAATACTGCACGACCGCGTTGGCAATAATATCACCCATCGAATCGATGACGGCAATTTCCGCCTGGTCAGCTGCCATCAACGCTTCAATTGTCCCGAAGTGTTGGGCAATCAAGCGGGCGGCCTTAGCCCCGACGTGGCGAATCCCGAGTCCGAATAATAAACGTTCAAGTGAATTATTACGGCTACGGTCAATCGCTGTCAAGAGCTTAGCCGCAGATTTATCCTTTATTTTATCTAAACTTAAGAGCTGATCGGTCGTTAACTGGTACAACCCGGCCACGTCTTTCACCAGGCCCTTTTCATAGAGCTGACCAATGATCCGCGGTCCTAAGCCGTCAATGTTCATCGCGTTACGGGAGGCGAAGTGGACCAAGCCTTCCTGAACCTGCGCAGGACACAACGGGTTGACACACCGCAGGGCAACTTCGTCTTCTAAATGAACGAGGTCGGCGCCACACGACGGGCAGTGCGTCGGAATCGGTAACGGTTCGGCATCTTTAGGTCGTTTATCTAAATCGACCGCTGAGATTTCAGGGATAATATCCCCAGCTTTATGCAGCAAGACCGTGTCGCCGATGCGAACGTCCTTGGCGTTCACGTAGTCCGGGTTATGCAGCGAAGCCCGCGCAACCGTCGTCCCGGCAAGTTGAACCGGGTCCATGATGGCCGTTGGCGTTACGACGCCGGTCCGACCGACCGTCCACTCAACGTCCAGTAACTTGGTCGGCTGTTCGTCCGGTGGAAACTTGAAGGCGATCGCCCACCGCGGGACTTTCACGGTGGCCCCTAACTGCCGTTGAAGCGGCAACGGGTTGGCCTTGATCACGATACCATCGATTCCGTACGCCAAGTCAGCGCGCCGGGCTTGATAACGGTCAATGTAATCAAAGACGTCGCTCATCGAGTGCGCAACCTGAAAATCGGGGTTAATTTGAAAGCCGAGGTCGGCAAATTCTTCCAACATGTCGCTTTGGGTTCGCGCCGTCAGCACGTCGTAATCGGCCACGTTATACATGAAAGTGCTGAGTTGGCGTTCCGCCGTCACCTTCGAATCTAACTGCCGTAACGAACCAGCTGCAGCGTTGCGCGGATTGGCAAAGACACTTTCGCCAGCCGCTTCACGCTTTTCGTTCAGGGCGGCAAAGGCGGCTTTCGGCATGTAACACTCGCCGCGCACGTCGATCGTTAGCGGCTTGGTCAACTGGTGCGGAATCGAGTCGATTGTCATGATATTTTCAGTAATATCTTCACCAATCGAACCGTTGCCCCGGGTCGACCCCTGGACCAGTCGGCCATTTTCATAACGTAGCGAGAGCGCCAGCCCGTCAATTTTCAATTCGCAATTATAGTCGAACGGGTCACCGACATTTTGCACTAACCGGTCGTTGAATTCCTGTAACTCGGCTTGTGAAAAGACGTCGCCGAGTGACAGCATCGGAATCTCATGTTGCACCTTGGTAAAGCCGGCTTTGACCGAACCACCGACTAAGCGGGTCGGCGAATCGGCGGTTACGAGTTGCGGGTAGGCACGTTCCAACGCAATTAACCGTTCATAATCGTGGTCATAAACGTCATCTTCAACACTGGGGGCGTCGTTATCATAATACTCACGCCGCCACTGGTTCAGCCGCGCCCGTAACGTTGCTGCTTGTTTGGCCGCTTGGTCTGCGGTCAGTTTGTCGACTGGTTGTTCTGCCATCCCAAAAACCTCCTTACCGTTAGTCCTGAACCTTCTTGATCGGGGCAAAGGCGGCTAAGAGCCGCTTGATGCCTTCCGACTTAAAGGCAATGTCTAGTTCAGCGTCTTCACCGGCACCGCTAACTTTGACGACCGTTCCGGTCCCCCATTTGCGATGAGTAACCTTGTCACCGATCGCCCAACTATTTTTATCCGCACCGGTACCGGTTTGTTTCTTAACGGTTGCCCGTGTCCCGACCGGATTCTTCTTATAAGTTGGCGTAAACGCCCGCCGTTCACGGGCATTGCCGAACGGAACGTCGGGACCACTACTGCGCCCGTCCAACGTATTTTCATTCTTGATCAAACTCGGATCGATTTCTTCAATGAACCGGGAAGCCGGGTTGTTCTGCCGCCGCCCGTACAACATCCGTGAATAGGCGTTGGTGAGGTATAACTTCTTCTCCGCCCGGGTAATCCCAACGTAGGCTAACCGGCGTTCTTCTTCCAATTCGTCCTCGTCCATCATGGCCCGCGATAACGGGAAGATGCCGTCTTCCATCCCAATCATGAAGACGACCGGAAATTCAAGCCCCTTGGCCGCGTGCAGCGTCATCAGGGTCACCGCCTGCGGTTCCTCTTCGACGTTATCAATGTCCGAAACTAACGCTAGGTCGGCTAAGAAATCAACAAACTTATCACTGTCTTCGTCTTCTGGGTGGTAGCTATCATCAAATTGTTTCGTTACTGATAAGAATTCTTCGATGTTTTCGATTCGGGCCTGGGCTTCCAACGACTTCGACGCAACTTGGTCTTTCAGCATCTTCATGTAGCCACTGCGGTCCAAGATTTCGTTCGTCAGGTCGGTCACCGATAGGTACTCGCGCATGGCGCGTAACTCGTTGATAATCGCCGCAAACTTGCTGAGGGAACCCTTGGCACGGGTTGAGATGCCGTTAGCCATGTCCACGTTGCTGGCCGCTTCAAGCATTGAATAACCCGCTTCATCGGCGAACAAGCGTAATTTTTCAACACTAGTTTGACCAATCCCGCGCTTCGGTTCGTTGACGACCCGTTCAAAGTTCATCGAATCCTGATCGTTAACCACTAACGTTAAGTAGGACAAAACGTCACGAATTTCTTTACGGTCGTAGAACTTATTCCCGCCAACCATCGTGTAGGGAATGTTGGCCTTGACCAGTGATTCTTCCATTACCCGCGACTGAGCGTTAGTCCGATACAGGATGGCAAAGTCGCCGTAGTTGAACTGCTTTTGCTGCATGTTTTCTTGAATCTTCGAAATCACAAAGTGGGTCTCGTCACTTTCGCTTTGACCACGGTAGTAAGAAATTAAATCCCCGTTAGTATTTTCGGTCCATAACTTCTTTGGTCGCCGGGTCGTGTTGTGATTGATAACGGCGTTGGCCGCCGCCAGAATCGTCTTGGTCGAACGGTAATTTTGTTCCAACATGACGGTGTCGGCTTGCGGATAATCCTTTTCAAAATCCAGGATATTTTCCATATTGGCGCCCCGCCAACCGTAGATCGATTGGTCGGCATCCCCGACCACGCACAGGTTCTTATACTGGTCAGCTAACATGTTAACCAATGTGTACTGGGCGTTGTTAGTATCTTGGTATTCGTCAACGTGAATGTAGTGGAATTTATTTTGGTACCACTGTAGCGTTTCCTTATGTTGTTTGAATAATTGGATGGTCAGCATAATCAGGTCGTCAAAATCCACGGCCTGGTCGGCAGCCAGTTCACGCTGATACTGCAAATAAACGTCGGCAACGACGCTTTCAAACGGGCTGGCCGCCGATTCCTTATACATTTCCGGCGTCTGTAAATCGTTCTTGGCGTTGGAAATTGCTGATAAGATCGAGCGCGGGTCAAACTTTTTGGAATCAATGTTTTGTTCCGTTAAGATGCGCTTGACCAACGTCCGCTGTTCACTGGTTCCGGCAATCGTAAATGCCCGGTTATAGCCAATTTGCTCGATATCGCGCCGGAGGATCCGGACACACAGGGCGTGGAAGGTCGAGACCCACACGTCCTGGGCCGAATCACCCAGCAGTTTACCGACCCGTTCACGCATTTCGCGGGCGGCCTTGTTAGTAAAGGTAATCGCTAAAACGTTCCAGGGATTGACCCCTTTTTCTTCAATCAAATATGCTACCCGGTGCGTCAAAACCCGAGTTTTCCCCGAGCCGGCACCAGCCATGATCAGTAGCGGTCCTTCTGTGTCTAATACGGCTTCTTGTTGCTTGTCATTCATTCCTGCCAATAGGCTTTCTTTCGACACGCTGTTCGCCACCCTTTCTAAAAATCAGTCAACAAATATTATAGCAAATTTTGCCCGTGTATGCTGGATTTTAAGGCGTTGCGCTGAACTTTAATCCGCAATCAATCATGAAACCGTGTTCGCCTTTGTTCGCCTGCCCCCTTATCTGAACAACGCGGCAAAAAAAGCCGTCAGCATCCCACTGACGACTCCGTTCGCTAATCATCGGGTTGGTCTTGTGACCGCTCCTGATGAAAATTCCAAATATTCGTATCATCGATCTGATCCAGAGCTTCCTTGACCGTTGGCGCCTCAACCAGCACGTGGCCGGCCACCGGTGCCTTATTGGCTTGGAGGCGCGTCCGGTGGTAAAAGTTGAAGAACCAGTTAGTTTTGATCTGCCACTGGGTGCGAATACCGCTTTCCTGTGCCGGGGTGAAATAAACCGCGACGACTGGTAACAATAACTTGACCGGCATCAACGGTAAACCCGCAATCGCCCGCAGGTGTTGTTCAGCCATACTAATGTTGGTGGCACGGTCAAAGACGTAGCCGGCCGAATGCATCGTCGGCACGACCCGCTTAACGTACAAGTTACCGCTCTTCGTCAGGAAGAAGGCCACTTCAAACACGCCGGTATAAGTTAAGTTCGCACTGATTTCCTGCGTGATCCGCCGCATTTCGGCATCAACCCCACTGTCAATCTGGGCCGGCACGATGGTCGCAATCAACTCGTGGTCGCGGTAGCGATTTTCAACCGTTGGGAAGAAGACCGTGGTCGTACTGTTTTTAGCCACAAAGACCGACAGTTCCTTTTCGTACGGAATCAGGGATTCCAGTAAGTAGGTCCCCCAATCCAGTAAGTCGGCCGCCTTAACGATATCAGACTGGGTCTTAATCACTAACTGGCGGTTTTGACCGAGCCCCTTTTGAATCGGCTTTAAAATGCTGGGATATCCGATCGAACCGATCGACTGGTAAACGTCGTCCAGGCTAACGATGGTCGCAGAGGGCGCCACGTTCAAGTTTAACTGACTAAAGAACGCCCGTTCAAGCGAGCGGTCCTGCATAATTTCTAAGGCGTCAACGCCCTGTGGCACCCGCGTGTGAGCGGCCAAAAAGTTGATGACCGCGGCATCGATCGTTTCGGATTCGTAAGTTACCACGTCACAACGTTCCGCAAAATTTTGTAAGCGGTGCTGATCGTTGTACGCGCCGACAACGCGAAAATCTGCCAGTTCCATGGTCTCGGTATTCTCATTATCACCGTATACTCCGACATTAATGCCAGCATTCCGCGCGGCAATGACCAAGCCAACACCATTGGTACTACTCCCAATGATGCCGAGGGTACCACCTGGGTTTAAAATCGAGTTGTCCACTTCAGTCCCTACTTTCTTATCCATTTCAATATTCCATTCACGGGACCGTTAACTGCCCCGCTTTCCGTAAATTAATGATACTTGGTGCACAGGGGGCTTGCAAGTCCCACTTTATAATTTTCGCCGGGCGTTGCGGTGTTTGACCCGCTTGACCCAGAAACCGCCGGAAATGTAGCGCGGTTCGTAAGCAATCACGAAGGCGTTCGGCGTCTGTTCCTTGATCAACGTGTATAATCGGCGCTCATTCTTACGCGGCGCCAGAATGTCTAACTGAAGCCGTTCGCCTTCTAACCCGTATGCGATGTGCTGGGTCACCCCAAAGCCGTTTTCCCGTAAGACACCGGGTAACGCTGACTTGGGGTCCGGTAAGATGACCGCGATCATCGTGTAGCCTAGCGCCAACTTATCTTCAATGACCATCCCAACGTAAACGCCGACCCCGTAACCAACCGCGTAAACGAGCAAGTTGAGGGGATTATCCAGCCGGTTAAGGACTAATGACAATCCCAACACGTAAATCGTTATTTCAATCACGCTGGCAAAGGCCGCAAAGTAGCGATACCCCCGCATAACGAGTAAAAACCGCAACGTATTTAACGTAATGTAAACAAAGTTAATACCAAAGATCAGGACTAACATCCCAACTTCGATTCGCATGAACGCCCCCGCTTTCTAATCTTATTTCGTTGTTTCCGATGCAAAGTGGACCCGGTCACCGTCAAACGACGTAATCTGCGCTAACGACACTAACTTCACGCCGCGGTCCGCCACGAGTTCGTGCCCCGTTTGGAAGACCTTTTCGATAACGATGCCGACGCCGGCGATTTCGGCCTTGGCCTGGTCACAAATTTCAAACAACCCTTGAACCGCCTGGCCGTTTGCTAAGAAGTCATCAATTAACAATACTTTATCATCCGCGCCCAAAAATTTCTTGGCAATCGAAATGTGATTGGACGTTTTTTTCGTGTATGAATAAACTTCCGCAGTATACAAGTCATCGATCAACGTCACCGACTTGTGTTTACGGGCAAAAACGACCGGAACGTGGAGCGCCAGTCCCGCCATGACGGCCGGCGCGATGCCGGAAGATTCAACCGTCAACACCTTCGTCACGCCCGCATCCCGAAACGCGTGGGCAAACGCCGTGCCGATACTAAACATCAGGTCGGGGTCGACCTGGTGATTTAAAAAGTTATCGACTTTCAATACTTCGCCGGGCAAGACCCGCCCGTCTTTTAAAATGCGTTCTTCAAGTTCTCGCATAATGACCTCCTATTGATTAAACGTCCAATTTGTTCATTACTTTCTATCATACCGTTCTAAGTTGTATTTTTGAATAATATTAATTATTTTTTGTGCGTAAGTCGGGTCGGTCGCGTAACCAGCCGTTTGTAAGGCCCGGGCTGCCGTTTGGTAATCGGGCGCGGCAACCACCGCGGCGTAGTGCTGGCGATCCCAAGGCGTCCCGTTCGCGAGCTTCTTGGCGTGGTCAACCAACGACGCGTGCCAACTGTCATAAACTCGAAACCGGCGTTTGACCGTATGGTAATCACCGTCATAATATTCCTCGGTCGACATCAACCGGCCAGCTTGAGCGGCGTACGCTTTAACGCCGAATAAATTATTATTCTGCTTGGCGTTGGCGCTTCGTCCCCAGTCCGACTCTAAAATGGCCTGACTCAAACTAATACTGGCCAACACGTGGTACCGTTTTTGTAGCGCCTGAGCGTCCGGCGCCAACTTTTCAATAAATCCCGCGTGGGTCGTCACCGCAACCGGGGTACTGGCCGTCGCCGGCTTATCCGCCCACCCGTGTCTAATCAACGCGCTCAAGCCTAAAACTAGGGCCAACACAATGGCAACGTTAAACCACTGAATCCGCCCACGCCTAACGAATAACCCGGCTTGCCGTTTGCGTTTTTTTCGCCGTTTGGTTGCCATTTTAGTCGCCCCCACTCTAACTTAGTACTTCCATTCTACCGGCTTTCAGTGAAAAGACAAACGGAACCGTCACCATCCACTTTTTTTGGTAAAATAGGGTCAAGTACCATTAATTATAAGGGGGATTTTTTCATGACAAAAAAGTACCGTTGGGCCGTTGTCGGTCTTGGCAACATCGCCCATAGTTTCGTCAATGATTTTAACCAACCGGACGGTGAACTGTACGCGGTTTGCTCACGGTCACAGACCAAGGCCGACCAGTTCGCAGCCGAACATCAAATCCCGAAAGCGTATGGTCAACTGGACGACCTCCTCGCTGACCCAGCCGTTGACATCGTCTACGTGGCAACGCCGCATAACTACCACCTCGCTACCATTTTACCGGCGCTAAAAGCGGGCAAGCACGTCCTAAGCGAAAAGGCCATCACCATGTCGAGTACCGAACTCAATCAAGCCAAAGCCGTGGCTGCCGAAAACGGTGTCGTCTTGGCCGAAGCGATGACGCTCTACCACATGCCGCTCTACCAACGCCTGCACGAAATTACCAAGGAACGACAACTAGGTAAGCTTAAAATGGTGCAAGCCAGCTTCGGTAGTTTCAAGGAACCGGACCCGACCAACCGCTTCTTCAACCCGAACCTGGCCGGTGGCGCCCTCCTCGATATCGGTGTTTACGCCCTGGCCTTCGTTCAAGAATTCTTAACGGCCAAGCCGTTCATTACGGGAACGACCATGCACCGCTTTAGCAGTGGCGTTGACGAAGCCGAAACGATCACGTTACGCAACGCCAATGACGAACTCGCGACCGTCGCCCTCACGTTCCGGGCCAAGATGCCGAAGCAAGGGATCGTCGCTTACGAGAACGGCTACTTTACGGTTAACAGTTACCCACGTGCGGACAGCGCAACCTTTACCGACAGTCAGGGGAAGACCGAAACGATTCACGCCGGCGATACCGCCAACGCGATGAATTACGAAATCGCCGACATGCAACGAATGGTTGCCGGAACGTTACCAAATACCGGGTTAGAAAAAACCACCACCGTCATGGACGTTATGAGCGCTGCTCGTGATCAGTGGGACTACCGCTACCCGTTCGAATAATAACGACGTAAAAAACCGCGACTGGCACGTGCCAATCGCGGTTTCTCTAACCGAAAATCAAGCCTAGTCCCATAAAGACCGCAAACATCAAGCAAATTAAGCTTGCATTTTTAATGGCCAAAATAAAGGTCTCCGTTTTGACCTGGCGCTTTAAAAATAACCGGGTATTTTTAAAAACTGGAATTGCACTGACTAAAGTCAGTAAACTGAACTTTGGTAAAACGCCGATAATCACCGCAATAATGAGGCAACCGTAACCGGCCACGTAGCTCCAAGCAAACACCCGTAACATCGTGGGTTTGCCTAAGTAATACAAAATGGTGTGGCGCCCCAGTGCGATGTCTTCCTGCATATCACAAATGTTATTCGCCAACATAATGTTCGAAATCGCAAAGATCGCCAATCCGGACGCCACTAAAACTTGTCCGGTACCTTTAAAAGTCAGTGCGACCTGATTATATGTATTGATATACACCGCAATCCAAAAGATCATGAATCCCATCGTAAAGCCGGAAAAGAATTCACCAAACGGTCCTGCTGAAATGGGTTTGAGGCCACCCGAATAAAAGTAGCCGACCGCGTAAGAATAAAGTCCCATCCATAACAATGGCAACCCGGTTCGACTAACCAGCCACAATCCCAACAGTAACGAGACCCCACCCAGGCCAAAGGTGATCACCCGGGCCTGCTGAATCGAGATTTGGTTAACCCCAACCACGTTGGTCGTTTCCAAAAACTCACGGTTAGCATCGTTACGCGGTGCATGAAGAAAATCCTGATAATTATCATTCGCGTTAGTCGCCATGTGAAATAACGACGACGCGACGAAAAATAAGGCCAAGTAGCCGAGGTGCACCTGCTGATAATTATAAATTGCGTAGAGCGTCCCCAAGACAAATGGTAAGACGCTCGCAATTAAAGACTTAATCTCGACAAATTCGAGAAAAACTTTCGGTTTCACAAAATCAGTCCCCTTTTTGATTGACAACCTTAATAGTTATTTGTACCTTTGAATTAGATTGTATTTTAGAATGTGATTGGCTGCAAGTGTTGGCGTCTTAACGACTTCGGGCCACTTCTAAGATAACGGAGGAAGTTTTATCATGATGCAAACCATTTGGCAACCTAATAGCCCCGTTCAAGCCCAGCTGGCGGCGTTAAAGCCTTACCTTGCTAAGCACGTCCAAATCGATAACGGCCCGATTAACGACCGCGTACATACCCTACTTGCCGCCGGTGGCAAGTTTTTACGGCCGGGCTTTTTCTACCTTTTTAGTCAGTTCGGCCATGACCAGGAGCCGGACCGCCTACGCGCCGGTGCCGCCGCCATGGAACTATTACACGTCGCCACGCTAATTCACGACGACGTCATCGACCAATCGTCCAAGCGGCGCAACGTGACCACGATTCACCAGGATTACGGCCAACGTAACGCCATTTACGCGGGTGACCTACTCTTCACCTGCTACTTCGACCAAGTCCTGCTCGCCGCTAAATCCGCCGCCGACATTCAAGCTAACACGGCCGCCATGCGCGCCATTTTACAAGGCGAGCTCGACCAAATGGCCCACAACTTTAAACCGCAAACCACCGTTGACGACTACCTCAAAGTCGCCCGCGGCAAAACCGCGCGGCTCTTCAGCCTCAGTTGTGAACAAGGCGCCCACCTCGCCGACGCACCACTAGCCGTCGTCAACCTTGCCAAACGAATTGGTGAAGACCTCGGCATTGCCTACCAAATGCTCGACGACGTCCTCGACTTCGCCGGCAAAACCGACCTAACCAAAAAACCGGTCCTAACCGACCTAAAAGACGGCGTTTACTCACTACCACTGATCTACGCCCTTGACGCCCAGCCCGCACTGGCCCAGCAGCTCCCAATGCCCGGTGATACCGTCACTAACGACCAGCTTCACCTGATTCGCGACCAAGTCCTGCTCGCCGGTGGCGTCACCAAGGCCCAAGCCTTAGCCAAAACTTACACCGACGAAGCACTTGACCTAATCGATCAACTGCCCGCCGGTAATACCCAACAACAGCTCCACCACCTCGTTGTTCAACTGCTCGACCGCAACCACTAACCCTTACACATCAATCCACTAGTTGGGTTGATGTTTTTATTTTTAAATACTTTTAAAACGCTGTATTAAATAGCCGTTGCCATCTTTATCCTTAAGGGGTACCGCATTAGCATTACTAGCCAGATAAAAAACCGCATCTCATGCTAGTTCGAGTTTATCGATTCCAAGCTAGTGTTTCCTTGCCAGCCTTCCGGTCAGTGGGAATCAGTCCGGAACACGGTGGCCACGGGGTTAAGCCCAAAACCCGGGTCTTAACCACCGGGCTTTCACTAACTCGCCAAAACCCGGCGACCAAGTGAAATTTCACCGCTGGGACTGTTCCCACTTTCCCTCCAGGCTTTGACAGATTGTTGGCGGGCGGTAGTGGTTAAATTTTATTTATAAGAAACAGTAAATAGATACGCTGTTATATTTTTTTGTTGAGTACACAGGATTAGACGTACTAAACAGATGGCTAACAGCACTTCATCCTAGTAGTTGGTGATCGATTCGAAGTTTGTAATCACTTACCACCCTTCCGGTCAGCGGGAATCAGTCCGGAACGCGGTGGCCGCGGGGTTAAGCCCAAAGTGCAGGTCTTAACCACCGGGCTTTCACTAACCCGCCAAAAAACGGCGAGCAAGTGAAATTTCACCGCTGGGACTGTTCCCGCTTTCCCTCCTGGCTTGAACTGGTCGTTGGCGGGCAGTAACGAGCTAATTTTTATGAACGGGTTGAGTTAGTCTGGTGATTAATTATCGAATGGTGGTCACTATTTATAAAACTCGGCGTTTCTGAATCCGGTCATCTAGAATGACTAATCAACGTTAAATATCGCTGGGGTTTAAATTGATTTTCTGCTAAGGTGTCCAAGATTAATGAATTGACTACTAATTGTGTGGCTAGTTCATTAAAACAGTCACGTTATTAGTTATAGTGATGTTATCGAGGTCCCGGAGCCCTTCGAAACATGGCTGTGAAATTGTTGTTGGTCGTCGTACTTTGACGACTTACAACAAGGCCGTCTCGGGAGACGATTCGGTGTTTGAATTGGCTTCCTAGCGTGCCCACAGCCTTGCTTTCGTGTTGGCGGAGCGGACCGGTATATTGGCACTATTTATAAAACCTTGTAGTTGTTTTGCATAATAAGGACGGTTCATCCAATATGTGTGGGTTTCTGTTTAGTATACAAATGGTCGTTGATTGATGTGCTGTGATCAAGGTCCCGGAGCCCTTCGAAACATGGCTGTGAAATTGTTGTAAGTCGCCGTTTTTGGGCGACTTACAACAAGGTCGTCTTGGGAGACAATTCGGGGTGTGAATTGGCTTCCAAGCGTGCCCACAGCCTTGCTTTCGTGCAGGCGGAGCGGACCGGCGTGTTGACAGTATTCCAATAATTTTTGAATTTTATTGTAGTAGTATTTTTTGAATAGAGGTGATTGTTAACGGAGCAAGATGTTAGTCACATTTTTAAACGGGATGAAGTGGTTTACAAAAAAACACAGTTCTAAGTAATCAGCGGGATTGCTTAGAACTGTGTTTGGTTAGTCAAGAATTGAGTTAAGCTTCACGGCCACGGTCGAGATCGTATAGCCGTTTAAACCGTGGTGCGGTTTGGTATAGTTCGTCCGGCGTACCGGCCATGTCGAACGCACCGTCTTCGAGAAACCGAACTTGGTCGACGTTTTCGACGCCGGCCAGGTGGTGGGTCACCCACAAAATCGTTTTATCCTGAAGAACCCGGAAAACGGTTGCCAACAAGTGCGACTCGGTGATGGGATCCAGGCTAACGGTCGGTTCATCTAGGATGATAATCGGCGCGTCTTGTAACAGAATTCGGGCTAACGCTAATCGCTGACGTTCACCACCAGAGAAACGGGCGCCTCCCTCTTCAACAATGGTATCGTAGCCGTCTGGTAGGCCCTGAATCAGTGGTTCAAGTTCAACCGCTTTGAGGGCGGCTTTGACCTGGTCATCACTGGCATCCTCATTACCCATCCGAACGTTGTTCATAATGGTTGTGTTAAACAGGTACGGTTGTTGATCAAGCACCCCGAATAACTGGGCCCGTTGATTTTGTAGCCGGCTAATTGGAACGTCATTAAGTTGAACGTCGCCACTGGTTGGTTGCAGATCACCCAAAATCAATTTAAGTAAGGTACTCTTCCCCGTTCCGGACGGGCCGAGCAACGCAACCTTTTCACCGGCCTTTAAAGTTAGGTCGAGGTGGTTAAAGATTTGGCGGTGCCCACCGGGATAGGCGAAGTCCAAATCGGCTACCTGGAGCATTTGAAACGGTTCGGTCAGTACCGTTTGATCGTGGTCATCGGTGGGCGCCGTATCCAGCGCGTTGACCCGGCGGATCGAACGCTGGTAACTTGGCCACTCGCTGACCCCCTGGCTGACCGATTGAAAGGCGTCGACCAGCGGAAAGACGGACAGGACGAAGGCTGCGACCCAGTTCGAACTAGCCGAGTTGGTCGTCCAATAAAAGCTGCTCCAAATTAGGAGTGCAATGCAAACCACGCCAAAAATCAGTTGAATGGTGAAATCGCGCCACCACTGGAACTGGTGGTCTTTGCGACGCAACGCCGCGATTTCAGCAATTGGCTTAGTCTGACGTTGGTAAAAATCCTTTTGCCGACCAGCAATTAGCCAATCGCCCAGGCCCATGACTGAATCAGTCAGTTGGGTGTAAAAGCCTTGCTGAATTTGCCGGCTCTGGGTCTCGCGCGCACCGTTGATCAACACTGACCAGAGTGGCATGACGATGACCACTAACCCAAGCAGCACGAGCATCAGCAAGCCGAACCACCAGCTAAAGTAGCCCAATGCGATAATGATCAACACGTACATCATTAGGGCAATGACGGTTGGGAATACCGTTCTTAAATATAAATTTTCGATATGGTCAATATCATCCGCTAACAGGCTTAAAACGTCACCAGTCTGGAAATTTTGGCGAATGGCGACCGCGTGTTTCTCAACGGCTTGGTAGAGCTTTTTGCGAAAGTCGGAAACAATTCGCAACACCCAGTTATGACTGGTAATCCGTTCCGCGTACCGGAAAGCCGGCCGGCCAATCCCGAACGCCCGCGTTAACACGATTGGGACGTAGATCATCAAAATGTTGTAGGGATGCCGGGCGGCCTTACTAATTAAGTAGCCGGAGTTAAACATTAACGCCGACCCACAGAAAAAGGTCATTAAACCGAGAAACAGCGTTAAAGCCAGCAATTTTTTATACTTACGTAGGTACGGCATCACCCACGTATCGTGTTTAAAAGTAGCAAAGAAATCTTTCATTAGACGACACCTACCATTTCATCACGCAGGCGGACGTATGCGCCCTGATGCGCTTCAAGTTCAGCGGGCGTCCCCTGCTCCACGATTTTACCGTGATCCATCACTAAGACGTAATCCATCTGGTTGATCCAGTGTAACCGGTGGGTCGCAAAGAATACCAAGTGGTCGTCAAAGACCGGCAAAATTGTCTTTTTCAATTCAGCTTCGGTTTCAATATCCAGGTGAGCGGTCGGTTCGTCGAAGAGTAAAATTTTACGTGAATCGTCCAAAAAGGCGCGCGCTAACGCGATCCGTTGCGCCTGACCACCACTAACGCCCCGGGCACCCTCACCAATCGCAGTGTTTAAACCATCCGGCAGCGTCTTGATCCAGTCGGTCAGTCCCGCCTTTTCTGCGGCCCGACCAATGGCTCCCAAGCCGGCATCCGGTTGGTAAAAAGCAATGTTTTCCGCTAACGTTGCGTGGAACAAGTACGGGTTTTGCGGAATGTAGAAGAAACTGCTTTGCCAAGCGCGCTGACTCAAATGCGTCACCGGCTGGCCGTTAATTTCGATTTTGCCGGCCCCGGGCGTTGGCGTCAAAAAACCGCCGAGTAAGTTGATCAGGGTCGATTTACCAGAACCGGACGCGCCGATAATCCCAATTCGTTGGTACCCGTGCGCACGGATTTGAATATCTTGTAAGGCCGGCTGGTGTTGATCATAGCTAAACGTCACGTTTTGCAAATTTAACGTACTATCAGCCTGCCAATGAATCGCGTTAGTGCCCAATTGTTCACGGTCGGTCGGGACCGGTAACGCTAGCATCTTTTTTACGGCCGCAAAGGCGTTTTTACCGTTCAAAGTTGCGTGATAGTCACTCGCAAATTGCCGTAACGGCAAAAAGTAGTCTGGCGACAAGACCAGAATGACCAGCGCGGGTAACAACGCAATCGTCCCGTTGACCAGACCAAAGCCAAGGAAGACGGCAACCACGGCAATCGATAAGGTCGTAAAGAAATCCAACGCGAAGGTCGAGAGCATCGCGATTTTAATCACGGCCAACGTCTGCTTACGGTACCCTTCGCTGACTTGATAAACGTTGTTGGCGTATTGCCGACTCAAGCCAAGTTGTTTCAAGGTCGGCAAGCCACGCAACGTATCGACGAAGTGGTTCGACATCCGTTGGTAACCTTCATACTGACGGTCAGCTTTCGCCTGGGCAGCGTAACCCAAGATGATCATAAACAAAATAATCAATGGAAAAATTGCAAATAAGAATAACGCTTCCCGCCAGCGCAAAATGGCGATATAAATCAGGATAACCCACGGAATCACCATCATGTCGATGACTTTGATGACGACCAACATTAAATAGGTCTGAACCTTGTCGATACCTTCCAGTGCCGTTGTAACAACGTTCCCGGTCCCGGTCTTTGCGACGTAGCTAGGACCCAATTTGTACAGCTTTTGCATTACTTGGCGGCGCAAGTCCCCACTGGTCCGCTCGACCATTGGATACATCAACTTGTTCTTTACCACCACCAATAACTGGCGCGCCACCCAGGCCAACGCGAATAACAGCATTGGTCGCACGATGGTGGCTAGCTGGTGTAAGTGCCAAAGCCCGACGATTGCAACCGATAGGAAGTACGCCTGGGCAATAATACATAGGCCTTCAATGACCGCTAACAGCGCTAAAATCACCGCTAGTCGGCGCATCCCCGGTAGTTTGAATAAAGCTGGGTCAAACACATTTGATCCCTCCCATGTCAATAATCATAAAGGGCCGTGACTCGGCACACCGGCCAAGTCACGGCCCCTAAGGTGCTATTAAGTTAATTGTACCACCGACTGGCAATGTAACCGGTTAAAACGCCCGTTTACGAAGCCAACCGCTTGTAAAAGACCCAGTAGCTCCAAATAAAGTAAATCAGCATAATTGGTAACACCGTCAGTGAAATCACGGTCATCAGGTGCAGCGTGTACGGCGAATTCGACGCGTTCTTGATCAGAATACTGTTGGCCGGGTTGTTCGCAACCATGACCCGTGGGAATAAACCGTTGAACAACAGGACGACCACGTCAATCAATGACAAGCCACTGCTAATAAAGGATAACCATTCGTGGTTCCCGTAAACCCCGTAAGTCGCTAAGGCGGTCAAAACCACCAGCAACGCCACGATAATCAGGGTCGAAACCGGCTTCTTCTGGAAGAAATCGGTGTTGAAGTACAGTAAGATGGCGAATACCACTTCACCCGCAAACAATACCCAGTAGAGTGGTTTAGCCCACTTGAGCGCCCGTTCACGTAAGGTTCCAGTCGTCTTTAGACGAACAAAGTTCAGCCCGTGCAAGTAGCAGAGCAGCGTCACCGCAACCCCACCAACCAGCGTGAATAAGTTCACGTAGTCGGTAAAGTGAGCCGTCATATCGCCGTTAGCGTCAATCGGCATCCCTTTGACCAAGGCCGTAAACATCATCCCGAACAGGAAGGCTGCGCAGCCACTACCAATGGCAGCCGCCCATTCCCAGAAGTTTCGACCGGCTTCACTTTCCATCCGGCTGCGGAATTCGAAGGAGACCCCCCGCATAATTAGCGCAACTAGAATCAATAGTAAAATCAGGTAGAAACCAGAGAATAATGAGGCGTACCACATTGGGAACGAGGCGAACATCGCCCCGCCGGCCGTGATCAGCCAAACTTCGTTAGCGTCCCAGTGCGGTCCAATCGTATGAATCACAACGTCCCGTTCATCACGGGTCTGGGCAAGACTCTTAATCGACATCCCGACCCCGAAGTCAAAGCCTTCAAGGAAGAAGAAGCCACTAAATAGTACCCCGACTAAAATAAACCAGAGAAATTGTAAGTTACTCATGACTGAACGCCCCCTTGCCATAAGGATCGTACGGTGCGTCATCCGCGGCGTTGAGTAAATCATCCGGTCCGTGGTGCAGCACCCGCTTGGATAAGACAATCATAACGATGCCTAATCCACTAAACAGGCAGAAGTAAATAATATTCGAAGTTAATAACGATGCCACGCTGACGTTTGGTGAAACCGCGTCGGCGATCGTTAACAGGCCATAAACAACCCACGGGTAACGGCCTAGTTCAGTGATGAACCAGCCGGCCGTGTTGGCCACGAACGGTAAGAAGGTGCAGATGCCTAGAACCCACAGGAACCAGCGTTGCCGTTCAATCAAGGTCGAACTTGCCCGGTTGAAAATCAGGCCGATAATTGCAATCAGCGCAAATAACCCGCCGGAGAACGCCATGACCCGGAAGCTCCAGAATAACGTTTTGGCTGGGACGTAGTAGTTCATATCCTTGCCAAATTTCTTGTCATACTTTGCGTGTAACTCTTTATTAATCGTATTTTGACCCTTAACGTTCCCTTCGAGTTTGTGGTAACTCAAAATGTCCAAAACGTAAGGAATTTCAACTGACCACTTGGCCTTATGGTTCTTGGCGTCAATGCCTTCGATAACGGCCCATGAGGCTGGCGAGCCAGAATCTTCGTATAACCCTTCGGTAGCCGCAAACTTCATTGGTTGTTCGTTAATCAGGTAACGGGTTTGTAAGTCCCCCATCCCAACAACGCCGATTGTTGCAATCAGACCAACAATTAAACTAACTTTTAGGGACTTGCGGAAGAACGTAACGTTCTTCTTTTTCAGCAACCCGAAAGCCGCCATCCCAGCAACCACGAAGGAGCCGGTAACGAACGCACCGAACAACACGTGGGGTAATTCGTACCATAGTTGTGGGTTGGATACCACGGCACCAAAGTCCGTCATTTCCGCACGACCGGTCTTGGCATTCAAAATGAAGCCGACCGGGTTTTGCATGAAACTGTTGGCAGCCAGGATCCACATTGCTGAGATCATCGTCCCAATTGACGTTAACCAGATAAAGGCACAGTGTAGCCGGGCACTAAACCGGTCCCAGCCGAACATCCATAACCCAATAAAGGTTGATTCCATAAAGAACGCAACCAACGCTTCAATTGCAAGTGGTGCCCCAAAAATGTCACCCATAAAACGTGAATAATCAGACCAATTCATCCCAAATTGAAATTCTTGAATTATCCCCGTAACGACCCCAACGGCAAAGCTAAGTAAGAAGATCCGTCCCCAGAATTGCGCCATATGTTTGTACATTACGTCTTTTTTCACAACGTAAACTGTTTCCATAATCGCAACTAACAAGGCTAACCCGATTGATAATGGCACAAAGAAGAAATGAAATACCGTCGTCATCGCGAATTGAAACCGCGCCAAGGATAAAATACTTAATCCGAGATACATAAATGGTCCCCCCTTTTTAGGATATTTTGTTTCCGGATAAGTAAGCGGAAACATTGTTTCACCCTTATCATATCAACTGATAAGTGAAATTTCAATCAATCTCATCTTTTAATCCTAAAATAGTCAATCCCGCTAATGTTCAATGCCAAGTTCTAATCTTTTCATCGCGGTTATGTTCACATACTGACAAAACCATTTCTAGTTAGAAAGCGGTGTCACAGCCGTGGTCACGGTGCTTAGTTAACTTTTTGATTTAGTCAGAATAGGTCTAGCCAGCTTTAATTAGTTTACATTATGAACATATGCGGCGGTCATTCAAAAAGTCATTTTTTGAACATGATATCCGTGATATTTGGGAACAAAAATATTTATAAATGGTATATTCGTAATGCGCAACACAATAAATCATTACGAGGAGTAAATAAATGAGAGCAAAAATCAATGCGCAATCAAAGATTACGCGCTACAAGATGTTTAAGAGCGGTAAGCGTTGGGTTTACGCGGGAATCACGTTAGCTAGCCTGGGGACAACGCTAATGATGACGACCAACGCCAACGCCGCTACCGAGCAACCTAGTGTCACGGTGCCACAAACGACCGTGGTGAAAGCGGCTACCGTAGCTAGTGACCAATCATCCGCAGCTGCTGTGACGACACCCGCCGCGGATGCCCAAACGCCGGCTAATGAAGGCGATACCAGCGACCAAACTAGTTCAACAACTGACGCGGACACACCGGAGCAGTCCGACGCAACTACCGATACGACCAGTGATACGCCGGCAACTGATAGTACCACGACTACCGAAACGAGTGATGATCCAACGGACGTCACCACGACCGGGCAAGCCCAGCCGGATGACTCAACAAAGTCAAACGCTACAGATAGCGCTACGGAAGACACCAAAAACACGGATGCGACCGATAAAACAGCCAGTTCTACCGGTGAAAACGAGGACGTGGTTACGGACGATGTTGAGACGCCTGCGGATGACAACACGAGCACCACGGTCAATGTCGACGACCTCACTGATGCAGATGCTGACACACTTAATGACAGTTTAAAAGCCGAAAAAGCCACTGCGGAATCGACACCCACAACCACCAGTGATGATTCACACGGACCAGTTTACCGGACCGACGACACCAAGTTAGATCATAATAGTAAGGTAACCATTGAACAAACCGGTCCTTACGCGATTACTTGGAAAGAAGTTTCCACCACAACTAAAACGGAAACCAAAACGTTCACGTTGGACGCTAGTGATTTCGTTAACTTATATAAGGCCATCTCAGAGGCTGCCGGTACCGCTGTCGAAAAGAGTCCGCTAATTAAAGCGGCCAAGGCCCAGTTAAGTTTACTCGTCAACCAGCTAGAGGCGTTGCCAAGCAAAGTTGCGAGCCAACTAGTCGGTAACCTGCTCTACCAAATGATCTTTACCGGGAGTGGTTCCGAAGCCCTGTCTAATTTCCGGACAACGCTTGATCCGACCCGTTACGACATTTCAAACACCTGGACCGGTTTAGATCCCGTGGCTTATGCCGACGACCGGGCCGCTGCCGAAACGTTCTATCCGGCAGCTGTCGACTGGTACAACAACGTTGAAAAAGAAACTTGGACCCTCCCTGAATTTAATGACCCGACCCAAAACGTCCGCGCAACCTACATACAAAACGGTGACGCGACGAAGACCGTCGTCATCGGCCAGGGCTGGACTGAACGTCCCGACTGGATCGGTTACGTTTCCAAAATTTGGTATGACATGGGTTACAACATTTTAATGCCAAGTCAACGGGGCCAGTTCTTGAGTGATGGTAACGATATGACCTTTGGCTACCAGGATAAGTACGACTGGTTGAACTGGGTTAAAAAAGTCGATGAGCGCAACGGCGAAGATAGCGAAGTCGTTTTCTACGGTCAATCACTCGGTGCCGACACCGTGCTGGAAGCAGCATCCGTGCCCGGCTTATCCCCTTCCGTTAAAGCGGTTATTGCCGATGCCGGTTATTCGACCTTACCCGAATTAGGGTCGTCGCTTTACAACAAGGTCGTTGCCACCTTATCTGAAAAATTACAGGCCATCGGCTTGCCCGCTTTGAAGAGCTTGCCACTCTTGCCATTCGACCAAGTGCTAGCCGTTGTTAACGACAAGTTGGTCAAAACGCAGGGCTTCAGTCTGGCCGACATCTCCGGCGTTGACGCCGCAAGCAAGGTCACGATTCCGCTGATGTTGATCCATACGGCAGACGACGCGTTCATTCCATACACCCAATCATTGGAATTAGCAAAAGCTAACAATTCTGACGTTAAAGAAGTTTGGATCTTACCAGGCACGGTTGGCGGTCACGCAGGGGCGAACAACGCGGTCTTGCAATATACGCAACATATCAAGGACTTCTTAGCCGCAGCTTACCCAACTAACGTTGATACTGGCGAAGTCGATACTGACAAGGACGACCAAACGACCACTGATCCGGATACTGGCGACACCGGTAAAACTGATCCAGAAACTGATGACGACACTGATAACACCGGTAAAACTGACCCAGAAACTGGTGACGACACTGACAACACCGGTAAAACCGATCCAGAAACTGGTGACGACAACGATAACACCGGTGCAACCGACCCAGAAACTGGTGACGACACTGACAACACCGGTAAAACCGATCCAGAAACTGGTGACGACAACGATAACACCGGTACAACCGATCCAGAAACTGGTGACGACAACGATAACACCGGCGCAACTGGTTCAGAAACTGGTGATGACACTGATAACAACGGTGCAACCGACCAAGATGCTAACGATGACACTGACAACAATGGCGGTAGCGACTTGGATACCGATGACGATCGCACAACCGTAACGGACACTGATGGTGACGATGACGACCAAGCCACCGATGATCGTCAAGGTAGCATCAGCTTAGCTGAAGCTGAGGAAGAGGCCACTAACGTCGACCAAGCTGAAGATAACGGTAATCGCACCACCAAAAACGGTACGGTTCAACCAACCACCGCCCCTTCAGCAGCCGAACCCAAGCACTTAGCACCAGTGACCTCCCCCGTCGCAAAAATGAGCGAAGCCCATCAAGCTGCAAACGACGCAACTGGTCTACTGCCACAAACGGCCGACCAAGCACAACCATGGTTAATCGCCATCGGGAGTAGTTTAATGACCTTTATCGCCGGCTTATGGCTCGGTTTACGGCGGCGCTTTGAACACTAACCCTATTAACTAGGTGTGATTCGTGGTATATTAGCCGTATCATTTCGCGAGGAGCGCTGAACATGGAAATTGGGACGAAAGTGCGGTTTGAGTTGGAAGGTCAAAGCTACGTCGGTAAAATTGCTAAGGCGTACACCAACTCCTACCTCATTGAATTTGAGAGTAAGGACCCCGAGATCATTGATAAGTACCATCAAAAAGTAATTATCAGTCAAAAACAAGTTGACGCGGTCAACTAGCGGTTCTAAAAATGCCAGTCAAGGCAAAAACCTTGGCTGGCATTTTCTTTAGCTAATGTTTGAATCTTAACAACGCCGTCCCAATCAACGGCGTTAAGATACCGGCAAGCGCCGCTTCGGGAATCCCGTTGGACGCGATAATCGTCAATAAATACGGCATTAATTTACTAATATCGACCTGGTAAAAACCGGCGGCCTGGTGACTGTATAACAGCCCAATCAGTCCCATAACCAAAATCGTGTTAATCAGTGCCCCAACCACTCCGGCTAACGTTAAGCCGAGGGTTGGACGTTGGTGACGTTGAAACCAAATAAAAAGGTAGCCGGCTCCCACCCCAATCAAAATCCGCGGCACGACCGAAATCAACGGGTTGGTAAATACTAACGGGGCTAACGGACTAGTCGGTGCAATAAACGCGCGAATCCAGGTAATCAATCCCCAAATTCCACCAACTAACGCCCCGTCTTTGGGTCCCAGCACGACGGCCGCAATAATGACCGTAATGTGAATCGTGGTAATGCTGAGTCCCGGTAACGGAATGTAGCCGAAAAATGGCACCACGTTTTGAATAATAATAATCGCTATCAACACCGCTAAGATACTGATGTGATAAGCATTTGACCGTCGCTGCATGATTAATGTCACCCCAAGTTTCGTTGTTTTCACAAGCTTAATTATACCATTGCATTTTTTGCGTAACTAGCCAAAAAAACGCGGCCCTGCTAAAACAGTGCCGCGTCGCATTTTATCTATTTTTCTTGCTGCCGTAAATTTTCACGAATCCGGGAATGGTGATACCCGTACAACGCGTAGATCACAACGCCAATCACTAGCCAGATGGCAAACATGTGCCACGTGAAAGCTTGTAAATTGATCATTAAGTACAAGCAGGCTAGGAATGAAACAATTGGTAGCACCGGATAGAACGGCACCTTAAACGAACTGTTGATTTGCTGTAACGTTTCGTGCTTACGCAGAAAGACCACGCCAATTGAAACCATCGCAAAAGCGAACAGTGTCCCGATATTAACCAATTCCGCGATTTTGTCCAACGGAATTACCGCGGCAAAGATGCTGGCAATAATCCCAAAAATCCAAGTACTTTGAACTGGCACCTTGGTATGGGGGCTCAGCGTCCGGAACGTCTTTGGTAACAAGCCGTCACGACTAATCGCAAACAACAATCGGGTTCCCCCGTACAGCATGACGATCAGCACGGTCGTCATCCCGACAACCGCCCCGAGCGACACGATGCCGGCCGCCCAGTTCTGGTTTATTACGGCCAACGCGTAGGCCACCGGGTCACCAACGTTTAACTTCGTGTAATGCACAACGCCGACCAGAACCGCCGCCATTGCAACGTAGAGGACCGAAGCCACGATTAACGAGCCGATAATTCCGATTGGCATATCGCGTTTCGGATTCTTAACTTCTTCCGAAGCGGTCGAAACCGCATCAAAGCCGATGTAGGCGTAGAAAGCTAACGAGGCCCCCTTAACCAGCCCGTGAACCCCTTTAGGCATGAACGGGTGGAAATTAGCCGGTTTGACGAAGAAAATCGCTACGGCGATGAATAGCACAATCACAGCGATTTTGACAATCACCATAATCGAGTTAACCCTAGTCGACTCCTGCACCCCGCCGACTAACAGTAACGAAATCGCCAACACAACGACGAACGCAATGATGTTAAACCCGGCGTGGGGCGCACCGGCCGTCCCAGCGGCTGCAGACCAAAATTCCGGTATTTTAATGCCAAAACCACTGATCAGATTTTGAAAATAAGATGACCAACTGACAGCCACCGACGAAACGGCAAACAGATATTCAGATATTAAGGACCAGCCCAAAACCCAAGCGAGGAACTCGCCAAACACGGTGTAAACGTAAGTGTAGGCACTCCCCGCTAGCGGGATGGTCGACGCAAACTCGGCGTAACAAAGTGCAGCTAACGAACAAACTGCGGCCGCAATCACGAAGGATAACATGGCGGCGGGCCCAGCATACTTAGCGGCAATGATGCCGGGGGTGATAAAGATCCCGGAGCCAACGATCGCCCCGACCCCCATCATCGTTAAACTGAACGCATCTAACGTTTTTGCAAGGCCGCTTTTATTAAAATTGGCTGGGTTAACTGGTTTTTTGACCAATAACCGCCGTGATTCTCTCATATTCAGTGGTTCCTCCTAATCAAATTCTTATTAATGCAACGCTACTAATTTTATTGATTTTAGGAGGAGGTGTCAAGGAAAAGAATAATTTTCTGTCATTTAATTGTGCCGTAAATGATCTAATTAATTTTCACAAACTGAAAATGAGTAGAATTAAAGAACCACCCCGTTACGGGATGGTTCCTCATTTAATCTAAAGAATTACATAGCACGCAACCCATCCGCGTAACCGAACAGCTCGACCCGGTTGCCGTTAACCGTCGGTGCGATGGTTAAATTGGCGATGCCGGCGTAGTCTTCCGCCAGGCAGAGGCGCCAGAAGTTGATGATCAGGTCTTCCCAAGCACGCTTATAGCCGCCGGTACCCTGATTACTACCGGTTGCAAAGACCGCGCCGACCCGCTGGTAACCGTTCGGTACCGTCGCGGTCGTTATCAGCAACTTATCGATTGCGGACTGTTCCGCGGCCGTTAGTTCTAAATCCGGTCGGTTGAGCTTTAAGCTGCCCGCGTGCGGCAGCCGTACCCGTTCATCGGCAGCTGATAGTTGGTTGCCACAGTTCAAGCAGAAATTGGCATCCACCCCGTTTTCGTGCTGGCAATTGGCGCAAAGCCGGTAACGTTCATTTAGCATAGTCGTGGTCCTCTCTAATCATCTTCGTGGGTATCTTTGATCTTATCACCACCGGTAACCTTGATGATCTTATAGTCATCGCTACCAGTCTTTTCCATATGCGCATCGTAACTAAATTCTTGGATGTGTTCAGAATCCTCCAAGCTAAAGTCATAGGTCAGGTAATAGGTCACGGTAAACTTATTCTTGCCGGTTGGAACGACCGAGCGGACTTCACAGTCATAGTCGACGCTGTAAATGTCGTCGTCGTTATAATAGCCAGTCGCCATCCGGATCATTTCCTTATACTGGGCGTTGGCGCTCCCATCCGTGTAGTAGTCGCTCAAATCCTGACCGTCATAGCCGGAAGCGTCACTTTCATCACCAGTCGACGTGACGTTGCTAACGGCGTTCCACAGGTTATCCATATAGCTGCTGGCATCGTCTAAGCTCATCACCCCGGCAAATTCCAACGGTACGCTTTCGCCGTCTTCGGTCACCTTGTACGATTTCGACGTTACCGTTGACTTACCACTAGTATATTTCCCGGTGACTTCCAAGTTACCGGACCACGGGAAGTCGGTGACGTCCAGCTGACCGGCGTCATCCGCGGTGCCAACCTTCTTATCATTAACGTAAACCACGGTCTTAGGCGCCGTTTGAACACTAAAGGAAACCGTCCGTAGCGCTAAATCGACATTTTTACCCGCTTCGTTTATATAGTAAGTCCCGCTGTTAGTCATTTTCTGACCACTGACCGTCCCGGTTGCGGCAATCTTATAGTTGCCGGGAACTAACGGACCGATTTGCTTCGAATAGCTGGTACTCGTTGACTTGGCAACCTGCTTACCATCAACGGTAATTTTAGCCCCGTCCCGGTTAGTCGTAACCGTTGGGTACACCGGCTTAACGTGAATCGTGTACTTATCGAAGAACAACCAGTGCTTGCCACTCAGTTGGAACGTAAAGCGGCCGTCGTTTGTCTGGCCGTTGTTCAATTGGCGTTTAAAGGTGGCCAGAGCCCCTGGTTTGGCCTTGAAACGCTTGCTCAACGGCTTTAGCTTGCTATCACTGAGTTTTAAATTCGGATCACTACTACTAAAGTACTTAGCGACGCCCTTGTTATCATCCTTAATGGCGGTCACGGCGCGGTCAAGTTGGGCCGTCCGTGAATAGTAATTTTTACCGAATAGGTAACCCCCAGCCAAGATAACGATTACCACCACCGCGGTAATCCAAACCCACTTGGGCGTTGGGTGACCATTATTGGCTTGCCGCCGAACCGGTTCGGTTCCCAGTGGTTGCACCGGTGTTTCGTTGGCGGCCGCACTATCATCCGTGTTAGCCGAATTCGTAGGCGTTACCGTCTGCGAAGTTGGTGCTTGACTGTCCGACGCATTCGTCCCCGTATTCTGGTCATGAAAGGCCTTCAGGTTAAAACCACAGTTACCACAAAACGCAGCGTCGGCCTTAACTGGCTGGCCACAGTTCGGACAAAATTGGCTGGTGGCCCCCCCGCGGTCATCGGCACTACGATACCGCTGTTGTCTATACTTCATTCTTAATTTCCTCGATTCTTAATCCTACTGGTGCAGTAGATACATGTTTTGACTCACCGTTGATTTATTCGCCGTCATATCGACTTGCACAAAGTAACCCTTGTACTGCTGACCACCAATGGTCTCCTTAGTTTTATTCATTTTCGTAAAGGTATACTGATAGCGATTACCGTCCTGATTAATATTCAGCGTTAGCTTCTTATGATCACCAGTCCAGCTGCCACTATCCGCCACGGTGTCCGCTAACGATTCCTTAAAATTAGTAACTTCGGAATCGCCACTCGTCATTAATAAACGGCCACTTTTTTCAAACTGGATTTTTACCCCGGAGCCGTCGTTCTTTAGCCCATTCTTAGTTGTCAGCACCCACGGGCTTTGCTTGGTCGCCTGGACCTTCATACTCTGGGAGCGGTAACCCAGCCCGCCGATGGCTACAACGATCACAACGGCCAGTACCCAAACCAGCCACGGACGTTGCAATCCCCGGTACCAGTTCTTCGCGCTAGTCACCCAGTTTGACCGCTTTTGAAGCGGCGTACTCGTTGGGGTCACTGCCTGAGCCGGCTGGGGCGCAGTCCCCGCCGTTGATTGTAGCGCGGCACCACAGTACGGGCAGAACTTCGTATTTTCCGGTACCTGTTTACCACAATTAGGACAAAACATTTAATTCGCCCCCTAGTAATTGTTAAACATGTTGGTGAATTCTGACGTAAAGTCTAAGACCAGGTTCTCGCCCTCAATTCGGAAGAAGACGTAGAACGCCAAGGATAAGACCAACATTGCCAGTAAAACAACGTAGAATTTGTTGAAACGTTCCGTATGAATCGTGTTATTTACGGAAAGAATCAGGCCAACTTGCCAAATCAATTGCAGAATGACCGCTACGACGACCGCAAAACCGAGTCGCTTAATAAAGTTCAGCGGGTTATCCGTATCAAAGGTAATCGTGTAAACGGCAAAAATTAAAATGACGTTTAAAATCAAGCCAACGTTGGTCAAGTGGGCAAAACGGTTGACGTAGTCGAGGAAGTTAATCCGACCATCTCGTTCGCCGAGGGCACTGGCCCCGAATCCAATCAAAACGAAAAATAGGATCCCGACCACGACTAAGACGAATAGCTTAAAGTCGAGACCAAAGGAAAGCGTTTTTACATTCAAAACACTACTTGTGGCAGCCGCCGCTTGCTTGATAAAGCGGTTGATGGCCGCAACGATAGCGACCGTTAATAACAGGGCGCTCAGTAGTAATGAAACTAAGCCGAAGTACTTATGGGCCACGACTTCCTCACTCGGCCGCTTCAACGATTCCACAAACCATTGGAAATAGTTCTTAGATAAAACTTGGAACTGGCCGACCCGGTCCGATTTTGGTTGAACCGGACCGTTAGCGTTGGTTCCCGGTTGGGTCGGCTGGGTCGGTTGGGTGTCGGCTGCTGCGTTACTCGTTGCGGTCGGAGCGGTTGACGCCGCTGATTCAGTTGCTTGTTGTAAATCATAACCACAGTGGGTACAGAAGCGGGTGTCGTCATCGACTTGCTCGCCACAGTTTGGACAAAATTTCATAATTAGTTACTCCTCCTAAAATTAGTCATCTTCATCGTCGGTTTCAGTCGTTGCACTGATTTTTTCAGCCGGACTGATCGACACAATCTGATAATCGTCGCCACTCTTCTTGACGGTCGCGGTGTAACGGAAAATCTGGGTGCGTTCGTCTTCGGAGTTAACAAATTCATACTTGACGTCATACGTCAGCTCACACTGATTGTCTTCCCCCGGTGCAATCGACACGACGCTCGGGGTATACATGACGTTCAACACGTCTTCGTTCTTGTAATAGCCCTTCGCCATCGTAATAAATTCTTGATAATCCTTATTAGCAGTTCCGTTAGCAAAATACTCGTCTAAGTCCTTGCCATCGGAATCGGTCGCATCCGCGATTTCCCCACTGGACGTGTAATCACTAATGGCGGAGAACATATCATCGAGGTAGGTCCCCGCGTCGTCTTCACTCATCACCCCGTCAAACGTCAGGTTAACGTCGGTATCGGCGTCATCTTCCGTAATTTTGACCGGCTGCGACTTAACCATCGTTTTCTTGACCGGGTACTTACCGACAAGTTCCAAGTCACTGGACCAGGCCGCGTCTTCAATGGCTAAATTACCGTCGTCACCAATCGTGCCAAAGGACTTGTTATTTAAGTAAACGCTGGTTCCCGGCGTCCCGACCACGTTGAACGAAATCGTGCGTAACGATAAGTCGTAACTGGACTGCTTACCGTTCAAATAATAAGTATTAGTATTTTTCAGCTCGGTATCACTGACCGTCCCCACGGCACTCAACTGGTAATCACCAGGAACTAACGGTCCCGCTTTATAGCTGTAGTCGTCGCTGTTCGACGTTGCGACCCGCTTGCCGTTAATTTTCAACTGGACGTCATCGTGATTGGTCGTCAGGCTTGCATAGACCGGCTTCACTTGAATTTTATACTGATCAAATAATAGCCACTGCTTACCGGTCTTTTTAAACTCAAACAGGCCGTCGTTCGTAAACTTTTGACTTTTCAGCTGACTGCGGAACCGTGCCAACGCCTGCTTATTGTTATCAAAGTGCGTTAACAGCGGGTCAATCGTCTTACTGGTGATTTTGAGCGACGGGTCGCTACTGGTAAACTGCTTGGCGACCCCCTTTTGATGACTCTGAATCGCCGTGATGTCACGTTCCAACTGCTTGCCAGGTGCGAAATAGTTACGCCCCACCAAGTAGGCCGCCACTAATGCCACAACCAGTATCGCTAATAGTGCGCCTAACCACTTCGGCATTCGTCGCCGTTGCGGCGCTGTTTGGCGTTGACCAACGGTAGTCGTTGCCCGGGCCGTCTCCTGACTAGCTGATGATGATGAATCCGTTGCTGCGGCCGACTGTGGTTCGCTTGCCACGCCTAATTGTGCGCCACAGTGGCCACAAAAAGCCGCGCCGGGATTGACCGGCTGCCCACAGTTCGGACAAAACTGGCGCGCCTGCCGGTCGTCCGCCGCTTGGTAAAAGCGTTGATTAGGTTTCATTCCCCTTACCGACTTCCTTTCTAATCGCTTAAGTTAGTACTCACGTTAATTAATTAACGCAATTACCTAATATTACTTTACCATAAATTTTAAATAATTTTATCTAATTCTTAATATTTATGGTTATTATTTGTATATATCAAAATGTGATGACATATAGCTTAACCCGAACAAAAAAGACGAGCCCCCGTCAGTAACGAGGCTCGTCAATTTAAAATGCTTGTTTTAGATATATTGGATCAAGGTCATCAAGACTGGTACGACAACGATGAACAATACGGTACTGGTCGTCACAACGTTGGTTGCGTATTCGACGTCCCCGTGCGCTTCGTTGGCCAAGATTGGCAATACGGCTAACATTGGCGTTGCTGATTGAACAATCAAGGTTTGTGAAGCTAAGCTTGGCATGGTTGCGCCCATGTTACCGACAACCATCAAGACTAAGATCATGACGATTGGTGATAAGATGAAGCGACCAATTAAAGCGACCACCGTATCGCGGTCGAACTTGATGCTCTTCAAACCGGCGTCGGCTAACACATTCCCAATGTAGATCAGCGATAGCGGCGTTACCAAGTCACCAACGTACGATAACGTTGAGCTGATAAATGAAACCTTCATGACCGGAATGTTGAGTAACAAGAAGACCAGCGCCACGATAAACCCAACCAGTGGCATCGGAATAACTTTCTTCCAATCGATCTTGTTATGGGTCTTTTGCTTCGGCTTAGTCGGGTCATCGTTAGAAATCAAGAATACCCCGAACGCCCAAGTCGAAACGGTGTTGACCACGTAGTAAACCAGGAAGTAAGTCATACTTTGATCACCGAATAAAGCCATGTTCAACGGTAACCCGATGAAGATGGTGTTGGCGTTAACCACCGCGTTAATAAAGATCCCGCGCCGACCTGGCCGGACCTTCATAATTTTAACCAGTGCGTAAGCAATCAGGTAACCGATGATCACCGCTGCAAACGCGTAAACCAGGTAAACCGCAAACGACGCTAGCTTACCCCGTGTCAGGCGTCCCAGCACGGATACGAAGATTGATGCCGGCAGGGCAATGTTCTTAATAAATTTCGAGATGGTTCCCGCAAACTTATCGTCAAACCAACCGGTCCGCCGTAGTACGAACCCTAGGATCATGATTAATACGACCACTAGGACACTTTGAATCGAATTCCATAATACTGCCATGAGTTGTTATCCCCACTTCTTTCAATTTTTTCTCTCTTATTTAAATGCGACTAATTTAATTTGCCGACCAACTTACTTGATAGCCTTATATTCAGGCATCCACTTCATGTCAGCAACGGCTTGCTTGGCGTCACTGATTGGTTCCTTGTTCAAGTTTTGATCCAAGACACTTTGGGCAACCACTTCAGCTAATGATTGTGAGAATTCCGTAATCTTAGAAACTGGAGGTAAGACCGCGGCCCCCGGCTTGTCAGTATCAACAATCCCACCCAGTGCGTGGCAAGCAGCGGACAACGTCTCGTTGTTCAACACTTTAGCGGTCGAAGCGATTAACCCGAAGCCTAAACCAGGGTACATCAAGGCGTTGTTTCCTTGCCCGATTTGGTAAGTGACGCCCTTGTATTCAACGTCATCGGCTGGAATCCCGGTGGCAACTAAGGCCCGGCCATCGGTCCACTTGATCAAGTCTTCCGCCTTAGCTTCGGCTAACTTGGTTGGGTTTGACAATGGGAAGATGATTGGCCGGTCGGTGTGCGCAGCCATTTCCTTGATGATGCTTTCCGTAAAGGTCCCTGGTTGCGTTGACGTCCCGATCATGACGGTTGGGTGAACGGCTTTCACAACGGCTTCCAAGTTGGTCAATTCGTCGGCGTTGCTGAATTCGCTCCGCTTACGGGTAAAGGCCTTTTGAGCTGGCGTTAAGTCTTCGGTATCGTCGAATAACAACCCTTGCTTATCAACGGCGTAGAAGTGTTGCTTAGCTTCTTCTTCCGTCAACCCAGCTTGCATCAATTCGTCCATGATTTGGTTGGCAATGCCCATCCCGGCAGTTCCGGCACCGAATGATAAAATCTTTTGATCCTTGATGCTTTCCTTAGAAATGTTCAACGCACCCAGAATACCTGCTAAAACAACCATCCCGGTCCCTTGGATGTCATCGTTGAAAGTTGCGATGTCGTCCTTGTACTTGTCCAAGATAACTTGGGCATTGGCGCGACCGAAGTCTTCCCAGTGTAATAGTGAATCTGGGAACAACTTTTGTTCGGCCTTCACGAATTTATCGATCATATCGTAATATTGATCACCGTAAACGCGCTTGTGACGGTTCCCTAAGTACAACGGGTCGTCCAATAATTTTTGGTTGTTAGTCCCAGCATCGATGCTGACGGGCAACACTTGCGACGGGTCGATGCCGGCAGCGGCGGTGTAAACCATCAACTTACCCACGGCAATGTCGACGCCGTTAACGCCCCAGTCACCCATCCCGAGAATTCCTTCGGCGTCGGTCACAACGACTAAGCGGATGTCGCGGCCTTCAGCGGCGTTCTTCAAGGTTGCTTCGATATCATCCGGATCATCGATTGAAACGAAGGCGGCGTTTTGCGGGTCTAAGAATAATTCGTTATATTGTTCGATTGATTCGGCCACCACCGGATCATAAACAACGGGCATAAATTCAACCACGTGTTGGTCCATTAAGTGGTAGAACAAGGTCCGGTTTTCGTTGAATAAGTTCATCGAGAAAATCCGCTTTTCAAGCCGAGTTGCCTTGCTTTGGAACTGGGCGTAGGCCTGCGTGGTTTGTTCTTCAATCGTTTGGACTTTACTTGGTAAGGTCCCGGTTAAACCAAGTGCCTGGCGTTCTTCTTTAGTGAACGCGGTCCCCTTGTTTAAGAACGGGTTATTTAAAATTTGGTCAGCAGTTTGAGTCATTAATAATTCCTCCATTTTGCTTCAGTTCGTTAGTTTATTTAATAAGCCCTTTAACATTGCATAGACTAACATGTTCGGTTTCTTTATGTCGACGCAATGCGCTTATCAATTTACAGACATCAGTTTAATCTTAAAGAAATCTTATAGTCAAATCTGTGCTATGATATAAATATAATTTATATGGTCGCTAGAAAGGCCGTCACTAAAGGAGATAAAATGAACACAAAAGACCTACAATATTTTAATCAAATAATTTTACAAAAAAACTTTTCAAAAGTGGCGGCTTTTTTCGGCGTGAGTCAGCCAACCATCACCCTGGCCGTCAAACGGCTCGAAACCGAATTCGGCGCTAAACTGATCATCCGCGACCGCGTCCACAACGACTTGGCGGTAACGGCTAGCGGTCAGCAACTTGCCGAACACGCCGCCATTATCCTGCGCCAGCTCGACATTGCCCATCAAGAAATTAATAACCTGACCCAGCAACAAATCGTACTGGGCTTGCCGCCAATCATTGAGAATCACTACTTTCCCCCAATCGCGGCCAAGTTGGAACAGGCTGGAATGTTGACGAACATCGAAACCGTTGAGGGTGGTTCGAACGCGTTACGTGATGCGGTTCGCGACGGCCGCGTCGACATGACGCTGCTCGGGTCGGTCGACCCGATTGCGTACACGGCCCTGATTGCCGAGGAGTTCGACCGCACGCGTTTTAGTATTTTTGTCGCCAAAAATCATCCGTTGGCCAACCGCAAGCGGATCTATTTCAGTGAACTGCGCCACGAAAAATTCGTCTTCTTCAATAGTAACTTCGTGCACAACACCGCCTTTAACCGGCTGTCACGGCGGAACCACTTCCGGCCGAACATCGTCTTTCGCTCCAACGACACCCACATGTTGATGAAGGTCATTAGCCAAAACGTCGGCATCGGCTTCCTAGCCAACATCGTCGACCACTACATCGATGACGTCGTTGAACTGGAACTGCTGGACGACGAGCAGCCTGAATTCATCACGAGTATCGTCTACCGGACGTCGCACATCTTAACGCCGGCCCAATTAAAATTATTAGATATTTTACACGCGTCCCTCGAAACGGAAAAACCGGTATAATGAAGTGATGAGATGAGGAGGAACCCACTTTGGACAACGAAACGTTAAAAAACTACCTTGAAACAAATTCGCAAGTCGTCACAATCTTCATGACGAAAGCGACCGACTTTTTAAACCGCCAGAACATGGAACGGTTACCCGCCCGCCGCTTTAACGACGCGGAAATCAACCGGAAAGCTGAAAAAATGCTGGCCAGTGTGATCGACAACATCCGTGAAAAAATCGCGCCGCACACCCGCGACCAAACCACGGCTGCTTGGGAAGCCTTTCTAACCGAAAACGACGTCCTGGACGAACTAGAACTCTCGATGAGCGAACTGACCTTTGAACAAGAAGATTAAGGTTGACGCCACCCTAGCTTTCATGCCATAATATTTGACGGTGCCAAACCACGGCCGGCAGCTCCGGATCGGCGCGCAAGCGTTCCGAAGGTCTGTGAAGCCGGCCACGCGACCACCCTAAAAAAGGGTGGTCGTTTTTTTATTCTGAATTTCCAATAAATGGCCAGCGGTATTAAAAAAAGCGATTCAGCTATATTAGCCAAACCGCTTGTCATCATTTAGTTTACCGATCCAAATTATCTTGATCTGCCTGCAATTTACGGAACTCTTTTAGTAAGCTATACATCGCAAACCAGCCTAATACAAATGACAGTTCCCAACATAAAAATAATAGGAAAATATCAAAGAGTGGCAATAACAATAGGTAAAACATCCAGGCACCGACCGCATTCGCCCGTTTAGAATCGTGGCGGACACGATTGCGAACCTCGTATTGCGGCCCCATGAATGAAAATTGACTCAACGGCACCCGAACAATGTTTGTTTCAACGTCCTCTGCCGTATCACGATACGCAACTTTCCCTGAAGCAAAGGCCATCTGAACATAATCTATTAGATTACGCGTACAGAAATTTTTATACCCTTTCTTCCCGGCACGGTTAACCCCAAAAGCTTTGACCCACGGAAAGAGCACTGCATTTGGAATAAAGAGTATTAATGCTGCGACGACCGTGTTCACGTTCAGTTCCTGCGGGGGAAGAAATGGTCGTAAATTAAAAAAGGCAAACCAGATAAAGCAAGCACTGAACACTAGGTTATAAAAGCTAAAATAATAGCGTAATTTTAAAGTCCGCAGCTTTTGTACAAAAGTTTGTACAATATTCATGCGTATTTCATCTCCTTTCTAATTGAAACTCAAATGTATTTCAATTTATTTTTAATTCATAGTATTTATAAACACATAATTCATTTATGAATACTATAAACAATTTACATTTTATCAACTACCCTTGAATAAACAAGGTTCTAGAGCTAGATTGACCACTTAGGAACATAAAAAGACAGGATTTAGCAGTTGACCGCTAAATCCTGTCTTTTTCTATCGTTATTTAATCCCGTTATAAATTTTATCCAAATTCCACTTCATCATATCGTAGTAGGTCGAACCGGGCTTGCCTTCCGCCGCTAGCGAATCGGTAAAGATGGTGCTGGCAATTGGTAACTTAGTTTCCTGGGCCAGCTTTTTCATCGACTTTGGCGAAACCGAAGATTCAACGAACAACCGTTTCACCTTCGACTCATGAATCTTAGCAATGACGGTCTTCATCTGTTCCGGGGTCCCCTGCGACTCGGTGTTAACTTCCCAAATGTAGGCCGCAGGAATATCGTAGGCCGCTGAGAAATATTTGAAGGCCCCTTCCGACGTGACCAGTAACCGCTGAGCAGCCGGCACCTGCTTAAACTTGGTTTTGGCCTGCTGGTGCAGCTTCGTCAGTTTGGCCACGTACTTGTCCGTATTTTGCTGGTAGGCCTTAGCGTGTTGCGGGTCCTTTTTCTGCAAGGTCTGGTTAATGGTTTCCACGTACTTAATCCCGTTAGCGAGGTCCAGCCAAGCGTGTGGATCGGGTTGGCTGTTGTTGGTCGTCAGGTAGCGGACCTTGATGCCCTTGCTGACCGCAAAGACGTCTTCACCAAATGTCTTCTTGGACGACTTGACCAGTTTCTTGAACCAGCCGTTACCACCGGTTTCTAAGTTCAACCCGTTATAAAACACGACGTCGGCTTCGGCAGTCGCGGCAATATCGGTTGGTCGTGGCTCGTACTCGTGCGGATCGGTCCCACGCGCCACGATACTGTAATTTTCAACGTACTTGCCACCCACGTTTTGGACCATGTCGTCGATGATCGAGTTGGTGCTAACGACCCGGACCCGTTCACTAGTGGTCTTTTCAGCCTCAACGTTTTGACGCTGGTTCAAAAAGACGGCCATCCCGGTAATCATCGCGATCACCCCCACCAGGGCAATTAAGTTCTTCTTCATGCCGGCACCCGGCGCAAGCGCGCCTTACCCTTGAAGAGCGTTGGCAACAGGGCCTGCTTCGGTGAGATGATAAACGAAATCCCAAATAAAATGGCGGCTACTAACACGATTGCCGGGCCGGACGCCCAGTTAAAGGTGTAGCTAAAGTACAACCCAACGACCGAACTGACCGCCCCGATGGCCGCCGCCATTGTAAGCATGACGCCTAGCCGGTCAGTCCACAGAAAGGCCGTGGCGGCCGGTGTGATCAGCATGGCAACTACCAGGATGATGCCGACCGTTTGCAGTGCCGAGACCGTCACCAGCGTTAAGACGAACATCAGCGCGTAGTGCAAGATTTGCACGCGGAAGCCGTACGTCTGGGCGAAGGTCGGATCAAACGACGTGATCAGCAGTTCCTTATAAAAGAACACGATGAATAAAATCACGAGACCTAACACCACCGTCGTCGTCATCATGTCGGTATCACTCACAGCTAAGATGTTCCCGAAAAGGATGTGGTGTAGGTTGGTCGAACTTTCAGCTAGTGAAATCAAAATAAAGCCGAGGGCGTAAAAGGCACTAAAGACGACCCCGATCGACGTGTCGGTCTTAATCTTACTATGACTCGCAACCAGGCCAATCAGACCCGCTGCCAAGATGCCGAAAAATGAAGCTCCGATCATGACGTTGATGCCGAGCATGTAAGCCACGGCAACTCCTGGTAACACGGCGTGCGAAATGGCGTCACCCATCATCGACATCCCGCGTAAAATAATAAAACTGCCAATCATGCCGGACATGACGCCGACCATGATGGCTGTAATCAGCGCGCTTTGCAGAAAGTCGTAACGACCAAGCGCATTAATAAAAGTTGTAATTGAGTTCGTCATTGCGCACCCCCCTGAGCAAATAAAACTGCCGAGAGATCGGCACTAAACGTTCGTTCAATGTTAGCCGGCGTATAAACGTCGGCCACCGGTCCGTAGTCGACGATGCCGTGATTCAAAATCACGAGGTCGTCGAAATAGCGGGAAACCTTATTCAGGTCGTGATGCACGACAATGATCGTTTTGCCGGCATCGCGCCACTGGTGCAAAATCTGCATGATGGCCGTTTCACTTTGCAGGTCAATCCCCACGAACGGCTCATCTAAAATAATTAATTGGGCTTCCTGTAAAATCGCCCGGGCCACGAAGACCCGTTGCAGCTGCCCACCGGACAACTGGCCGATTTGGCGGTCGGCAAAGTCAACTAGGTCGACCTGCGCCAGTGCATCTAAACACCGTTCTCGGTCCGCTTGGCTCGGCTGGCGAAACAGCCCGAGCTTGCCGTAGGTCCCAGTCAAAACGACGTCAAAAACATTAATTGGAAAGGTCAAATCTAAGTCCTTGCGCTGTTCGACGTAAGCAATTTGTTTTTGAAATTGTTTTAACGTATGACCATTAAACGTGACCGTTCCAGTTTGCGACTTGATCAAGCCGAGCATCGCCTTGATCAAAGTTGATTTACCCGCACCGTTAGGGCCAATGATTCCAGTAATTTTGCCGGCGTTAAAGTTAACGGCAACATCAGTAAAGACTGGTGTGTCACTGTAGGCCACGGTGAGGTTTTGTACTTTTAGCATCAAATTTCCTCCGTTCATCGCGGTTGTCGGTAATTCTGTATCCGGATTCATCATAACCGATAATTAACATTTATGCAAATAATTGTTAGGCTTAGTTAACTTTTTAATGGGATTTAGTTAATTTTCATCAGTGGGATAAAAAAACGACCCGTTGCGGTCGTTTTTAGTGGTGTCGTTGGTTAGTAGCGTCCTTAATTAGGGCTAGCAATAAACCCGGTAAGGCAATCACAGCAATGCCCCAACGTTTTAATAGGACCCGTAACAAACCGAAACCACCGACTTCACGGATCACCGCTGCCAGGCTAGCTGGCGCGGTAATTGGCATCCGTGGCGCCTGTTTTTCCGGGTCCGTCAGTTGCTTGACGTACGGTGGTTCGTAGTCGTCCATCCCGCGGATCACCGCCAAGGCCGGCCGGCGGCGTAACCACCATGGCGACACTAGCGCACTTACCGATAAGTACCCGACCCATAGCCACCAACTGATCCCCCGTAACGGACTAACCAAGTATAAACTAATGAGGTAACCCGGCAACGCCAGGCCATAATCAGTTAACGTTTGCTTCATTAGAACCCCTCCCCTTCATAGTTTCAATGATACCACGCCCCTGAAGAATCTAACGAACTGCGCTAATAATTGAACTGGCCGTGCTGAAAGTCTTGCAACTATGCTATCATTAGCACAGCTTACTAACTATGGAGGTGATTCGATGGACCTAGCAACCGTTCAAGATCAACTTAAACAGGCTGGGGTTACCGACCTATTCGGGACGAAAAATGAAGTCCGCGCACTGCCGACCATTTTAACGGATGACGAGCAAATTGTTTACGCAACTTCGGGACTCGTTGACGGTAATACCGTCCTGGTCGTGTTGACCCAAACTCGAATCTTATTTATCGACAAGGGCTTACTGTACGGCATCAAGTCAACCGAAATTCCGTTGGACATGGTCAACGGCGTGTCGTACGGCAAGGGCTTAATTCTCGGTAAGGTGGCCGTTACCAACGGCGCCAACACCACCATGATCGAAAATATCGAAAAGGGGAACGCCCCGATTTTGGCAGACCGCATCAAGGCCATGGCCGAAAACTATAAGGTTAACTTACGCAACCCGGCAGCCACGCCAGCCCTCGACGGCCCCGACCAAATTCGCAAGTATAAGGCCCTCGCCGATGACGGCATCATTACCCAAGCGGAATTCGAAGCCAAAAAGGCCCAGATCTTAGGCTTGTAACGCTGCGTTAGCTACTTTTTAAATTGACTGGAGACTTTTTAATGACCAAATACTGTTTCAACTGCGGTAAACAACTCCCGGCAGACGCCAAGTTCTGCTCAGGCTGTGGCGCCGAACAAAAGATTACTGCCCAGGCGGGACCGCAATCCGATCCCCAGGTCGAACGGACCCAATCTAACGACCAGACCGGTTCCGGTACTGATCAAACCAATTCCCAATCGCAACAAACCACCCAAACGGTGTTTGTTACCGACCAGCCGTATAACGAAACTGGGACCCCGAACTTAGTCGACGCCACCAAGTTATTTTTCCACGATAGCTTCACAATGAATAAGCGGATGGGCCGCGCCGACTACTGGTGGGCCCAGCTTGGCATCACCCTGATCAACTTAGTGGGCGGGCTGGTCTTTATCCTATTAATCGCCCTGCTGGCCGGGTTCGGCACGCCGGCCTTTGGCTTACTCGTTATTTTTTACGGCCTACTAATCGTCTACCTCGTTCTCCTGGGGATTGCCGGTTTGACCGCCCAAGTGCGGCGCCTACACGATATGGGCTTAAGCGGTGCGTTTTGGCTGGTCAACTTTATTCCGATGGTCGGCAGTTTGGTGGTTTTCATTATCCTCTTACAGCCGTCCAAGCAATTTGGTAATCAATACCTCTAACCTGACTTAGTCACCATTCGCATAACAATAAAAAAGCACCCGTCCGAAGACAGGTGCTTTTCTTGTGCGAAAATGTTGGTAAAACAACGAATTTTCTGAAAATATTAACGTTTTGAGAATTGTGAAGCTTTCCGGGCTTTCTTCAAACCTGGCTTTATAAAATCGAGGTGGAATAGCTTGGAATGGATTGTAAAACTGCGTCAGATCAACAATCACAGAAGAAACAGTTGATATATCAACACCAAGAGAACAGCTTTTACACCCCAGATATTACCCCAAGTTTTAGAACGTAAGAATAGATGATCGTAAGAACACAACGTAATGATGACGAGCGATGAGAACATACATAGCGATAGCCGTTTCCAATTTCGGGAGCGGTTTTTTTCATATCAGATCACAGTTCATGGGCGCCGCCCACGCCTGCTGGGGAAGTCTTCCCCAGACCTCATCAACCAGCGGTGCGCTGGAGCCGCGGGAGCAAGCCCAAGCCGCTAAAGCGGTCGCTACACGAGCTTTGACTGACGGCAACAAAATAGCCCCCGATCAGACGACCAGAGGCATGGTGTTGTAGAATGTTTGCTATCACGGCACTGGGTGGGCTAACGCTCACCCAGTGCCTATTCACGAATGAAAGAGAAAGAATCACTAAGCTTTTTGTCGTGAATAGGAGTGACGTGGGCGGTAGCCCGCGGTGCACCGTCACTTATCGAATTTACTTAAGTAGCCTTACCATGGCGCGAACTTTTTCATCTCTATCACTCACCGGCAATTTATGGATTAACGTCCAAAGCTCAGCTTCGGCATCGGTTAAGGCAGGCTGTCCGAAAACTTCTGCTGGCGGCAATTCGAGCACATCCAGAACCTGATAGATTTTGTCAAGCCGCACTGAGCCGCTTGTGTGAAGTTCCAACCGTGACACAAACGCCACGGACGTATCACTTTTTTCAGCTAGTGACTCAATCGACATGCCAAGGGATTTTCGACGTAGCCGTATCGAGTCGCCGATATTTTTTGGTAGCATTGATCTCGCCGCCCTTCTCCTCTAAGTTTGCCGAGGGAAACGACGGTTTAACATATCTGAAAAGAGTTAGTCCTTAGAACTATTTTATTACAGATTTGTTGTGGTATATTTGGTGTAGTCAAAGCCTTTGAAGAGCTAGTATGCTTATGAGTGTACCAGCAGAGCTATCGGCATGCATAAAAAGAGTGGAGGAATCAATCAAAGATGAAAAGGTATACCTTGTTAGGAATCGGTTTAAGCGTGTTGTTGATACTCGCTGGCTGTGGGAGTAAGCAAAGCGCTACCAATGCGACAGCAACAACTACAAAATCAACAGCCAAGACTGTCTCATTTGTTAAGCAGGCGCATGCCCAAGGAACATACGTCTGGTTCGAAGTAAATGGAGTGGCAAAAGACGCTGTGGTAAGCGGCATTAAAGTTCTACATAATGGTAAAATGCAAGCTTATCAAATTTTCGATAACAACGTTACTCTTGGTAAACTAAGTAAGATGAGCGATGCCGCGGTAATCAAGCTTGCAAAGCAACAGGATAAAAAATACGCCACAACCGGTGCTCAATCTGAAGTGCAAAATTGGCTTAAAGGGAATGATAGCCAAATTGGGCAAGAAGCTGATTTCGATGATGACGTAAAGGAAGCAGCTTCAGGTCGAGCTGAGGTTTGCTATTCATTTAAATCTGTTGGCACTGCGGATAGCGATAGTGAATTCCCATCTTCGTACACAATAACAGCGTTGAATATTTATAAAAATCCTGATACGTCTTCAGAAGATCGTAGCACGGTCCATCTCTACGAATTTGCACCTGAGGGTACTGCGGATACCGAAGGTGGTCCAGATGGAAACGATATGAATTACGGCAAGGCATTGCTCAAAAACATTTCAGCGGCAAAATATAAGTCGCCAGTTGCACGTTCAATCAAGGTCAAAAATACCACCGATGCAAGTGGTAATAAAATAACAAAACAACAGGTGACATATCAATCCATCGATTTTTTTGATGGCTCGGTATTAGAAGATAACGCGTATAAACTAGCTTCACAGAATAAAACCGAATTCCTTAATATGGTGAGCACGTCGGCAAACTTGTCAAACGCGCAAAATGATGCCGACACAAGCCTGATTAAAAAATGGAGCCCTAAGTTAGTTCCTCAGTATGAGAAACTGATTAAACCAAACTATGATAAGTTGATGAAAAATGTTTATGGGTATCACTACTGGAATCGCGACATAACACTTTCAAGCACCATCAGCCAACAAATTTATAAGCACCGGTACATCGGGTACTACTTGAGTGACCATTCAACTTATCTTGTGACAAAAGCTCAAACAAGCTCACAAAAAGCAGTGTTGGCAAAGTAGTCCTGAATCAAAGCCCTAACTTCGGTTGGGCTTTTTCTTTCGAGTCAAAACGCAACAAAAACCGTCCCGGTGCCAGAGACGGCTGTTTGTTTTGCAATATTTATAATGACGGTGAGGAGAAGCGCCAAGTCGTGAAGATGACAAGCACCCAATTCATCAATCTTTGTACGGGTCTTGCGTCATAAGATTTTTCAGCCCATTTAAGTCGTCATCATTGCGGTACTCAGGCAGTTCTTCACTATCAAGTCCCGGCGCCCAAAGTTCGTGCCCCTCGTCGTCGATGGCAAGCGCACCATACATAAATTCGGGATTGTCTTTGCAAATCGTGTAAAGTTTGGCCATTGCCAGCCCTAGCCCGAATGCCTCGCCAGCCTTGCCGACGCCATGAGTTGGGTCACCGGCACCGATTACCGCAAGACGGTTCGCGTCGAGATAAAGGCGGTGCAAAAACGCGTACAGATCAATTGCTTGCTTAGTGTTCATAAGAGCCTCCTTAGAGGTCTAAGTCGTCATTCTGTGTGGCACCGGGCAAGCCATTCGCAACCGAGCGATCTAACGATTTCATTGCACGGTCGTGGATAACCTGCCAAGCATTGCGGTTGTCAGTGTATTTCGCGCCCATCGTCTCATCGTAGACCTGTTGCTTTTGACGTGCGTCAGTAACGCCACGCGTTTTAATGGTAGCTTGGGCGAATGCCCGATCACGGGTCATTGACGAGTGAAGCTGTTCAGCGGTTTGCGTTCCGACTGGTACGACATGCCATTTCTCAAGGTCAGACGCAATTCGGTCTTGCTTAGCCTTAGCGAGATCGGCGTTATGCTGGACGGTTGCTTTTGTGCGGCGATTTTCTTGCATTGTAGTACGTACAATCGTACGTAGCGTGATTTTTTGCTTGTACATTAAGCGCGCCGCAAAGACTTGTTTCAAAGCACGCGCCAAGACCATCAGTTTTGAGTAGCTTGTGGAGCCACCAGAGATAATAGTGCCAGTCTTATCGACTGTGCCAGCGGGCACGGTCATTTCAGCATCAGTTTCGTAGTCGGCCATCGCTTGACGAGCCTGCTTAAGGATTTCCGGCTTTTGGTCAGCGCGGTTCTTATAGAGGTCAGCGTAGGACGAGCCAAAATCACGTTCCAGCAAAGCAACCTTGGCTTTGACTTGCCGCGCTTGTACTTCGGCCGGGTCAGGCGTTGCCGGTGCAGTTTCGGAAGCTTCGGCATCATGGCAAGCCGTGTTGAAGTCGTTATGGTCTTGTTCCGACCAATCGGCAACAGGTTTCGATAAGAAACCGAAATTATCGCTTTCCTCACTATCAGTCTGTACAGAGTCGTTAGCTTCGGCAAAACCTGTTACCAAACGCGTTGCCAAAGCATGGCGGCTTCGAGATAACGCCATACCGCGCGCGGCTTGTTCGTCATCATATTTTGCTTGGGCATCGGCGGCTTTCGTGTCGGCAATCACTTGCTTAGTTTCGGTGATCTGTTTTGCAACATCGATCACTGACGCTTGTTCCGGCGCTGGCTCTGGGTCGTGGTGCGCGGCCAGATCATCGCGCATCAAGTTTGCGTAGCGATTTTTGGCAGCGTTAGTTTCAGCGTCAGCTTGTCGACGCAATTCTTCTTCATCAATATCATCATCAAAAATCATAGGTTTATCCTCCTTATGGGATTCAGTTTGTTTTAAGTTGGCGGCCATTCGCGATTCGATGGCGGCCACGTCATCAATAACGGGTTTCATTGTGGCGGCCGCTTCGCTTAATGGCGCCGGTTCGGGCGAGGTTGCTTGGGCGGCCTTAGTTTTGTGGGCTTCCGCAATAAAATTCGTAACAGCTTCATTAGTAAAATCACGCCCCAAACCGCTTGTTGATTTAATTTCGCCCGTCGTTTTGTTGATTCGCTGATGGTAGCCGCGAACCTTTTTTTCTTTGCCGTCGGCATCTGTGATGTGATAAGTCCACGCCTTGGACTTTCCACGTTCGGTGATTGTGACACCATAGTCTGATTCAAGTTGCGATTTGAAGTCATCAACGTTTGAAGACCGTCCCTTACAATCATTAACCGCATCTTTAATCACTTGTTGCCAAGCGGATTTGGCTGGAACCTCGACACGATCGGGTGTTGTCTTGGCATCAGGGTCTTTGGCCTTGATGGGATTCACCCATTCCTGCCCGGTAATACGCGCTGATTGTTCAGACATAAAATCATTGACCTTGTGGCGTAACGAAAATAACGCGAAATTGCTTGTCTGAATTGCCCGGCCATTCGTGCCAATTGCGTTGACCAAAACATGGGCATGAACCTTGTGGCCTGAGCCGTCAGCTTGAATGGCGATAACATAACTAGCGGTTGGCGGTAAAGTTGATTTCATGAAGTCGTCAGAGAGTTGCAAAGCTTGTTTTGCGCGTTCCTTGAGCGTTCCAGTTAACTCATCATCTGCAAAACTTAAGATAATGCTTTGAGCTTGTAAGCGTCGTTTCGGATTGAAAGCCCGGTTTAATTGATTGTGAAATTGCCGTTGGAGATAAGTGCCGGGCTGATCGGGCAAAATTTCGCCAGTGACGGGGTCACGAATGAATTTAAGATTTCGGCCACCAGCCGCTAAGACTCGTTGCGCCGAACCGTCATGGGCTGGGGTGTCGTACATATAGCGTAGACGACCACTTGAAGACTTGATGGAGCTAGTCATAAGTACCGGCATGATGAATCACCTCCTTCAGCAATTGCGTGGTGTCATACATCGGTTGAATATCTGTTTTGTAAAACTGAACAATCAGCTTCGCTAAATCTTCGTAATTGGCGTTGGTAGGTGCCACAGCGTTGAGTTGTTTTGCAACTTGATTTAGATTCGTGCCAAGCTTAGACGCATGATACAAAAGTGTTTCCATTTTAGCGTCCACATCTTCGAGTAAAGCGCGAATTTCTTTGATCTGATTTGCCCCATCAGGCACGCCGGAAAACAATGCCAGATCAAGCACCGAAACGTCGCGAGAATGCTCACGCGTAAGTACCCGCCAAGCCGAACGCGATTCAGGAGTTTCACTAAATTTCAGCAACAGAAGTTCATCCTGAAGTGCCTGTCGCCATGCTTCAGCGGCGGTAGACAGCCCGTAACGATTTTGAACGTAGTCTAGGGCCTGTTTGGTGGTCGCGTTAGCTTCAAGGTTGTAACGGTAACGATGTCGCTTAGCAGATTCTGCCATGATAAATTCCTCCTTAGACAAAGTGGTGGGACGCCCAAAACGATAAAACATATAGGAAACGCAAGTTGTTATGGTGGGAAGCCCACCCACCATCAACTTGCGAGGGGCTTCGCCCCTTCGATCCCTCAAAACCTGCAACGTCAATCTTGCGATTTTTGTTGCAAAAGCCAACCCGATACGTGAACAAAACATGCGAACTCACGTCGCAATTTTCTTCACGTTATCGCTACCCAAACACGCCAACTTTCGTGGTGGTTTTGTTGCGATCAAGCGACCGAAGTCGGGCCGAATGGCGGGCTGGAAGTCGCCGAGAAAATCACGACATCAAATTACATTTTCGCTAAAACCGCCGCCAGTTGTTCGGCCGTTTTTACGCGTGAGTTGGCGTAGTGAACCGGGCTGTAATTACTAAGCAAATCGTCCGGGTCGGGTTGCAATGCAACTGCATCTTCGAGCTTTGCATTGCCATAAAGTGACAGCATCGCGGCGACATCTTCGGGCTGATTTTTGCGGATTGGATATTTGGCCGAGATTGTATCGCGATGGGCGCCATTCCAACCAAGAAGCACTTCTTGTGATTGAGATGGCATGAGTGATGCGTAGGCCGTAAACGCTTTGTACCAGCAACTGTCAATGTAGCTGTGTTTGCCATCGCCACCACCAATAAGATCATCACCGTAAAGGGCTTTAAGATCGCGTTCGGCTTGAGTTTCATTGCGCTGGGTGCATTGCGATACGCCTTGCTGGAAATCAGCCCACGAAACGCCAAATTGCTTTTCAGCGCCGCGCATCGTTTCCAAGATGGCAAGTTTCTTCATGCGCAAGCGCCAGTCTGCCGTCCAAACAACGTTTCCGGCGTTGTCCATCTTCGCAATCACTGCAAGGCGTAAACGCCGAACGTCGAAATATTTGCCAGAAGCAAGCTCTAGCGGGCGCTTGAGGCGTGAAATTTGGTAACGAACTTCTTGTAGCCCATAGCCAGCGTTCTTCTTACTAAAATTGTCGTACCGCGTGCGGCCAGCCTTGATGTCAGCTTTAACAGCTTTTACTTCGGCGGGCGTTGCGTGGTCGTCAACATAGTGTTCGTAAGCTGGTTCTAGCGATTTAAGCTCGGCCAGCTCACTTATGAGCTTATCCAGATCAGATTTAGCTTGTGATTCCCACGCTGTCAGGCGTTCGAGCAAACCTGATTTACCACGATGCGGCCAGATAGTGCGCCGGAACAGGCTTTTGGTGACTGTTTGACGTTCGCTGTCGCTAAATTCCAACGAAATCGAATCAATTAGCTTGGCGTCAAACCCGGCGCCTGCAAGCGTCGTTTTATTGAAGTACAGGGCTTGTTCAGCCGTCATTTGCCGCGTGCCCGCGACAACATCGTTGTTCGTGTTCAAAACGTTGATTGTTGTGTAAAGGCCGGGAACGCTTGTCTGGTCTTCCTGTCCCTCGTAAACGGATTGCATGAATACGCCGGCCAAATCGGTGGTTAACACGCGGTTAACAATCGACCGTGCAAGTCGGAACAATCCAGTTTCGCGGATAAGATGGCGCCGGGCGATGGCCTTCATCGTCTCGCAGTAAACTGAGACAGCCCAGTCGTCCATGTCCTGCATGAGAAAGCTGTAAAGCTTTGGCGAAACTTCATATTTGGTACTTTCTGCTAAAGCGTCAATCAAGCCCCGGCCATAGGCGCGCTGGAGCTTGAAAGCCGCCGCGCTAAGCTTTAGATCAGGGTTCAGTTGGCACCACTTTAGAAACAAGTCTGCGGCGGCCGCTGTCATCTTAAATTCAGAAACTGAGTTGCCTTGGCCGTCCGTCCAGATGATGTTTGACGGCAACGACGTGTCGTCCTTACGTAGTGTGCGAACCGTGTCTAGATCAAGCGGCGTGTCGGTTACGAAAGTCATGTGGGAGTGATCGTGATACAAACCAAATTTATCATGCGACAAAATCAGTTTGGGACATTCTTCTGAACCAATATCTTCGGTCTTGTGAGTGATTTCCATTCGCATCTGGGCGCCTAGAATCCGGGGCTTAGCGCCGTTAGCGCCAGCCAACGTGTAATAGCCATGGCGAGCGCCGTCAACAAACCATTTACCTAACTTGGCTAGACGATGACCGTGATTCTCAATCCCATCATCAAGCTTGCCAAAATCAGCGTTCGGCTGTGTCAAAGTTGCTTGATAAGCGTAAATTTTATCGCGTCCTGCAATGGCCGAAATTGCAACGATAGTTTCGGCCAGCTTCCTATTTTTCATGATATTACGCGACGACCGTTGCATTTCGGCATAGGGGCTATGTGACATGCCCGACGTGATTAAGCCGAAAGCTTGGCTGTGGCCGTGGTCATGGCTAGAAACTGCCGCAAAAGTTTTCTGCCCATACGAACCGGCGTTTAACACGGCTTTGCATGCTGACAACTGACTTGGCGTGATGTCACCACGTGATTGATGGAGTGATTTCCGTTTGCCTTTGCCCTTATGGCTCTTGTCGATCTTCAATAAACCAAGTTCGACACCGCGAACCATAGCGCCGCAATGTGCTTGTTCGGAACGATTGACGATAGACCAAGACGAAAGCAATTCTTGTTCACTAGTGAAGTTGCCTTGATGCAAACGATGACTGTTCTTTGCCATGACCATGGCCTCCTTTCAATAGTAGTTTTGGTACTGAATCGCGATTCAAAACATCACAGATAACGTTGATATATCAGGCACTCGCGATTAAGTTCTCTGTATGAACCGTCGCGATGTTTTTTCGTCAAGCCGGTTCATACTGGCCGCGTTCCAGCCAATCCCGGATTGGGGCTAAAGAAACGGCGTGAGCTTCAAGGTCTGCTAAATACTGGGTATAGCGATCGTCCACGAGCGAGGCAAGTGCATCGTAACGGCCAGCGTAGTAATCGCGTTTGGATTCAAACTCCCCGGCGTCAAATTCATAAGTGCCCGTGATGGGGTCGCGCCGCTGTAAATCGTCAGCCAAGTTGTCGTACAGAGCTTCAATTGATGTTTTCATTGTGAATTCCTCCTGTGTGTCTGTTAAATTTCACGAGACCAAACAGCAATTGGTGCTTCACTTTTGGTTTCGTGAACCGGCGGGCTGGTCTTGCCCCGCCGACTTAGCAAAGATTGTTGCGTAGCTTCTACTAATTGTTCTCATCGCCCGTCAGCCGTGAGGTTAAGCTACTGGTTTTTTATACGAATCTAGAAACTGTTCAAGATCGGCGCGCTTGATGCGCTTGATGCCGCCGATTGTAATAACTGGCAGTCCATAGGTGTCAGTCCACAAGCGCAAGGTCTTGTAAGTGACGCCTGCCGCGCGACAAGCGTTTGCCATGCTCAGGTAAATTGGTGCTGTGGGTTGAGTTTTCATAATATCGTCTCCTTACAGTTTACTTTGTACAGGCTTAGTTAATCAGCTAAGCTCAGGCTAAGTTTCTCACCTGCTACGCGATAAGTCAACCCATTCCACAAAAAAATGCTGGATTTTTTTTAGTTAGTGTGCTAAGATGAGACTCAGAAAGGAGGCGATCCCGTATGGCAGAAAAAGACAGTAGCGCAAAGCGCATAAAAGCTGTTCGCATAAAACTCGGCTTAACAATGGAAGAGTTTGCCCAGAAAATCGACGAGAAAGCCAGCAGTGGCACGGTCGCCAATTGGGAGACCGGCTCAAATTTGCCCAACGCAACAAGACTGGCACGCATTGCCGATTTAGGACACGTCAGCGTCCCTTATTTGAGAGGCGTTTCGGACGACCCCGGCACCAACCAATGGACTGAGGCCATGCTAAAAAGCGCCGCTGAGTTGTCTCAACAGCGCCGCAATGTGGAAGATGCCGCAATGGAATTCTTGCGCGTATTGTACACGACAGCGGCAACCAAGCAAGACCTTAGCGGCTACGTGAAGTTTCTAAAGAAGCAGACCGAAGCGCTAAAGCACCTAGAGTAGTGTTTTGTGATTCTCCTATTGATTGTTCTCATCGCCCGTCAGCGACAACATCGATAAGGAGATTTTTACAATGGCAGTTACAGAAACAAAATACGGCACATATCTAGTTGAAGTACCTTATCCAAAGGCAGTTCAGCCGATTTTAGGCAAGCGGCGATTCCGCAAGACCGTGCCCACTGAGGCTGAAGGATACCGTCTTCAGTCCGAGATCAGCAACAAGATTCAGAAGGTACTAGAGACTGGTACAGACCTAGCGCTTAGCCGCCGTGGCGCCATCAGCTTCAAGGCCTTTTACCAGCAGGAATGGCTCCCCATCTATGAGGACGGCGGTTCAGGGCGCACAACGCAAATCCCCAGCAAGGCCACACTGCGCGGAACCAAAGACATTTTCAGGTTGCACCTATTGCCGCTGTTTGGCCGGTATTCACTGAACGAGCTGAATAACAACACCGATTTAGTGCTGAACGAACTCGCATTTCTGAGCAAAACGTATGCGAACATCAAAACGGTTAAAAGCTACGTAAACCAGCTATTTGATGTTGCTGAAGGCCGTCGGTTCATTGAACACAACCGCGTAAGTTCCGTGTTGCGCATGGTTGGCGACCCCAAGAAACAGCAATTGCGCAAAGAACGCGTTGCTGAGGGGCAGGCACTAACAAAGGCGCAAACAGTGCAATGGCTCGATGCCGCTAAGGCTGATTTTCAAGACGGCAAGCTTATCGAAAAAGATTACGTGCTGATTGTTCTCACCCTTTACATGGGATTACGCAAAAGCGAAGTTTATGCCGCCCAATGGCAACAAGTAAGCCTAACCAATCGCGAAATTGAAGTGAACCAATCATTTACGAACCGAGGCACCGAACTCGGCCCCACAAAAGGCCGAAAGGTGACAATTTTCAAAGTGCCAGACGTGCTGGTTGACTTACTTGCAACATGGAAAGAGCACCAGGCAAACGAGCTTGCGACGATTGGCGTCACAAAGCCAGCTGGCGATCAATTCGTATTTACCTACACAGACAATCGCGGACACGTGAACCACGCGCTTCACCCGGATTACCTCAACTACCGATTGAACTCAATCGCGAAGCGCCATCCAGAACTCCCCCACCTGTGGCCGCACAAGCTACGCCACACATTCGCAACAGTTGCGCATCAAGAAGGGGTTGCCAAGCAAGCCGTCAGCGATCACTTGACCCACTCGAATTTGGAAACCACCGATGTTTATCTCAATGCGCCGGAACGCGTGGGATTAGAAGCATGGGAAGGCTTCGCGGCTGGTCTGGCGGAGGGCCGCCAGCAACTCGAACAAAAGTTACCCTAAGCGTTCGTAAGACTTCACTACCCCAACAGCCAAAAAACGCATGACAGAAACCCCGCGTACCCCAAATCTTACCCCAACAAGACGAAAAAAAAGCAACCAACCCATTGCTGGGGTAGTTGCTTCTTGGTAAAAATGTTCGTCTGAACGCCGGTATAACGGCGTTTCTCTTCGCGAATTAACGCTTAGAGAATTGACTAGCCTTACGAGCCTTCTTGAGACCTGGCTTCTTACGTTCCGTCATACGTGCATCACGAGTTAAGAGACCCGCGCGCTTCAACGGAGTACGGAAATCCGGATCAACAGTGAGCAATGCCCGTGCGATCCCGTGACGAGTTGCGCCGGCTTGACCATGGAAGCCACCACCATTAACGTTTACTAAAACATCGTATTGATCGGTAGTTTCAGTAACTTCGAATGGTTGTAACAATTCCTTGCGAATATCTGCAAATGGAATGTAGTCGTCGACCGACTTATCATTCATAACAATTTTACCAGTACCGGGTACTAAACGTACGCGGGCAACTGAATTTTTACGACGGCCTGTGCCGCGATATTGTACTTGAGCCAATGTAGTTTCCTCCTTAGATTAAGTTAGTGATATCCAAAACTTCAGGCTTTTGTGCTTGTTGCGTATGTTCTGCACCAGCATAAACATGCAACTTCAAGCCCATCTTGTGGCCTAAAGAGTTGTGAGGAAGCATACCTTTAACTGAAGTTTCAATCAATTTAGTAGGTTCCTTTGCTAAGAAGTCACCGGCAGTCCGTTCCTTTAAACCACCAGCATAAGCAGTATGATGATAATAAATCTTCTTTTCTGCTTTCTTCCCAGTTAAAGCCACCTTGCTTGCATTAATAACGATAACGTTATCACCAGTATCTACGTTAGGGGTAAATACGGGCTTGTTCTTACCACGCAAGATTGATGCTACGACAGTTGAGAGACGACCCAAAGGTACATCGGTTGCATCAACTACAACCCATTTACGATCAATTTCACCTGGTTTAGCCATATATGTTGTACGCACGTTGTGTTCCTCCATTTTCTGTGTTTGTTTGACACTCAATAAGATTTCCGGGGCTTATCGTGGGGCAAACAATACCAACGATTAGTTTACCTAACTTCTGATCAGAAGTCAATCATTTCTTAAATCATCCGCCAAATCTTGAGCTTCATAATACACCTTTTTCATATAAAGTCCAGCTGCCGGTGCGGTTCCGCGCGCCCGCGCGCGATTTTTGGCCGCTAATAACGCTGGAATACAGTCAACTGCGCGCCGGCCCTGGCCAATTTCCATCAGGACGGCGACCATGATGCGCACCTGGTTATATAAAAAACCACTGCCACAAAATTCAAACTGAATCTCCCCTTCGTCCGGCAACGCCCAGGCTTTGGCAGAAAAGATTTCCCGCACGTGGTCGTGTGCCTGGGAGCCCGAAGCAACGAAAGTCGAAAAATCGTGCTTACCGACTAAATCGGGAATGGCCTGCTGGATCCGATCAATATCGGACTGAAACTTGAAGTGGCCGGTGTAGTGGCGCTTAAACGGGTCAACGAATTCATTTTGATAAGCGCGGTACCAATAGCGTTTGCCCACGGTATCGTAGCGGGCGTGAAAATCATCCGGCACGATTTCGACCGCTTTGACCAACGTATCGGTCGGTAACATGCTGTTCAAGCCGCGACGAACCCCCTCGGCACTGATTTCGTACGGCAAGTCGAAGTGAATTGTCTGCCCAAAAGCGTGGACGCCGGCGTCGGTCCGCCCAGCACCGTAAATCACGATTGGGTCGGCCGGATCCTTGGCCATCTTATTCACGGCCTTGCTAAAAACCCGTTCGACCGTCCGCTGGTGCGGTTGGCGTTGAAAGCCGGCAAAATTGGTACCGTCATAGGCTAAAACTACTTTATATCTGGTTGTCACGAAATTCCTCCATTAATTAAAAAGTCCGGGCGAGTCGCCCGAACCCTAAACCAACAATTTTAATCACGCCCGTAAAAAGACCAGCGCGGCGGTCAGCACCGCAAATCCTAGGGTGACCCAGGCGTCGCGGGCGTGCCACTTCAAAATCCGAAACTTACTGCGGCCTTCGCCACCTTGATAACCACGGGCTTCCATCGCCGTGGCCAAATCTTCGGCCCGGTTGAACGAACTAACGAATAACGGAATCAGCAACGGCACGATGGCGCGCATCTGTTGGAAGAGGTTCCCCTCACCAAAGTCGACCCCGCGGGCCCGTTGCGCGTTCATGATCTTCTCGGTCTCATCCATCAACGTCGGCACGAACCGCAACGCAATCGATAACATCAACGCAACTTCGTAAACCGGAAAATGGACGGCTTTTAACGGCATCAAAATATATTCGATGGCGTCCGATAATTCCAGCGGTGGCGTTGTCAGCGTCAATAGCGTCGACATAAAGATGATCAGGACGAAGCGACAGAAAATGTACACCCCGTTGACCAGCCCCAACTGACTAATGGTGATGATGCCCCAGTGCCAGTAAACTTTACCACCACTGGCACTAAACAGAATCTGCAAGATCACGGTAAATAAAATCAGCCAAATCAGCGGCTTAACCCCGTTGATGAAGAACGACCACTTCACACCCGACAGCGTGATGGCCGCCAGCGTAAAGGCGAATAATAACGCGTAGGTCTGCCAATTATTGGCAATAAAAATAATCCCGATAAAATAAAAACTTAATAATAGCTTAGCACGCGGGTCCATCCGGTGAATCAGAGAATCCCCCGGAATGTAACGGCCAAAAATCAACTTACTCATCATGGTCGTGACCCTCCCCAAACGCTGATTGTGGTAGCCCGGCCACGAGGTCCTGGGCTAACTCGTCTTCGGTCAGCGGCATTCGTTCGAACTGCCAACCGCGTTGTACGAGTTGGCGGGCAAAGGCGGTCGTTTTCGGCAAGCCAAGTTGGTGGTCCAACAACCACTGCGGGTCGGCGAAAATTTCACGCGGTGCCCCGGTCTTCACCACCCGACCACGGTCCATCACGATGACGTTATCGGCGTAGTTGGCCACGTCATCCATTTGATGGGTGACGAGTACGACCGTTAAGTGGCGTTCGTGGCGCAGGCGGGCAAATATTTCCATCATTTCTAGCCGTCCCTGGGGATCTAACCCAGCCGTGGGTTCATCCAAGACCAGCACGTCCGGTTGCATCGCTAGCACCCCGGCAATCGCGACACGCCGCATCTGGCCACCAGACAGGTCGAACGGTGACCGTTTCAAGAGCTCCTGTGGTAACCCGACTAGCGCCAACATTTCAGCCGCCGTTTTAAGGGTAGCGGCTTCACTGACACCAAAGTTTTGCGGCCCAAACGCAATGTCTTTTTCGACCGTTTCTTCGAACAACTGACTTTCAGGAAATTGAAAGACGATGCCGACGTGCTGGCGCAATCTCTTTAAATCCTTGTTACTCGTCTCCGGTGTAATCACCCGTTCACCGATTGTCACCGTGCCACTAGTTGGTTTCAACAGGGCGTTCAAGTGCTGCAAAAGCGTCGACTTACCACTCCCGGTATGCCCAATCAGCGCGGTATACGACCCTTCCGGAATCGTGACGTTAATGTCGCTTAACGCCTTATTTTCGAACGGCGTCCCCGGTTGGTAGGTAAAATCTACTTGTTTGAACGTAATTGCCATAACCAGTCCGCCATTCCTTTCTCCGTTAAGTAAGTTGCGGGGACTTGGACCCCTTGACGCTTCAAAGCCGCCTTTAAACGTTCCGCGTAGGGCATGTCGAGTCCCATCTTGATCAGATTCTCACCGTGCCGAAAAATCTCGGCCGGCGTGCCCTCCTCTTTAACCTCACCATCGTTAACGACGATAATTCGGTTGGCACTCGCGGCTTCGTCGATATCGTGCGTGATCGATAAAACGGTCAGTTGCCCGTCAGCCTTCATCTGCCGAATCGTTGCGAGCACTTCCGCCCGTCCGCGGGGATCAAGCATCGAGGTGGCTTCATCCAAAATGAGGATCCGTGGCCGCGCGGCAATCATGCCGGCTAGGGCGACTCGTTGCTTTTGCCCCCCTGAAAGGCGCGCCGGTTCCCGGGTCGCAAATTCCTGCATGTTGACTTGTTTCAGCGCTTGCTCGACGCGCGCCAGCATTTCATCCCTAGGGACCCCCTGGTTTTCTAGACCAAAGGCCACGTCGTCCGCCACGGTCGCACCAACGAACTGGTTATCCGGGTTCTGGAAGACCATCCCGATTTTCTTACGAATCTCCCAAACCGTTTCTTCGGACAGCACCTGTCCGTCCACGGTAACGGTCCCGGAGACCGGTGCCAACAACCCGTTCAGGTTTTTAGCCAGGGTCGACTTACCAGAACCGTTATGCCCAACGATGGCAACCCATTCGCCCGCTGCCACGGAAAAGGACACGTCCCGCAGCGTCAAAGCCGTTTCCGGCTGTTGCGGGTAGCGATAATTTAAATGTTGCACGTCAATAATCGGACTCACCATCGTCACTCATTTCTTCTCTTAATTGCTTTTTATCATACCATACCTGACTATTTCAAATCACTAGCGGATCCGTATTTATAGCCGTTCTCACCAAACAGGGTGAAGTCGTCCTTTAAATTATCAGAGACGTAAACTTTCTTATCCTTGGTAATAAAAATTGCCCCGACACCCTGCTTTGCCTTACCGTTAATGTAGCGCATGCCCTTTTTCAGACCCATGTCGAAGGTGGCCGTTGATAACCCGTCACCATCCGTTGACTTCTTTGAGATGATCGAAACGCCCATTAAGTTGTTGCTGTACGGCGCCCCGGTCTTCGGGTCCATTAAGTGGCTATAAACCTTACCATTTTTACGGAGCACCCGTTCGTAAATCCCGGAAGTGACGATTGACTTGTTCTTAGCCGGAATCGACCCGATTGACGTCCCACGCGCTTCCTTAGGATCCTGAATACCGACCGTCCAGTTACCCGACTTGGTCCCCTTCGGACTATCGCCCATCACGTAAATATTTCCGCCCAGGTCAATAATGGCCGTCGACACGCCGTGATTTAAGAAGTAGGTCTTCACTTGATCGGTCATGTAACCCTTCGCGATTCCGCCCAGGTCAAGTTGCATGCCCTTCTTCTCCAGGTAGACCGACCGTTTCTTATCATTCAATTTCACTTTACGGTAATCGACCAGCTTGACGTTGGTTGCGATTTCCTGCTTGGTTGGCACCTTGGCATCCGAAAAGCCAATGTGCCAGAGCTGGGTGATCGGTCCGATCGATAAATCAAACGAATCGTTAGAATTTTGACTGTAGTAGTAAGCCCGCTTGATCATCGGGTACAGGTCTTTGCTGACCACGACCGGGTGCTTACCGGCAGCGGCGTTGACCTTGTCGATTTCCGAGCCCTTCTGGTTAACGGTGATTTTTTTGGCCTCGCGCTTTAACAGCTTGAACGCGTCGTCCAAAACGTGTTTCTTATTCTTGTTATAAATTCGTAACGTGACCACGGTACCCATCATAAACTGGGTATCCTCAGTCGGCGTTTGCACGACCTTAGTCGGTTTAGGTCGCTGGTTAGCCGCTTTTTGCTTGGTGATACCGCACGCACTTAACGGCACTAACAGGGTCAACACTAACCCCACCTGAATTAATTTACGTAATTTCATCTCGTTGACGTCCCCTATCACTAATTTCATTCGTCATTATACCAAAGTTTTTGCGATCAGTCGGTTCCAATTTAAAGCCCTTTCAGTCACCGGCGGACCAACTGTTGATTTCTTCACAGCTTCAACAACAACGCAATACATTACAATGCGACTCCTGTGAATAAACCCACAATTCAAATTCTAGCGATAAAAAAAGGCCCTCGGCTTACGCCTCAGGCCACGTATTTAACGTAATTTGCTTATTCAGCGAAGATCATGTTGTCAACGGTGATCGTCTTAGTATCGCCCTTTTGAGCAGCGTTTTGCAACTGTTCAGCGTATAAGACGAAGGTGTTTGATGAATGGGTCGCACCGGTAACCACGTCAACCTTAGCAGGATCACTGTTCTTGACTAACGACTTGTTCAAGGCTGGTTGGTAAGCCTTCGGGTTAGTCTTTGAAACTTTCTTCATTTGCTTGTTGTAAGAAGCGTCATCCGCTTTGGATTCACCCTTCTTGTTAACGTTATCGTAGTTGGACTTAGTAATCTTACCATCCTTAACGGTAATCGCGAAGGAAACCTTATAGCCGTTGTAGTAGTTCTTTTCTTGCAACTTGTAAGTGCCGTCCTGCATCTTCTTACCATTGTCGATCTTGATGGTAGCCGTATCACCGGCTTGAGCAGCTTGAACTAATTGTTGCGTGTAGTTTTGGAAAGTCTTCGATGATTCGGTTGCCCCGGAAACCACGTCGATCGAACCAACGTTCCCAGTAGCGGCACCAGCCGTTAAGGACTTGTTCAACTTAGGAATATAAGCCTTCGGGTTAGTACCGGAAACTTTCTTCATTTGCTTGTTGTAGTCCGTGTCATCGACCTTGGACTTGTTATCTTTGTTCACTTGGTCATAACTGGACTTCGTGATTTTACCATCTTTATTAACGGTAATACTCATCTTAACTTTGTAGCCGTGTGAGTAGTTTTCTTCTTCGAGTTTATAAGTACCCGCTTTCATTTTGGCGCCGGCGGTCATCTTTACAACCTTGGTCGTCTTTTCTGAACTTGATGAAGATGAACTCTTCTTAGAGGATGATGATGACGAACTCGAGCTCGAGGAACCGCTCCCACAACCTGCTAATGCTAATGCGGAAATTGCAACAACTGAGGCGCTAGTAAGAACTGATTTAAACCTCATAATATCCCACTCCTAACCTTTTTGTATGAAAATTCACATTTATCTTAACGTTTAAAATTCAATTAGTCAATCACATTTTGATAAAATTTTTCTTCTTAACCCTAATTATACTAGTAATGACAGCGTTTCCGCATTCCTAAAATCACTTGTGTATAACAAGTTCGAAATAATGTGACATTTTTCGCATTCTAGCCAATAATCCATAGACAACCGCTTTCATTATCGTTATAATTATTAGTGGAATTATTCATTTTTACACTATTTATTTAAGGGAGTTGTTACGCAATGGCAAAGAAGAATATTGTCGTTGTCGGTGCGGGGTTTGCCGGTGTCTACGCGACCAAGAAACTGTCCAAGCACTTTAAGAAGAACCCGGACGTTGAAATCACGCTGATCGACCGGCATTCATACTTCACGTACATGACTGAACTACATGAAGTTGCCACCGAACGGGTGGAACCGGGGCATATTCAATATGACCTCCAACGGTTGTTCGCACGGCGCAAGAATGTTCGCCTGGTGACGGATACCGTTACCGGCGTGGATAAAGACAAACAAACCGTTACGACTAAGAACGGTAGTTACCAATACGATCAACTATTGATTTGTCTTGGTGGGGAATCCAACGACTTTGGGACCCCTGGGGTCAAAGAACACGGTTTCGAACTGTGGTCCTTTGAACAAGCGATGGCCTTACGGGCTCACTTGGCCGCCATTATTCGTCAGGGGGCCGCTGAACTTGACCCGGCTAAGCGGAAGGCCATGTTGACCTTGACCGTCTGCGGGTCCGGGTTTACTGGTTCCGAACTCGTTGGTGAACTGATTGAATACCGCGACGTGCTCGCAAAGGAAAATAAGTTGGATCCAAGCGAGATTACCTTGCAATTGGTCGAAGCGGCACCAACCATTATCAACATGCTCAACCGGACGCAAGCTGGTAAAGCTGAAAAGTATATGAAGAAACACGGCGTTGACATCATGACCAACTCAATGATCACCGAAGTCTGTGCCGACCACGTTAACTTAAAGGATAAGGATCCAATTCAAACCTATACCTTGATTTGGACCGCCGGGGTTCGTGCTAACAGCGTCGTTAAGAACTTTGGTCTTGAAACCAACCCTCGTGGTGGTCGCCTAGTTGCCAACGGGTTCATGCAGGCGAAGGATACCGATAACATCTTCCTCGCCGGTGACTCGACCAGCTACCAAGAACCCGACCAACCACGGCCGGTACCTCAAATCGTTCAGGGGGCCGAAGAAACGGCTGCCAAAGCGGTTGAAGGGATTATCAAGAACGTTGACGGTAGTGATAAGGAAATCAAACCGTATAAGGGTGCTTACCAAGCATCCGTGGACTCAATCGGCTCGAAGTACGCCGTGGCACAAGTCCTTGATAACTGGAACGTTTCCGGCTTTATCGCGGTACTGTTAAAGCACGCCATCAACTGGTTGTACTACTGCCAGATTTTCTCCGGTTACTACCTATTCCAGTACTTCCTGAACGAATTTTTCCGGACCCGCAACGGTCGGAACCTCGGTCGCGGCTGGATCTCACGCGCTGGGAACGTTTTGTGGAGTGTCCCGTTACGCTTCTTCTACGGTGCAATGTGGCTGTGGGATTGCTGGACCAAGGTTCAGGGTTCTGAATCCTGGTTTACCGATAAGCTGCGGTTACCATTCGCCTGGTTACAACAAGCGGCAACTAGTGGCGCTTCCGAAGCCACTAAGGCAGCGGCAACTAGCGGCGCCTCCGAAGCGGCTTCCAGCACGGCAACCGCTGCTAAGGGTGTCTTCAGCCTGTCTTACATGTACGGTAAAGAACCGTTAATGGTCTTTGACAAGATGCCACACTGGTTCGAATCAATTACCAAGACGATGATTCCAAACATGGAAATGGCGCTCTTCTTTCAGAAGTTCATGACAATTGTTGAAATCATCATCGCGCTATGTATCTTCTTCGGCCTCTTCAGTTGGCTGGCCAACGCCATCACCATCGGCTTGGTTGTCGTCTTCTGCTTGTCAGGGATGTTCTACTGGGTCAACATTTGGATGATTTTCGTTGCCCTCGCCCTGATGAACGGTTCTGGTCGGACATTTGGTTTAGACTACTGGGTCGTTCCGTGGATGCAAAAGCACCTCGGGCACTGGTGGTACGGCAACGTTCGTTCCCATTACGACGGTGTCAAAACCCGCTAGATGCGTTATAATTAATTGAATAGTTTCCCGATGGTTCGAGGGTTGCTTTTTCCCCCTTGAACCATTTTTTATGCGACGAAACAGGAGGGATAGCGATGAAGAAACAACGCAAACTACGGACCGTGCTTAAACGCTACGGCGGCATGATTCGCCCCTTTGACATCATTATCGTGGTGGCCCTGATTATTTTATCGTTCGCCCCCATCGCCGTCTTTTCTTACCAACAGCAACAACGGGCTGAACGAGCCGAGCGGGTTGCCCGCAAACGGGCGGCTGCCAAACGCCACCCTACCTACACGGCCGTAGTCTCGCATAATGGTCAGGAACTCAAACGGGTCAACTTGACAGCGCTTAAAGCCACCCGCCACTATACTTACCGCGACGCTGACGGCGACTATAACACCGTCACCTTTAAAACCGGTAAGGTCGCGATTACCAAGGCCAACTGTAGTGATCAAGTTTGCATTCGGCGCGGTTGGATCAGCAAACCCGGCCAGACGATTGTCTGCCTCCCCCACAAGTTACTGGTGGAGATCAAATCCAGTTCCGGGCACGTCAAGTCCGGCGGTAACGGACTAGTTACGGAGTAAGCCATTGAATAATTCATTTGAACAATCAAATAAGACCCACCGCAATATTTACATTGCGCTCCTGGTTGCTCAAGGCGTGATCATCGGGATCTTGGAGCGGATGATTCCCTTCCCGTTCGCATTTGCACCGGGAGCCAAACTCGGGCTGGCTAACCTGATCACGGTCGTGGCACTATTTACGTTATCCTTTCGTGACGTGATTACGTTAACCTGGCTCCGGTTGATCCTGACCGCCCTCATCGGTGGCAGCATGTCAACCTTTCTTTACAGTTTCGGTGGCGCCTTCCTCAGCCTATTTTCGATGATGCTGGTTAAATTACTGGGACCTAAACGGGTCAGCATCATCGGCATCTCGGCAACCGGAGGCGTCATGCATAACGTGGGTCAGCTGATAGTCGCTAGCCTAATTGCCCAGACCTGGACCGTCATGCTCTACCTGCCGGCAATGTCGATTATCGGCATCGCCGCCGGGGTCGCCCTGGGGATTGCGGCCAACTACCTGTTTACCCACGTGACCACCCTGAGTTATTTAAAGTTTCACCATGAAAAACATCCCAGTCAGAAAAAGGAGTAACCTCTTTATGCAAACGGCAACGCAATTACACCCAATTTGGCGTGATTATCCGGACTTGCAGCCGGAGCTCATCCAAGTCATGCAACTCATGACGGATAACATTAATATCCAGGATCAAGCCATTACGGATGCCATTTTGGCGATGATCCAAAGCGGTGGTAAGCTGCTCCGACCGGCGTACTGCCTGCTCTTTTCACAATTCAAAGACACGGACCGCGACCGGATGATTGCGCTGGCGGCTTCACTAGAAACCCTCCACACGGCCACCCTGATTCACGATGATATCGTTGACGATTCCGAACTGCGGCGGCACCAAGCAAGCATCCAAGCCCAATTTGGGAAGGACATCGCGGTCTATGCCGGCGACTACCTATTCGTGGTCGTTTTCAAGATTCTCGCCCAGTATTCCAGCAGTTTTAAGAGTATTCAGTTAAACTCGCAGAACATGGAAAAGATCCTGATCGGCGAGGTCCAACAAAAGGACCGCCACTACCGCATCGACATCACAATGGACGACTATAAACAGCAAATTCAAGGAAAAACGGCCGAGTTATTCGCGTTAAGTTGTTTTCTCGGCGCCTTCGAATCCGGACAGTCCGGTTTGTTTGCGAAGCGCGCCCAAACGGCCGGCTTAAACATCGGGATGGCCTTCCAAATTTTGGACGACATTCTTGATTATCAGCAAAGTCAAACTGAGATCGGTAAGCCGGTTTTAGAAGATATTGCGGAAGGTGTCTACACGTCACCGTTAATCTTTGCCCTTCAAACTAGCGCCCGTAAAGACTTGTTACCGCTAATGCGGCTACAAGGTAAAATCACACCGGCTCAACGGCAACAGCTGCAACAACTCGTGATTGACGCTGGCGGCGTGCAAAGGGCCCAGGAACTCGCCACCGCCTACACGAACACGGCGTTGCAAACGCTGAACAAATTGCCTAACCAACCCGCTAAGCAAACGTTAATCCAGTTAACCAGCCAACTGTTGACCCGGACGAATTAATCGCACTTCAAAAAAGGTCCCCCGCTAATTTGCGAGGGACCTTTCGTTAGTCCGATTGGCTAACTGTCAGTTGGCCTTATTATTAATTAATGCTTTTTCAACGTTATCAACCCGCTCAGAACGCTGGTCAGGGCTAAGGCGGCTAACCCTAGTGCCGACGCATCCGAAGCTTGTTCATCCGTTTGCGGTAACTGTCCCGTTGTCGCCGCGTCCTTCGATGTCGCACGTTGCGTACGGGTCGTTACACTGGCCGTAGCCGGCGTGACTGCTGCGGACTGGTGCTGTTTGGTACCAGTTTGCTGGCTCGTCGGGACAACCGGCGTGGTTGGTTGGTCAGCATGACCAGTCTGAGTAGTGCCCGCTTGCGAACGTTCATCCGTTTTTGTCTCAGTTGGTTGAACTTGGTGATAAGTAACCGTCACGGTGCCATCCACCGTCGTAGCCGCAACGTCCATGGCCGCGACCCGTGCTAAGTCAGCATCAAAGCCGTCCATTGCGGGGGTGGCAACTTCAGCGAATTCAGTTACGTCAGCCGCAACCCATTCGCTAGCCGTAACGTCGCCAGTCACTTGGTCAGTCGTTTCATCACGCGTAAAGTTGACGATCTGCTTAACGCTTGGCTGCGCCGTTTGACCATCGGTGTAGACATAGTTAATCGTCCGCGTTACCGTGTGATGGCCAGCAACCGTGACCTGACCGTGCTTTAAGTGGACCGTGTAAGTTTGTGGTTCAGTTTGATCATAACTAATGCCCGTTGCTGGGAAGTCACTAGAAACCAGTTCATAACCGGCCGCGTTGTAACTCGCAAGCGCATCCGTTGTCCGGTAAGCATCGCTAGTCCCATAATCACCCGTTAGGCTAACTTGGTCCAAGGTCGCCCCCGTCGTATCGTCGACGTAGGTCACCGTGGCCGTTTCGGCATTTGGCGCGTAGCTAATCTCGATGACCGTATCTTGAAGATCTGCTGGTAAGCCCATCGCGGGTACTTCATCACCGTTCAGTGAGTGGTAGCCCGTAACACTTGGATTCTTCAAGGCATCAAATTCATCTTTTCCAATTGCAGTCCAGGCACCCTTAGTCACCTCGTTCGTTACCATGTCGGTGACACTACTGCGTCCGATTGGTAACTGATCAACGACGTCAGCAAGTGCTTGGCGACCGTCAGTGAAGTGGTAGTGAATCGTCCGCGTTACCGGTTGCCGATCAAAGGATTTGCTGAGTTTGTGAGTCAGGGTCACGTCGTAGTTTGGCGTCACGCCGTCCTGATCGAAGGTGATCCCATCGGTTGGCGTCTCATCTTGTTCCAGCTCATAGCCCTTGGCGACCCAGGTGGCAATATCCTGCGCCGTCCGGTAATCGCTGGTCGTCAGGTAATCACCATTAAGCTGCTTAACGGCCAAGGTCTCACCGGTCGTATCGTCCTTGTAAGTGACCGTTGCATGCTCGGTGTTTACGCCGTAAGTAACCGTCTCAACGCTATCAGTAGTCTCGGCAGTAACCGTTTGGGCCTTAACCAAGGCCGTGTCCGGGGTATAGCCCTTGATTGCTGGCGTAGCAACTTCAGCCAGGGTCGTCACGTCGTCAGCAACCCAGTCAGTCGTCGTAACGTCGCCAGTCACTTGGTCAGTCGTTTCATCACGCGTAAAGTTGACGGTTTGCTTAACACTTGGCTGCGCCGTTTGACCATCGGCGTAGACGTAATTGATCGTCCGCGTGACAGTGTGATGGCCCGCAACCGTGACCTGGGCGTGCTTTAAGTGAGCCGTGTAAGTTTGTGGTTCAGTTTGGTCATAATGAATGCCTGCCGCTGGAAAGTCACTGTCAACCAGTTGATAACCGGCCGCTTCGTAATCCGTAATCGCTGCTTTAGGACTGTATACATCCTTGGTGCCAAAGTCACCGTTTAACTTGACCGTTGTTAAGGTCTTACCCGTCGTATCATCGACGTAGGTCACCGTCGCCTTTTCGTTATCGACCTGATAAGTAACCGTCTCAACATTATCGGCGGTATCCGCGGTAACCGTTTGGGCCTTAACCAAGGTCGTATCCGGGGTATAGCCCTTAATCGTTGGTGTAGCAACTTCAGCCAGGGTCGTGCCGTCATCGGCAACCCAGTCAGTTGGCGTCATAACGTGCGTGACTTGGTCAGTCGTTTCATCACGCGTAAAGCTAATGGTTTGCTTAACGCTTGGTTGCGCCGTTTGACCATCGGTGTAGACGTAATTGATCGTCCGCGTTACGGCGTGATGGCCGGGAACTGTGGCCTGGGCATGCTTTAAGTGAACCGTATAAGTTTGTGGTTCGGTCTGATCATAACTAATGCCCGCCGCTGGAAAGTCACTGTCAACCAGTTGATAACCGTTAGCTTCGTAATCCGTGATCGTATCCTTAGGACTGTAAGCATCCTTGGTACCAAAGTCACCGTTTAATTTGACGGTTGTTAAGGTCTTACCCGTCGTATCGTCAACGTAGGTCACCGTGGCTTGTTCGTCAATCGGGTTATAGGTTACCTTAACCAGACTATTCTCATCATTAGCAGTAACCGGCTTAGCGGCCACTACTGGCTGTTCAGTCGTATAACCCGTAATCGTTGGCGTCTCAACTTGGGCAAACGTGGCGCCGTTGACTGGCTGCCAGTCCGTCGGCGTTTCCGTCCCCGTTACGTTGTCGGTCGTAACCGTCCGCGTAAAGGCCAATTGCTGGTTAACGTCCGGTTGCGCGCTCGTTCCATTCTGATAAACGTAAGTGATGGTCCGCTTGACCGTCTGGTTTTCAGTCCGGTCAGTGGTGCCGTGGGTTAAATAAACGGTGTATTTCTGGTCTTGCGTTTGATCATAGCGAATACCGGCTTCAGGAAAATCACTCTTTTCAAAGTCGTAACCATTAGCTTCGTAATCCGCGATGGTCGCCTTAGGATCGTAAGCATCCGCCGTCCCAAAGTCACCGTTCAACTCAACCGTTGTTAAGGTCTTACCCGTCGTATCATCGACGTAGGTCACCGTCGCCTTTTCATCATCAACTTGATAAGTGACCGTTACGACGTTATCGGCGGTATCGGCAGTCACCGGTTGTGCCGCAACCAAGGTAGTGTCCGGCGTATACCCCGTAATCGCTGGTGTGGCGACTTCCGCCAAGGTCGTGCCGTCATCAGCCACCCAGTCAGTTGGCGTCATAACGTGCGTCACTTGGTCAGTCGTTTCATCGCGTGTAAAGTTGACGGCTTGCTTGACGCTCGGCTGGGCCGTTTGACCATCAGCATAAACGTAGTTGATTGTCCGTGTTACGACATGATGGCCCGGAACCGTGACTTGGGCGTGGGTCAAACGTACTGTGTAATCCTGCTGCTTGGTTTGATCATAACTGATTCCGGCGGTTGGGAAGTCACTGTCAACCAGTTGATACCCGGCCGCTTCGTAAGCAGCAATTGCCGTCTTAGGATCGTAGGCATCCTTAGTCCCGAAGTCACCACTTAAACTAGCCTGATCTAAAATGTCGCCAGTCATGACGTCTTGGTAGGTCACCGTGGCGTATTCAACGTTCGGATTGTAAGTCACTTTGACCGAAACGTCCTGATCATCGGCACTAACCGTCTTGGCGGCCACCCCCAGCAAATCAGCCGTGTAACCCGTAATCGTTGGCGTGTCAACTTGGGCAAACGCGGAACCGTTGATTGCTTTCCAAGCTGTCGGCGTTTCCGTCCCCGTGACGTTATCGGTCGTGACCGTCCGCGTAAAGGCCAATTGCTGGTTAACGTCCGGTTGTGCAGTCGCTCCATTCCGATAAACGTAAGTGATGGTCCGCTTGACCGTCTGGTTTTCAGTCCGGTCGGTGGTGCCGTGGGTTAAATTAACAGTGTATTTCTGGCCCTGCGTTTGATCATAACTGATTCCAGCCGCTGGAAACTCGCTGTTAACCAGGACGTAACCGTTAGCTTCATAGTCCTTAATTGCATCCGCCGTTCGATAATCATCCTTAGTACCGTAATCACCGCTTAAGTTTTCCACTTTTAAATTTTTACCAGTCGTAACGTCGCGGTAAGTGACCGTCGCGTATTCGGTGTTGGCCTTGTAAGTGACCGTTTCATGATGGTCTTCATCACCAGCCGTCACAATCTGTTCCGCAATCTGATCAATGGTTGGGTGATAACCCGTTAATTCAGGTGAGGTCACCGCGTCAAAGGTCGTTTTAGTGGCAGTTGCCGGTTGGTTGCCGTCCGCGTCGTCCCCAGCAGGAGTGCTGACGACCCAATCGCTAGCTGCAACCGTTTTGCCGGTCACTTGGTCGATAGTTAACGTCCGTTCAAAGGTCCGGTGTTGTACTGCCGAATCGAAGGCGGTACGTCCGTCTTCGTAAACGTAATCGATAGTTTGTGAAATTACCTTAGTTGCCGATTGCGGCTTCTGAGCGTGCGTTAAATGGACGGTGAAAACTTTTGGCGTCGTCCAGGTAATGTCGACCCCGTCGGCTGGAAAATCGCTGCTGACGACTTGGTAGCCCTTTTCAGCTAGTTGGTCGATAGTTGTCGCCGTCGGATTGTCGACGTGACGATTAAAGACACCGCTGAATTCGTCATTAGTAACTGTTTGTGCCGTCACATCGTCCACGTAATCGACCCGGGCCGTTTCATTTAGTGGCGAATAGGTTACGGTAACCTTTTGGTCGGTTGCACCGTTTGGATCCGGCGTTTCGGCTGCAACTTGCAGTTGGTCTGCACGGTAACCAGTAATCACCGGGCTATGCACGGCCGCATACTGGTTAGTCTGGTCCGCGGTCCAGGCACCGTGTTGAACGTCGCCGGTAACCTGATCACGCGTATTGGTCCGCGTAAAGCTGAGCGGTTGCGTGACTGACTTAGCCGCTGAATGACCATTTTCATAAACGTATTGAATGGTCCGCTGAAGCGTTTTAGTTTCCGTTGCGGTTTCCTGCCCGTGCTTCAACGTGACGGTGAAGACCGGTTCAGTTTGACTGCCAAAAACGTAGCCGGCTGGGAAACCATCTTGTACTAATTGGTACCCCTTAGCCGTTAGCTTGGCAATTTGGTTAGCCGTCGTATATTCACTTTGGCTGTCGTACTGCCCGCTGATTGCATCAGTCGTAATTGTTTTGCCGGTCGTCTGGTCAACGTAGTTCACGGTTGCACCTTCGTTAGCTAAGGCGTAAACGTAAGTGACCGTCCCGTTTTCGCCCCAGTTCGCTAACGTACCACTCGTCGCGATACTGCCATCAGCTAATCCTTGGAACGTATAGTGCGGAATCGTCAACTGACTCGTTTGATAAGTCTTACCCGCAAATTTACCGTCCGGATAAGTGACGTCACCGGTCGTTAACTCCTGCCCGTTTTGATCAACGTACTTGACGTTAACGGTTGCGGCTTGGTAGTAATCAAAGCTGTTAATCTGGAATTGTTGCAGGTTTGAATTTTCCCCCGTCGCCGCCGCGATGAAGAACGCTAACGCGTCGTTATTAATCCATTGCGAAACGTCGGCCGTCCACTGGTGATTATCGTAATTGATGGTCATTTGTTTGGTTTGACCATCGTAGTCAACTTGAATCGACCGCCACTGGTCACGACTGGGTTCGCTGATTCCCTGAGCGGTCTTCGCATCGGTGTACACAATCCCCTGATTATCGGTGTGGATAAATGACCCGTAGGCTTTCCCCTGCCCTTGACCACGGCTAATAAATCCCAAAAATCCCTTATGGTATCCAAACGCTTCTGGATCACTGCCAATATACTGGCCACGGTTCTCCTCGTCCCAGTACGTGTCGGCCTTCCAGCCGAAAGCTCCGTTCAGTTTACCCAAACCGGCCGCCCCACCGTCAAGACCAACCTTACTAGTTTCATCATTATGAAAGCCAAACGAGACACCGTCCGCGCCACCGTGTCCCTGAGACTTAGTCCCTAAGTTAATGGACCCATTCAGACTGAAACTCTGATTCATGTTAATTTTGGTTTTTAAGGTCACGTTCCCCGAATGACTCTTTTCGTCCGGCGTTAACGTCACGGTTCCCGTTCGCCGATTGTAACTGGCACCGTTACCATTGACCTGGAAATAGTCTTCAAAGTTGTCCTTAGTGACCCGTACTTTGCCGTTTGTCGTAGCCGGCGTTGATTGTTGCTTAGCCGCTGATTGAACCGCACTGGTGGCTAAAGCCGCTTTGCTTGATGCGGCCTTTGCTGCCGACTTAGTGTGCAAAGTTGTCGTCGTGGCTTGTTGCTTAGCCTTGGCACGCGGTTGCTCAGATTGAGCCGCCTCGACTGTTGGGGCTTCGGATTCCGTGGCTGGTGCATCCTTTACCGGTGACGGCGTAGACTTTGGTTCAACTGCTGAGTTAGCTGTCGCTGAATCAGCCGTTCCCGCTTGCGCGTCCTCGCTAGCCGCACCGCTTTGATCCATCCCTTCGCTGGCAGCGGATTGGTCATCACCGGCTGACGCTGTTGATTGCGATGCTGGCGCCGCGCTGTTTTCCGTCTGTTCACCACTAACGACCGTTGCCGGTACCTTAGCCGTGATTGTCGCTGCTGCCGCATGTTGTGGCAAACCCTGTAATCCTAGACCGACTGAAAAGAGGGTAATCCCCAGGACGACCCACTGTTTGCCGCGCTTATGCATCTTAAAGTGAGTCTTGGCCTCACCGAACCATTGCTTCCCCAATATTCTCGCTCCTCCAAAAAAATATTTAATCGAGATAAATAAGTTAAATCATCTGATTATTAATCATAATATTTATATATTATGAGTTCATAAATACGATTTCAAGGGCATTTTTCACCAATAAAACACCCGTATGATTGCATTTAATGATAATTAGGAAGCTTGAAGAAATGTGGGTTAAACCTAATAGTAGTATTAAGGTTGAGCTTTCTAAAAGATACATCTATCTAATCGTCAAGATAAGCTTATAACTAGTACTAGCCGTAATTCCGCTAATCAACCAGTCAGGTTAATCAAGCCAAAGCGGTAATCCGTGGGGTCGTACGATCCACAAAAAAATCGGCGCAATAAACTGCGGATATTCGGTTAGTAAATCGTCATTAACTGATGAGCGCAGTTAATCGTCAAAAATAATTAATAATTTATTTTCATCAGTTAGTTGGCATCAATCATTTTCGACTGATTAATAGGCTAAGTCGAGCTAATGCGTGAACGCAAAAAAGAAGCTATGACATTAGTCACCGCCCCTTGTCCGTCTCCGAATGTGAATAGCCAAAACTCAGCCGACTTTGGTCATACTCTCAAAAAAAGCCGCTAACCCATTTTAAAACGGGTTAGCGGCTTCGGCTGGCGCCAAAAAAAATCACTTAGGACTGCGATATGCCATCTATGTTCAACATAAACAACTTCCGAACTAGACTTGGATACAGTTGTATCCATCATCGTAGCGTCCGTCAATCATCAATCCCAGTGATCCGTAAAACAATTTAATTAGTCAACGAGTTCCAAGACAACCATTTGTGCACCGTCGCCACGACGAGGCATAGTCTTGTAAATTCGTGTGTACCCACCATTGCGGTCAGCATATTGAGGACCTAAGTCACTAAATAGCTTTTGCAAAGCGGTTTGTACAGCCACGTTGTCGCCATCTTCCTTAACATCGGCAACGACGTCACGCATGAAAGTAGCAGCTTGACGACGGGCGCTTAAATCACCCTTCTTTGCCAAAGTGATCATCTTGTCGGCAGTTGAACGAACTTCCTTAGCACGGGCTTCGGTCGTTTCGATCTTGCCGTTAACGATCAATGAAGTCGTTAAATCACGGAGTAAGGCACGACGTTGTGAACTTGTACGTTGTAATTTACGGTAACTCATGAACGGATATCCTCCCTTGTATTAGTCTTCTTTGCGTAATGATAACCCGAGGTCAGCTAATTTTGCTTTAACTTCTTCGAGTGACTTGCGTCCAAGGTTGCGAACCTTCATCATATCAGCTTCAGTTTTGTTAGTTAATTCTTGAACCGTGTTGATACCAGCACGCTTCAAGCAGTTGTATGAACGAACCGAAAGATCAAGCTCTTCGATCGTCATTTCTAACATTTTTTCCTTATGCGTTTCTTCCTTCTCGACCATCACATCAGTGTTCTTAGCTTCATCAGTGAGATTTACGAAGATTGAAAGGTGATCAGTCAGGATTTTGGCTGATAGACTAATGGCTTCACTTGGAGTGATTGAACCATTTGTCCAAACGTCTAAGGTTAACTTATCGAAGTCATCACGTTGACCAACCCGAGTGCTTTCTACTTGGTAGTTCACCCGTTCGATTGGAGAATATAATGAATCAACAGCTAAAACGCCAATTGGCATATCATCTTCACGATGTTTGTTATCCTCAGCGGAAACATAACCACGACCAGTATTAGCGGTCATACGCATATGGAAGTGTGCACCATCCGCTACGGTACAAATTGCTAAGTCAGGATTTAAGACTTCAACGTCCGCGTCACCGATGATATCACCGGCCGTAACGTTGGCAGGACCCTTAACGTCGATTTCCAACGTCTTAGTCTCGTCTGAATTCAACTTAAGCGCGATCTTCTTGACGTTCAGGATGATAGCCGTAACGTCTTCGGTTACGCCTTCCACCGTTGAAAATTCATGAAGAACACCGTCAATTTGAATACTCGTAACAGCAGCGCCAGGTAAAGAAGAAAGAAGAATCCGACGAAGTGAATTCCCTAAAGTTGTACCATAACCACGTTCAAGCGGTTCTACAACAAACTTACCATAGTTGTCGTTTTCATCAATTTTATGAATGTTAGGTTTTTCAAATTCAATCATTCTTATCTTTTACCCCTTTCAAAACGCGTGGTGTTTAGTAGTTGTGCGCACACAATGAAGTTTGCCCTCAAAATGAACGTCACAGATTAAACACGACGGCGCTTTGGAGGACGAGAACCATTATGAGGAACTGGCGTAACATCGCGAATTGCACTAACTTCCAAACCAGTAGCTTGTAAAGCACGGATGGCAGCTTCACGACCGGAACCAGGGCCTTTAACAGCGACTTCAACAGTCTTCATGCCATGTTCCATTGAGGCCTTAGCAGCAGCTTCTGCGGCCATTTGAGCAGCAAAAGGAGTTGACTTACGTGAACCCTTGAAACCTAATGAACCAGCTGATGACCATGCAACGGCGTTCCCTTGCATGTCAGTGATCATAACAAGTGTGTTGTTAAACGTTGAATGGATGTGAGCCACACCGGATTCAATGTTCTTTTTTACCCGACGACGACGGGTTGTCTTTCTAGTAGCCATAAAATTCGAAAACCTCCCTTATAATTATTTTTTACGTCCAGCGATGCTGACCTTTTTACCCTTACGAGTACGGGCGTTGTTCTTCGTGTGTTGACCACGAACTGGTAAACCACGACGATGGCGCATCCCACGGTATGAACCGATTTCTTGCAATAACTTGATGTTTAAGTTGACTTCACGACGTAAGTCACCTTCAGTTTTGTAACCGTCAACGACGGCACGAATCTTATCTTCCTGGTCAGGAGTTAAGTCGCGTACACGAACGTCTTCTGAAACACCGGCTTCAGCAAGGATCTTCTGTGCAGAAGTGTTACCGATACCGTAGATATAAGTCAAACCAATGACAATACGCTTGTCACGTGGTAAGTCAATCCCTTCAATACGAGCCATTAATATTTCACCTCCGAATTATCTGAATTATTTACCTTGGCGTTGCTTATGCTTTGGGTTAGCAGAGCAAATAACCATTACGCGGCCTTTACGGCGAATAACTTTGCAGTGTTCGCACATTGGCTTTACAGATGGTCTTACTTTCATGAATTTTTACCTCCTATAAGGTACAAGGCGTCGGTCCTACTTGAAACGGTAGGTAATCCGACCCTTAGTCAAATCATAAGGTGACATTTCAACCGTAACCTTGTCACCAGGCAAGATGCGAATGTAGTGCATCCGGATTTTACCCGAAACGTGTGCCAAGATCTCAGCGCCGTTTTCAAGTTCAACTTTAAACATCGCGTTAGGCAACGTTTCTTTGATAGTCCCTTGAATTTCGATGACGTCTTCCTTTGCCAAACTAGTGTCCCTCCCTTATCTTCTGGTTTCGTGTAACCACGTATTTGGTCCGCTTTTCGAACCAGTCATTGTCTAATCATAATATTAAAAAAACATTAAGTCAGTCAACGGCTAAACCTGAATAAGTTTATCACAACGGCATTTGAAAAGCAAACGTCGTCCATTCGGAACGCTTGGTTTTAAAGGTTATCAAGAATCTTTTTGATATCTTGATAAACATCATCAATGTCGCGGTCACCGTCGACATTATAAAGTAATTTTTCTTGACCGTAATAATCGATCAACGGCGTGTTCAACTTAACGTTCACGTCTAACCGGTTCTTTACGGTTGCGGGCTTGTCATCATCACGTTGATAAAAGTCATGACCGCCACACACGTCGCAAGTCCCTTCAACTTTAGGCTTGTTGTAGATCTTGTGGTAAGTTGCGCCACACTTGCGACAGATGAAGCGTCCGGAAAGCCGTTCAACTAACACTTCCGGATCAACGTGAATATTAATCACGCCGTCCAGCGGTTTGTTGAGGTCTTCACCGATTTGCTTCAATGCGTGGGCTTGGTCAATGTTACGTGGATAACCGTCAAGCAGGAAGCCGTTCTTTGTATCGGCTTCGGCTAACCGGTCGCGAACGATGCCGTTAGTGACTTCGTCCGGAACCAGGTTACCGTCGTCGATATACTTCTTGGCTTCGAGGCCCATTTTGGTTTCGTTCTTAATTGCTGCCCGGAAGATGTCCCCCGTTGAGATATGCGGAATATCGAAGTCTTCGAGGATCTTCTGTGCTTGAGTACCCTTTCCGGCACCGGGTAATCCCATTAAAATCAGGTTCATTGTTGCCATATTTTTTCCTCCTAAAAGTACAAATGTGCTGAGTTTCCCCAACACATTCGCTGATTAACGGATAAAACCGACGTAATCGCGTTTCATCATTAATCCTTTAATTTGACGAATAGTTTCAAGGGCAACCCCGACAACGATCAGTAAGCTGGTCCCACCTAAACCAATGGATTCATCCAGACCCCAAATATCAGAAGCTAATAATGGAATCAAGGAAATCAACCCAAGGTAGAGGGCTCCGACCGTACTTAACCGCATCAATAATTTTGAAACCCAGTCCTGCGTATCTTTACCCGGCCAAACGCCAGGAATATAGCTGCCTTGCTTTTGCAAGTTCTTCGACAGCTTTTCAGGATTAACCTGAACAAAGGCATAGAAGAACGTGAAGAGCACGATCAGTACGGTATATAAAATCGCACCGGTTGTTGACTGCATATTAAAGATGTTCGTCATGACTTGGTACCAGGTATCGCCACCATGACTGGATTGGAAACCTAGTAAAATCGTTTGGGGCGTTGCAATGAAGGAACTCGCGAAAATAACGGGAATAACCCCGGCAACGTTCACCTTCAGTGGTAAATAACTACTGTCAGGCGCACCAGCTGCACGACGGGTATATTGGATTGGAATCCGGTCATTAGCTTGCTCAACCCACGTTACGAACATAACGATGATTAAAACAATAACCACTAACCCAAGAACAAACAATCCACTTTGCCACCAATCGCTCATTGAGACGTTGGCAAATTGTTCTTGATAAATTTGATAGATTGAGGTTGGCATCCGAGCAATGATCCCGGCGAAGATGATAATGGAAACCCCATTACCGATCCCACGGTCCGTAATCATATCCCCCATCCAAGTCGTCAACATCGCCCCACCTGTCAGGATTAACCCAATGGTGAAGTAAGTGTTGAGACCCGGGTTATCAACTAATTTAAGTTGACTTAGGGAGTTGAACCCGGCAGTAATCCCAATCGATTGAAGGAACGCTAAGGCGATTGTCAGCCAGCGGGTCGCTTGATTAAGCTTCCGCCGACCAACTTCACCTTGTTTGCCCCATTCAACAAACTTAGGAACAATGTCCATTTGTAACAATTGAACGATGATTTGTGCAGTAATGTAAGGGGATACCCCCATAGCAAGGATGGAATAATTTGTTAAACCGCCACCACTGAATGTATTCAACATACTTATCAGTCCGGTCGACGCAATCGATTGAAGCGCCTGGGCGTTAACCCCCGGAACTGTGATATAAGAGCCAAGACGAAATACAATCAAAACGCCCAAGGTGAACAGAAGTTTATTCCGAATATCCTTTACTTTGAGAGCGTTCTTCATGGTAGTCAGCAAATTAGATCACCTCAGTTTTACCGCCAGCAGCTTCGATAGCCGCAACAGCCGTTGCGGAGAACTTGCTTGCCTTAACTGTTAATTTTTTGTTGAGTTTACCATTACCAAGAACTTTAACGGCAGCACTCTTCTTAACTAAACCGGCTTCCTTTAATGATTCTGGTGTTACTTCGGCACCATCGTCAAAACGGTTTAAGCCGTCAAGGTTAACAACCGCGTATTCTTTACGGTTAATGTTAGTAAATCCACGCTTTGGAATCCGACGGTACAATGGCATTTGGCCACCTTCGAACCCTACACGAACTTTACCACGCGCCTTTTGACCCTTTTGGCCACGACCAGAAGTCTTACCATGGCCACTTGAGTCACCACGACCAATGCGACGACGCGTAAAACGTGAGCCTTCACTTGCTTGCAATTCATGTAACTTCATTTAGTAGGCACCTCCTCTTTGAAAATTTAAATTACTTGATGATTTCAACATCGACTAAGTGAGCGATGTGGAAAATTTGTCCGCGAGTTGCTGCGTCATCAGGTTTAACAACGGAACTGTTGATCCGGTTTAAGCCTAATTCCTTCACAATTTTACGTTGCTTAGGAAGACGGTGAGCTGCGCTACGAACTAAAGTGATCTTTAATTGAGCCATGTTGTTTGTCCTCCTATTATTCAGCTAAATGTTCGGCTGAGACACCACGTAAAGCAGCGAATTGTTCAGCAGTCTTCAAGCTCTTCAAACCTTCGAACGTTGCACGTACAACGTTAACTGGCGTGTTGGAGCCAAGGCGCTTACTAGTAACATCGTCAACGCCGGCTAATTCCATGACGGCACGAACGGCGCCACCAGCGGCAACCCCAGAACCTTCAACGGCTGGCTTAAGCAAGATGCGGCCACCACCGTAAACACCAATTGTTTCGTGAGGAATGGTGGTACCAACCATTGGTACAGTGATCAAGTTCTTTTTAGCAGCTTCGGAAGCTTTCCGAATTGCTTCTGGAACTTCTTGAGCCTTACCAGTACCGAAACCAACGTGTCCTTTGTGGTCACCAACGATTACTAAAGCAGCAAAACGTAAGCGACGACCACCTTTAACAACTTTAGTAATCCGGTTGATGGCAACAACGTTATCGTCAAGATCTAATTTTGATGGATCAATGAAAGTCATATGGTATTATTCCTCCTTTGTTAGAATTTAAGTCCGTTTTCACGAGCGGCTTCAGCCAAGGCTTGAACCCGACCGTGATATAAGTAACCGCCACGATCAAAGACTACGTCAGAGATCTTCTTTTCAGCAGCTCGTTTAGCAACAACTTCACCAACTGAAGCAGCTTGTTCGGTTTTGTTGTTACCCTTAACTTCGCTATCTAAAGTTGAGGCACTTGCGAGCGTTACACCCTCTACATCATCAATAACTTGAGCGTAGATGTTTTTGTTTGAACGATAAACATTTAAGCGTGGGCGCTCAGCAGTACCAGAGATTTTACCACGAACGCGTGCATGACGACGTTGGCGGGTTTGATTCTTATCTGGTTTTGAAATCACAATAGTCACCTCTATATATTAGTATGGACAGCTCTAAGCTGCATTATTTACCAGTTTTACCTTCCTTACGACGAACATATTCATCGACGTAACGAATCCCTTTACCCTTGTAAGGTTCAGGTGAACGAACGGCACGAACTTCGGCAGCAAAGTCACCGACAGCTTGCTTACCAATACCAGAGATATTGATGTGCGTGTTGTCCGGAACTTCGATGCTCAAACCTTCGGGCGTTTCGAATTCAACAGGATGGGAATAACCAACGCTTAATACTAACTTCTTGCCTTGCAATTGGGCACGGTAACCAACACCGACCAATTGAAGGTTCTTAGTAAAGCCATTAGTGACCCCTTCAACCATGTTGTTAACATTAGCACGGGTAGTACCGTGTAATGCCTTCATCTTGTAGTCATCAGATGGGCGCGTGAATTTAACTTCGTTGCCTTCAACTGACATCGTAATTTGACTGTCGATGTTACGCGTCAAAGTACCCTTAGGACCCTTAACCGTAACGACTTCACCAGCTTGTGATACTTCTACCCCAGCAGGTAGTTCAATTACTTTATTACCAATACGACTCACTTACTTGCACCTCCCGTCTTAATTATTGATTACCAAACGTAAGCTAAAACTTCGCCGCCAAGCTTCTTAGCGCGAGCTTCTTTGTCAGTAATAACGCCTTCTGAAGTTGAGATGATTGCGATCCCTAAGCCGTTTAAAACCTTAGGAACAGCATCAGCTTTGACGTATGAACGTAAACCTGGCTTTGAAATACGCTTCAAACCAGAAATAACCCGTTCGTTATCCTTACCATACTTCAAGAAGACACGGATGATGCCCTGTTTGTCATCATCGATGTATTCAACGTCGCGAACAAAACCTTCATTCTTTAAAATTTCGGCAATGCTGCGCTTGATTTTTGATGCAGGAACTTCTAATGAATCGTGACGTACCATGTTAGCGTTACGGATACGAGTCAAGAAATCTGCGATTGGATCAGTCATCATGAAAGTTTAACCTCCTTTAACTTGGGTTCGTTTTACCAGCTGGCCTTTTTCATGCCAGGGATTTGACCTTTGTGGGCCAGGTCGCGTAAGCAGATACGGCACAAGTGGAATTTACGGTAAACTGAATGTGGACGACCACAACGTTCGCAGCGAGTGTAGTTTTGAACGTTAAACTTTGCGCCACGTTTTTGTTTAGCAATTTGTGATTTTTTAGCCAACTTCGATTAACCCCCTTCGATTATTTAGCAAATGGCATGCCAAATTGAGTTAACAGCTCACGTGATTCTTCATCACTATCAGCCGTTGTGACGATTACAATGTCTAAACCGCGAACACGGTTAACATTATCATAGTTGATTTCTGGGAAGATCAATTGTTCACGGACACCCAATGTGTAGTTACCGCGACCATCAAATGAACGAGTACTTACACCATGGAAGTCACGAACACGTGGTAATGAAACGTTGATCAACTTGTCCAAGAAGTCATACATACGTTCACCACGTAAGTCAACTTTGGCACCAATTGCCATACCTTCACGAAGACGGAAACCAGCGATAGATTTCTTTGCCCGGGTAACCAGTGGCTTTTGACCGGAGATCAAAGTCAATTCTTCAACTGCTTCGTCTAAGTTCTTAGCATTAGTAACTGCATCACCAACACCCATGTTCAAAACGATTTTTGCCAGCTTTGGTACTTGCATTACTGAAGTGTAGTTGAACTTGTCAACTAATGCTGGGACGATTTCTTTTTCATATTGAGCTTTTAAACGGTTTTCCATGAAACTTGCTTCCTCCTTTCAGTCAGTTTTTAGTTTTCTAAGTCCTTACCGGACTTCTTAGCAAAACGGACACGCTTGCCATCATCTTCGCGACGAACACCTAAACGAGTAGGTTCGTTAGTCGAAGGGTCGATGAACATTACGTTCGAAATATCGATTGGAGCTTCGATATCAACAATCCCGCCTTGTGGGTTAACGTTCGTTGGTTTTTGGTGTTTCTTGATCTTGTTAACACCTTCAACAACGACACGGTTCTTGGCAACGAGGACCTTTTTAACAGTACCTTCTTGACCACGATCCTTACCGCTGATTACACGAACTTTATCACCAGTTTTAATCAACATTAGGTTGCGCACCTCCTTATTTACGGTGTGTGATTACAGAACTTCTGGAGCTAATGAAACGATACGCATGAAGTCCTTATCACGTAATTCACGAGCGACAGGGCCAAAGATACGAGTACCTTGAGGCGTCTTGTCTTCTTTGATAATAACTGCAGCGTTTTCGTCGAACTTGATGTATGAACCGTCAGCGCGGTGAACACCAGACTTCGTCCGGACGATTACGGCTTTAACAACATCGTGGGCTTTGACAACACCACCGGGTGTTGCTTGTTTGACCGTAGCGACGATGATATCACCAATGTTAGCAGTCTTGCGACCAGAACCACCTAATACCTTAATAGTAAGGATTTCACGGGCACCGGAGTTGTCAGCAACTTTTAAACGACTTTCTTGTTGGATCACAGTAAGTGTCCTCCCTTCATGTAATTTTATTCAGCTTAAACTAGATAATAACAGCTTTTTGAACGACTTCAAGTAAGCGGAAACGCTTAGTAGCTGAAAGAGGACGAGTTTCCATGATCTTGACGATATCGCCAATGTGGGCTTCATTGTTTTCATCATGAGCCTTGTATTTCTTTGAATAACGAACACGCTTACCGTAAACCGGGTGGTTCTTGTAAGTTTCGCGTACGACAACGATTGTCTTATCCATCTTGTCGGAAACGACGCGTCCTTGAATAACCTTACGGCTATTACGAGTATCTTCACTCATTCGTGATTGCCTCCTTTATACTCTACTTGTTTAATTCTTGTTCACGCAACGCAGTTTTGATACGCGCAATGTTCTTACGAACTTGTTTTAAACGAGCGGTGTTTTCAAGCTGACCAGTGGCCAATTGAAAACGCAAGTTGAAAAGTTCGTCTTTATAAGACTTTTCTTTTTCGAGCATTTCAGCAGTGGACAATGCTTTAATTTCCTTAGCCTTCATCTGATTCGCCACCTACTTCCTCGCGCTTTACAATCTTAGTTTTCACAGGTAACTTCGTGCCAGCTAAGCGTAAAGCTTCGCGTGCAACTTCTTCAGGAACGCCACCGACTTCAAACATAATCTTGTTACGTTTTACTGGGGCAACCCAACCTGCAGGAGCACCCTTCCCATTACCCATCCGCACACCAACACCTTTTTCAGTGTAAGACTTGTGAGGGAAAATCTTAATCCATACTTTACCGCCACGCTTCATGTAACGGTTCATAGCAACACGGGCAGCTTCAATCTGCCGGTTGCTGATCCAGTGTGATTCGAGAGTTTGTAAACCGAATTCACCAAAAGCAACTGTCTTACCGCCTTTAGCTTCACCGCGCATTTTACCACGGTGAACACGACGGTACTTAACCCGTTTAGGTACCAGCATGTTTAGTTTCCTCCTTTAGCTGCAGATTTCTTTTCTGGCAAGATTTCGCCACGGTAGATCCAGGTCTTAACACCTAACTTACCGTATGTGGTCCGTGCTTCAACCCATGCGTAATCAATGTCCGCACGGAGCGTATGCAACGGAACCGTTCCTTCTGAGTAAGATTCGACACGTGACATGTCGGCACCGTTCAAACGACCAGCGACTTGGGCCTTAACACCCTTGGCACCAGAACGCATCGTACGTTGCATTGCCCCACGCATTGCGCGACGGAAAGCAACCCGGCCTTCAAGTTGACGTGCGATACTTTCACCAACTAATTTAGCATCTAAATCAGGTTTCTTAATTTCGATGATGTTGATGTGTACTCGCTTACCAGTTAAATTGTTTAATTCTTTACGAAGAGCTTCAACTTCAGAACCACCCTTACCGATAACCATCCCTGGCTTTGCGGTGTGGATTGAAATGTTAACGCGGTTTGCAGCGCGTTCGATTTCAACGGTGGAGACGGAAGCGTCGGCAAGTCGTTGTTCGATATACTTACGGATGCGTAAATCTTCGTTCAAGTAGGCAGCAAAATCTTTTTCAGCATACCATTTTGCGTCCCAATCGCGAATGATTCCTACACGTAATCCGGTTGGATTTACTTTTTGACCCACGCGTTATCCCTCCTATTTTTCACTAACTGTGATCGTGATGTGGCTTGTCCGCTTGTTGATTGGGGAAGCAGAACCCTTTGCCCGTGGACGGAACCGTTTTAAGGTTGGTCCTTCGTTAACAAAGGCTTCGCTTACGACCAAATCTTCACGATCTAAGTCAAAGTTATTTTCAGCGTTAGCAACTGCTGAAAGCAATACTTTTTCAACTACTGGAGATGCACCCCGTGGAGTGAACTTCAAAGTTGCTAAAGCTTCAGCAACGCTCTTACCTCTGATAAGATCAACGACTAGGCGGACCTTACGAGCGGCAATCCGAACAGTTTTTGCAGTTGCACGTGCAGATGTTACTTGTTCAGCCATTCTTTTATCCTCCTAACTACTTCGTTTTCTTATCGTCAGTACCATGACCATGGAAAGTCCGTGTCGGTACAAATTCACCTAACTTATGACCAACCATATCGTCTTGGATGTAAACTGGGACATGCTTGCGCCCATCATATACAGCGATAGTGTACCCAATAAAACTTGGGAAAATTGTTGAACGACGTGACCACGTCTTGATGACAGATTTCTTGTCAGAATCAGATTGTGCATCGATCTTGTTTAAAAGATGCTGATCTGCGAAAGGTCCCTTCTTTAAACTACGACCCATCGTGTGACCTCCTCTCGAGAACTACAGTAAATTCAAATATAATTAGTGTTTGCCTGGGCGACGACCACGAACAATAAGCTTGTTTGAACGAGCTTTGGTGTTCCGAGTCTTCTTCCCAAGGGTCTTCTTGCCCCATGGAGACATTGGAGATGGATGACCGATTGGCGCTTTACCTTCACCACCACCATGAGGGTGATCGTTAGGGTTCATTACAGAACCACGAACCGTTGGACGCTTACCTTGCCAACGAGTACGGCCGGCCTTACCAGAATTGATCAATTCGTGTTGTTCGTTACCAACAGTACCGATAGTGGCACGGGCAGTAAGGAGAACTAAACGAACTTCACCAGAAGACAAACGAACAATGGCGTACTTGCCTTCCTTACCAAGTAATTGAGCAGACGCACCAGCTGAACGAGCTAATTGGCCACCCTTACCAGGCTTCAATTCGATGTTATGAATAACAGTACCAACTGGAATGTTCGTTAATGGCAATGCGTTACCAACCTTGATGTCGGCATCGGCACCTGATTGAACTGACATGCCAACTTCCAAACCTTTTGGTGCTAAGATGTATGATTTCACACCGTCAGCGTAAACTAATAATGCAATGTTAGCTGTCCGGTTAGGATCATATTCGATTGCTTTGACGGTTGCAGGAACGTTGTCCTTAATCCGCTTAAAGTCAACCAAACGGTATTGTTGCTTATGACCACCGCCACGATGACGAACAGTAATGTGACCATAACTGTTACGACCGGCAGTATGACTTTGTGAGTCTAATAATGACTTTTCAGGCTTCGTCTTAGTGATTTCTGAGAAATCTGAAGCAGTCATGTTACGACGGCCGTTAGTGGTTGGTTTATACTTTCTAATACCCACTAGAGTTACCTCCTAAATTAGATTTATTGTTGATCGTCGTTGAACAACTTAATTTCGTTAGAATCAGAACTTAAGGTAACAATAGCCTTACGACGCTTCTTAGTGTAGCCGGCGTAACGACCTTGACGCTTAAACTTCCCTTTAACGTTCATTACGTTAACTTTAACGACCTTAACATCGAAGATTTCTTCGATTGCTTTTTTAACTTGTGTTTTAGTAGCCTGTACGTTGACATCAAATGTATAGCGCTTGTCGTCCAAGTCAGCCATTGATGCTTCAGTGATTACAGGACGTAAAATTACATCGCGTGCTTCCATTATGCGAGCGCCTCCCCTAATTGATCGAGGGCTTTTTGGGTAACGACTAATTTGTCACTATTAGCGACGTCTAAGACGTTAACACCTTTGGCTTTAAGGATCTTAACATTTGGTAAGTTACGACCTGCCAAAGCAGCCTTTTCATTGTCCTCTTCAACCAAAACAAGAGTCTTGGTGTCTACATTGAGGTTATTTAATACGTTAGCAAATTCCTTCGTCTTAGGTTGATCGAAAGCTAAGCCTTCAACTGCAACTAAGTTGTTGTCTGCAACCTTTTGAGAAAGGACAGACTTCAAAGCTAAGCGCATAACCTTCTTAGGTAATTTGTAGCTGTATGAGCGTGGAGTTGGTCCGAAGACGATCCCACCTTTACGCCATTGTGGCGAACGGATAGAACCTTGACGCGCACGACCAGTACCCTTTTGACGCCATGGTTTACGACCACCACCGCGACGAGCACTACGGTTCTTAACTGCGTGAGTTCCTTGACGCATTGATGCACGTTGCATCAAGATGGCATCAAAAACAACGTTTTCGTTTGGTTCAATACCGAACACAGCGTCGTTTAAAGTAACGTCACCATTTTGCGTACCGTCTTGTTTATATAATGCTACGCTAGTCATGTATTATGTCCTCCTTCCTTATTTACTCTTAACTGATGTTTTAATCGTTACAAATGATTTGTTTACGCCAGGAACATTCCCTTTGATCAACAAAACGTTGTTTTCAACGTCGGCGCGAACAACTTGTAAGTTTTGCATCGTCCGTTGGTGATTACCCATCCGGCCAGGTAACTTCTTACCCTTGAAGACACGGTTGATAATGGCACCCAATGAACCTGGACGACGGTGGTAACGAGAACCGTGAGCCATAGGACCACGACGTTGACCGTCTTTGTGGATGTTACCTTGGTAACCATGACCTTTGGTGATACCCGTAACGTCGACGGCGTCTCCGGCTGCGAAAATGTCAGCCTTAACTTCGTCACCTACTGTGTAATCTCCAAGCTCAACATTACGAATTTCACGAATGAAGCGCTTAGGAGTCGTTTTTGCTTTTGCTGCATGACCTTGAGCAGGTTTGTTCGTCAAGACTTCGCGCTTGTCGTCAACACCTAATTGGATTGCTTCGTAACCGTCGTTTTCAACAGTCTTAACTTGCAACACAACGTTAGGTTGAACTTCGACAACTGTAACTGGGACTAATTCCCCGTTTTCAGTGAAGACTTGCGTCATTCCTACCTTTTTCCCTAAGATTCCTTTAGTGGTCATGAGTACACCTCCAATTAATTGATTTTAGTTAAATAAATTAAAGCTTGATTTCAATATCTACACCGCTAGGCAAGTCTAACTTCATTAATGAGTCGACCGTCTTAGGCGTTGGGTTAACGATATCGATTAACCGCTTGTGAGTCCGCATTTCGAATTGTTCACGTGAGTCCTTAAACTTATGTGGTGAACGCAAAACGGTGTAAATCGTCCGTTCCGTTGGTAAAGGAATTGGGCCTGAAATAGTAGCACCAGTTCTCTTTGCCGTTTCGACAATCTTGTCAGCTGACTGATCAAGAATGCGGTGTTCGTATGCCTTTAAGCGAATACGAATTTTTTGCTTTGCCATTGTTGTGACCTCCTTCGTCTATTTTGAAAATAAGACTAGCTCCGTGAAAATTACCGCCACGTCCCATGACAATGTGGCCGGGCGTGTCGCAACCTTTCACATCCAAGCTAACTACGACTACTTGATGTTAGGGGGATACACTTATCCCCTTTAAAATACCAAGCACAATCTATAATAAATGAAAAGCTTTGTAATATCAAGTGCTTTTGCACTTTTTTCTAACTATCGCTGTATACCGTGTTACCTTTTTTGAACCAGCATTAATAAATGTAACATAAATCCGGTTTGATTAGTAGTGCTTTTAAGGATTTATTTAATTTATTCCTGTTTCGAGTAACTTGATAAACAGCACAAGGAAAATAATACCACAGCAACGGCTATTTGACCGTCGATTTGCACTCGCAACTTCAGTACGATAACTCGTTTCTTCTATATTATAGGAAGATTATCTCGTCCTTAGTGCGCCCCGTCATCCTCAACGCCACTGACAAGCCTGCTCAACACGTTTAACACACCGTCAGCGTTGTTACTACTCGTTAGGTGGTGCGCCTGTGCTTTGACGGCCGCAACGGCGTTTGCCATGGCATAGCTGTGTGGTGTCAGCCGTAACATGCTCAAATCATTCTCATTGTCGCCGAAGGTCATCAGCTCACTTGGTTGGACGTGGTACGCTTGCATCAACGCTTTTAAGCCGGTCGCCTTGTTCACGTGCGCCATGCTGATCAGTTCCGTGTTATAGCCGGACGTTTGACTTGCTAATCCTACGGGTAGCTGCTGCCGAAGTCCGGTCATTGCGGTCGAAAAGTCAACCTGGTCGGCAAACGTGATACCGATACTCGTAATCTGATCATCGAGCCGGGCGGGCGTGACTCCCGCTAAGTCCGGTACCCGCTTTAAATGGTCATAGTAATAATGGGTTTGCTGGTAGCTAGCCGCTGACATGCGCTCATCCACGTAGGCCGACTTGACCCCCACTACTAAGTGCTCAGCGACTTCGCTCGGTTGAAACTGGTGTTTAATCGTTTGTAACGTGGCCGTTACCGCGGCAGCCGGCATGGCCGTGACGATCAACGGCTGGCCACCCCGATGAACGACCGCACCGTTTTGCGACACGAAATCCATTTGCTTTTGAAAGTCACCAAACTGGGTCTGCAGGCGTTGGTATTGCGACCCGCTTGCCGCCACGACCCGAACCCCGCGGGCCCGCAGTGCGCTCAGTAGTTGACCGAAACGGACGTGATCATACGTATTTTGGTCATTAAGGAACGTCCCGTCCATATCAAAAGCCACTAATTTAATTCCCATACTGCTCCCTACCTTCAATCGTTATCCGTTTAGCATACCACAGAACCGGTACGCGCCTAAATACAAAAGCAGTACCTGACAATTGCCAGGCACTGCTCATCAACGGTTTTAACTTGGTAATAAAACTTCGCGGGTCACAGCCGCCAGCTTTTCAACCAGCGTGACCCCCTCCTGCATGGTTGCGTCCCGGTTCGTATAAATCGCAATCACGTAACCATCCGCATCGTTATCTTTATCATAAACGTGACCGATACTATTAACTTGCCAGCCCAATCCACTATCACTCAAGTTCATCCAGCCATTCTTAAGCTGGTAATTAGGCGCACTTTTCGACACACCCCAACTCTGATCTGCACTAACGGTGCCCATTAAGTGCTGAATGGTTTGTTTAGATTGCTGACTTAAGTAATTAGACGGGTAAAAAATCGTTCGTAACAACTTCACCTGATCGGCCGGCGTCGTCTTGGTCATACTCCAGGACGTCAGGTGCGAAGTAGTCCCCGTCATGCCCAACTGTTGATACAAGTTATTGAGCGCGCCGTAACTACCCATCCCCTGGCCGAGCAAACTCGTCGCCGCGGCGTTGTCACTATTCCGAATCATTGACTTAGCCAGCATCTGTTCGTTCTCCGTAAACGTTAACTTTCCCTGATCACGCTGGTGAAGTAACTCGGTTAAGATCCCGGCCTTAACGGTACTGGCAACGTAAAAGCCGCTCCCATCCGGATCCTTGGTATAACGATAGCTTTGCTTCGTCTGAGCATCATAAACCGCCACCCCAACTTTAACCGTTTGTTGGTCAATAATTTGCTGCCAAGCTTGCATCAACGCCGTCTTTTGTTTGGCAGGATCAACCGCGACCGGCTTTGCCGTGCTCGTTCGAGTTGCCGGCCGACTTGAAGCTGACCGCTTAGTTGTGGGTGACCGCTGGCTTGATTTAGCCGTACTGGCAGTCGTCCGCACCCTAGTCCGGGATGCGCGCGTCACCCGTCTATCTTGATAAACGGAAAAGCTCCCTAAAATTGTTATGAACATGATGACCACACCAACGGTCCATGGTAAATAACGTTGCCCGCCTTGGTGCCAAAATACGCCGGACTGCCGGTATAACCACTCATCAAAGGTGGCAACGACGCCCGCCACAAGCAACGCTAGCCCGACCGTCCATAAATGTTCTCGCTGCGCGATCAAGGTTAAACTTGCCCACGCAATTATGTATAACGTAAAGCTTACTCGCAACGCCTGCCAGTGGCGCGCCGTTACCGGCTGCGTCTGGGCACTAATAATTCCCCAACTGGTCCCTAAGCTTCCCATCAAAAGTAGCGCAACGAGTCCCCAGTGTGATTGAACCGTTTTTAGGCTCATTACCACCACCATCTCCGTACCCATCAGCACTAGGGCCATCCAGTACGCGAACGGCGGGGTCACCTGCCAACCGATTGCGCGCCGAGAACGCGTGGCTAGACAACTCCCCAGCGCAAGCGGTATTAAGAACCAACTCGTTGGGACCACCGGCTGCGATCCTAGTAACCAGGGCAAGTTAAGCACGCCGCTGCCCCCGACAACCAGTAGCGACCAACCGACCAGTCCCCGCCGCAACGAACGTCCTTGCCAACTTAGGAGCGCCGCCGAAAATTCCCAGAGCAACCATCCCAAAACAGCAATCCCCAAGGGCCAAACCGCAATAAAAACGTTCTGCCAAGTCGCACGCCCCGTAGCTAAGTAGCTCGTCATTCCCAGAACGGGCTGAACTTGTTGCCCGTATACGCCCGAAAAGTCCGGATCTAGCAACCAGCTCGTTATGAGGCTAAAGCCAATCAACAAAACCAGTGCTTGTAAAATAAACCACCCTCCCGTAGCGAGGCGTGCGCGCCGCGGTGGCCCTGCCAATAGCCTTTTCGTGTAGCCGTATCCCAGTAGGCCGAACACCAGCGTAAAACTAACCAGCAGACCATTGATACTTGCCAATTGCCAGCTTACTAGCAATCCCACCATTGCAAAACCACCTAAACCGTACCACCGATCAAACTTCATACTAACATCGTCCTCCCGTGACATTAAGCTTAACCTTGTTATATGTATTATAATAGTATCGTTTACGGTAGTGATAATCAACATAAGTTAACAAATCGCCCGATCGTTCCCCCAATATTTTCACAACACGACAAAAAAAGCCCCGGACAGCTGTCCGGAGCTTTAAATATCTGGCTCTATGATATTTGGTGTTGATGGATAAAAACCATCAACACCATTTTTTATGCACAACAAAAGGACATACCGTCCTGTGCTACAATCTAGTCGACCA
>NZ_BJDZ01000012.1 GCF_005405405.1 Lactiplantibacillus plajomi
CGTTCGTCCTGAGCCAGGATCAAACTCTCAAATTAATGATGAGTTCTAAAAAGCTCATTTAAAGTTGTTCAAAAATTTATTTGCTAGCGAATTGACTTCGCAAATGTTTGCTCTTGATTCAAGATCAAGAGACCCTACACATTTGATTCGTCGAAACTTTGTTCAGTTTTCAAAGGTCTAATTCGTAACGTTAATTCCTTAACGCAACTTAATTATCATAACATCTAAGTTATTTTATGTCAACATCTTTTTTTCAAGAAGCAACTCAACTTAGAAATCATCATTGCCTTTGCGACAACAAAAACTATCTTATCAATTCCTAAACTATCTGTCAACAATTAATTAAAATTAATTTTGATAACTGGAATTATTAAGTTAACCCGTTCCTGTCGTTGCAGCAGCGTTTACTAATTTACCAATAATTTCAGCAACCGTCAACCTTTTATTTCAAAAAGACGGGTGCCAAATTTTGGCTACCCTGAGCACCCGTTTTAACGTTATCATCCGTAAACAAAAAGAAGTCGCGACCATCGTCACGACTTCCCCTTCAATTCATTCAGTTCTAATTATCAAATTGGTTACTATCACTCAGCTGCTTAAACCAGCCCGCCGACTTTTTCAACGTCTTAGTCTGCGTGTGGATATCGTCGCGAATCAGACCGTAGCGGTTATGGTAGGCGTGGTTCCACGACCAGCAATCGATCCCGCTCCAAACAAAGTAACCTAAACAGTTGGAACCGGCATCGATGCCCTTCGCTAACGCGGTCAGGTGGTCCTTCATAAAGTTGATCCGGTAATCGTCCTGAACGACCCCGTCATCATTAAGAAAACGTTCTTCACCCGCAACCCCCATCCCGTTTTCTGAAATGAACCACGGGATATTATGGTAGTTCTCGCGAATGTTGTTCGCAATGTCGGTCATCGCCTGCGGATAAATTTCCCAACCGCGGTCCACGTTCATCACGCGTCCAGGCATCGCGTAGTCCTTAAAGTAGATGTCCGGGAACCACGGCTGGAGGCTCTTCGGGCTAATATCCGGTCGCTGCACGCGGAACGGGTGGTAGTAGTTCACACCCAGGTAGTCGACCGTGTTGGCCGCAATAATTGTCGCTTCTTCCGGTGTCGCATCCCAAAGCACGCCATCACGTTTCAGGACCGTTTCCAACTCAGCCGGGAAGTGACCCAGAACGGCCGGATCCAGGAATAAGTTGTTCGACCATAACTCGGCGAACTTCGCCGCGGCTTGGTCGGCCGGATCATCCGACGCAGCGTAAGCCGGGGTTAAATTAATGATAATACCGATTTTTTTATCGTGACCCGGACACAACTGCCGAAAGGCCGCAATAACTTTGGCCGACGCCAAGTTCATGTTATACGCGACTTGGACCGCTTTCGGGCCGTCCTTTAAGCACGGATAGTGCCAACCATAGAGGTACTGACCGTCAACCACCACTTTCGGTTCATTGAACGTAAACCAGTCGTCGACCCGGTCACCGAACAGTTTGAAACACTGTTCGGCAAACTTCACAAATAGGTCGACAACGTGTTTGGACTCCCAACCGCCGTAACGATCGTACAGTTCAACCGGTAAGTCGAAATGGTGCAAGTTGATGTACGGCTTAATGTGGTGTGCCAACATGCTATCGATGACCCGGTTATAGAAGGCCACCCCGTCCGCGTTCAAACTAGCCGTTTCGAAATCGTCAATTAAGCGGGTCCATTGAATCGACGTCCGCAGCCCCTTGATTCCGGCTTGCGCCATCAATTCCAAATCGTGGTCGTAGTCGTTATAAAAGTTCGACGCCGTGTCCGGCCCAACGCCACTATCAAAGGCATCCGGTTCCGTTGCAAACCAGTAGTCAAAGACGTTTTGGTGCTGTTTATGGAAGTTACCTTCCGTTTGGGGTCCGGACGTCGCTGCACCCCAAATAAAGTCCTTTGGAAAAGTTACCATCGTTTTCTTACCCCGCTTTCGTTATTGACTGTTCAAAGTCGACCGCCGCACCACGCAGATTGGCTTCGTCAGTATAGTGACAAAGCGTTAACCGCGGCTTAATCGTCGCAATCTCGACTTGCTGATAAATGGCTTCCAGTGCTTTTTCAATTCCCGGAATCAACTGTGGGTTATTTGAAACCCCGCCACCGAGCACGATTTTTTCCGGGTCAAAACTGTATTGGAGGTTAAAGATGCCCTGGGCAAGCGCCGCGTACATCGTATTTAATTCACGCTGTGCGTCCAAATCGGCCTTGGCCGCTAAGGCGTAGAGCTCTTGACCGCTCATCGCCCCAGTCCGACCAGTCGCCGCTTGATAGCGCCGGATCGCGTTCGGAACGGTTCCCAGTTCGCTCAACGTCCCGTAGTCGTTAATTTTCGTGTACCCAAACTCGCCACCGAATAAGTGGGCACCGTGCCAAACCTGGCCGTTGAAAATCAACGCACCGCCGACACCGGTCCCAATCACCAGGAACGCTAGGCTGGTCACACCCTCAGCAGCGCCACCATCCAATTCGGCTAAGGCCGCACAGTTCGCGTCGTTTTCTAAACTAACCGGTAAGCCGAAGCGGCTCTCCAATTCAGCTTGAATCGGGAAGTTATGAATGTATGGAATCGCACTGGCCCCTTCAATGACCCCGGTCGTCTTGTTGACTGCTCCCGGTGAGCTGATGCCAACGCCCGTAATCGGTGCCTGCGCCTTCATCTTTTCAACCTCATCCGTTAATAAGGTCATGAACGCTTCCTTAGTTGCCGGCGTCTTAACGGCGTGGTGGTTCTTCAACTGGTGATCCTGCCAAAGGGCAAACTTGATGGTCGTCCCACCAATATCAACGAGTGCTAAAGTTGCCATCTACTTCGCCTCCGCATCTGGATAGAGCAGCGTCTTGATTTCTGCCGGCGCTAGTTGGTCAGCGGCAATGTCGAGCGGTTCCTCAAAGAAGTTGACCACTTGCGGTGTTTCACCCTTGAAGTCAACGTGTAAATCTTCGGCGTGGTGGCCAAGGTTGTACCCCCGGACCGTGACCCCGGTCGACTCGTTCGCCCGTTTAACACTCGTAATGGCAAAGGCCGGCGTAGTCGTCGTCAAATAGTGGCCTGTTTCCGGCAGTGCGCCACCATGAACGCCCGTTTGTTGAACGCTAAACGGTACTTGGACCGTTTGTGCCCGCTGGTAACTGGCAACCCGCTGGGCATGGCTGCCGTCGGTCAATTCCAAACTATAATGGAACGTAAATTCGCCTTGGCACTGGGCTTCCGGCGTAGCAAAGTAGCCCCAGTCGCCCATTTCGCCCACACAGCGCAGTAAGGTTACCGCAATCGTGTTATCATCCGGTAAAATTTCGTATTCGTTTAAGCCAAAGTTACCGACCGTGACCCCGTTATCCGCGTCAAACAAGCTGGTAAAGGTTTGCTGGTGTTGCGGGTTAGTTGGGTTTTGCCAAGTCTTAGCTGGCCGGTTCGGGCGGGTCACCGTTTCGTAAATCGCGTCGGTGGCGTTGGTCGTCGTATCCAAGTTGGTCGTGAAGCGTACCCGGACACGGTGATCCTTCATTTGATTATTTAACTGTGATTCGAACAACAACTGGCGGCTATTCGGTGTCAACCGAATCCGGGTCGTAATCGTCAACGGCGCTAAGGTCGTAGAACGCTTAGCCGTCCGTTGGGTAATGTCGACAACCCCGTGGGTTTCCTTAGCCAGTTGGTCATCCGCACTAACCGGGACTTCCAAATAGTTCGTCAGTTCTAATTCACTACCCACCGCGTCGTTGTGGACGAGGCGCACCCGGCTTGGGAAGTCGGTCGAAAGTAGCGCCTGGTTATCCGCCGTTTGCCGGTAAATGTATTCGTTCCCCATGTCACCGGTGTCTTCAAAGACCAGCATCTGCTGATAAGTCCGACCGGTCTCACGGTTCGTAACCGTTAAGCTACCATCGGCTTCAACTTGGACCTTGAGCCACCGGTTGCTAATGGTACGGTCGTCCGCATCCGGTGCTGCAACCGGAGTCACCGCGGCTGTGGCCGGCTGAACGGCCAGTGCTTGCCAGCCGAACGCCGGTAGCTCCGCAACGTTAACGGCCAAGACCAGTTCGATCGACTGGTAGGCCACCCGGAAGCGGTCCTTCGGTAAGTCGTAGTGGAACTCGATGTTGCGGTCGACAACCCGGAACGGCACTTGCTGACCACTGGAATCAACTACGGTTAACTCCGGCATGTCCGCTAATTCGCGTTCCAAGTCCGCGCGTTGTTCCTGAATCGTGCCGGCTTCGCTAAAGGCTCGCCGATCCCATTCGACCGTCACTTGGGCGGTACCGGACTTCGCAAAACCGGTCGTGTTAACGACGATAAACGGCTTCGCCGCCGAACCAAAGCCGGTGGTGGTGACCTTTGCCGCCAACGTTTCTAAGGCGTCCTTCGCGACAAACCGGGCCACTTCCTGCGACTTCGCAAAGCGGGTCAGCATTTCGCGGTGAACCGCGTCGACCGAACAGCCACAAATACTGTCATGCGGGTGATTTTGCATCAATAATTTCCACGCGTAACGCAAGCGGTCGTGCGGGTAAGCGTTCGCCGGGTAGGCCATCGTTGCTAACGGTTCAGCCTGGTTTTCCAACAAGCGTTCCGTCTTGGTATTTTCCTGCTTCAAATAAACCCGACTAGACGACGTGTTGGCTAACGTGTACCAGCCGTCGGTTTCCTGACTGGTTAGTTCGCCGTGGATGGTACTCATATCCTTCGGCAAGTCCGCGCTGAGCGTCTTTAAATAATCAGTAAAGTTAGTATGAATAAATTCGTAGTCCGGGTAAAGTTCGTTAGCAACCTTGATTGCTTCGGTCACGTCTTTTTGAACCGGCTGGTGGTCGACCCCGTTCATCATTAGTAAGTTATCCGTCGAAGCGAACCTTTCCGCGTCGGCTAATTTTTGATCCCAGAAAGCCTTAGCTTGTTTGCGGTCGACCGGAATTTCGTTCCCGTTACTGTACCAGTTGGCAAAGAGTAGCCCTAAGATTTTTGAACCGTCGGGCCCCTGCCACCACATTTCGGAGTATTGGGACTCGTAGTCGGCGTCACTGACCTGGTTATTGAAGCCGGTTGGGGTGACCCCGCGGCCGAACGCCGCCGTGTGTAAGTTGGCTAACTTCATCATTTGCGGCGTCTGGCCCATGTTCCCGAAGGTGTCCGGGAAGTAGCCCAGTGGCACTTCCTGGCCGTATTCACGGGCCTGGTCGCGACCAACGATCATGTTACGGACGTTGGATTCCGGGCTGATCAGGAAATCGTCTTGTAAAATGTAAAACGGTCCGATTCGGAGTTTGCCGGCTTGAATCGCCGCGGCTAATTCGGGTTTCCGTTCTGGCCGAACTTCTAGGTAGTCGTCCAGCGCAATCATTTGACCGTCTAAGTGGAAACTATCGAAGTCGGGGTCGTTCTTAAAAATATCCAATAAGTTGTCGATCAGGGTCACCAAGCGCATGTGGTGTTGTTCAAACGGCATGTACCATTCGCGGTCCCAGTGACTGTGGGAAATAATAAAGACTTTTTTCTTTGTCATAATTAGCTACCTTTCAATTTTAAAACCTAGTGTCGTCAGCAATAATTCGCAATACATCATGTTGGCCCAAGAGAACCATTCGCGGGTAAACTGATGGTCATCATCAACGTGGAACGATTCGTGCATTAAGTCGGTGCCACCGGTTGTCTTGATCAACGTCTGCAGAGCGGCCAACTGGTGGTCGCGACTACTAGTCGTCAGACCTTCCATGGCAATCGCAATCGGCCAGATATAATTTTCCGGCGTGTGGGGACTCCCCTGACCAGCCGCTAAAGTTCCGCTATAATAGTAGGGATTTTCCGGACTCAGTAAGGTTTGGCGGGTCCGTTGGTAATTGGCGTCCTGCAAGTCGCAGTAGCCCAAGTACGGCGCACTGAGGAGGCTCGGGACGTTTCCGTCATCCATTAACTTGGCGTTGCCTAAACCGTCGACTTCATAGGCGTAAACCTTGTCGCCGTTCGCGTTAGTCGTGTAGCCGTACGTTTCGATTCCGTCACGGACGGTCGTCTGCAGGCGCTTAGCACGCGCAACAATTTCCGGATCGTCGAGTACGCTACTGAAAATCGTCTGTAAGTAACCAAGAATTACGACCGCAAACATGTTCGCCGGCACTAGGTAGCCGTATTCACAGGCGTCGTCACTCGGTCGAAAACCGGACCAGATCATGCCGGTATCGGCAACCGGTGTTCCGCGACCATCGCGAACCAAGGTATCTTCCGGCCGGTCAATCGTTCGAATAAAGCGGTATGGCGAGGTCGCGTGGTGTTGTTCAACTTCAAAGGTCGTCAACAATTTCTTGACCCCCGCTACGAAGTTATCATCAAACTGCGCGGTCACGCCGGTATTTTTATAAAGTAGGTAAGCGAGTTGTACCGGGTAACATAGGGAATCAATTTCAAATTTACGTTCCCAGATCCACGGGCCCATCTCCGTTTGGTCAGTTTGGTGACCGTGACTGTTAGCGGTTTCATTAAAGGCGTTTGCGTAGGGGTCGATCGCCATGTTGAAGAACTGGCGTTGAACGACCCGCGTAATCAAATCAGCAATTTTCGGTTGTTCGTGGGCTAAGACGAGGTACGGCCGCACTTGGGCGGTCGAATCACGTTGCCACATGGCCGGAATATCCCCCGTTAAAATGAAAGCGTAGCCATTTTCGTCATCGGAAATCGTCGTTTCCAAGGTATTTAAGAACGTTTTTTGAAAGACCGTCCCAAACTTGGGGTCGAGCGGTTGACTGAGCTGGTCAACTTTAGAAACAAAGCCTTGAACTTGTGGATCAACGTAATTAGTCGTCATTTTGTCACCTCATATTTGATATATCATTTTCCATAATTATACCATGGCTACCCCGGTTGTCTATATCAAATACAACTTAATCTTCCCTTTTTTTCGTAAAAATGATATATTAAATAATAACTTAACCCGAGAGAAAGGACCTCGCCATGCCAAAGTCAGAACCACGTTACCTTACTATTTATAAACAGTTAAAAGAGCAGATCGTGTCGGGGACGCTGCAACCCAACGAACAATTACCGACCGAATTGCAGTTGGCCGACACTTACGGGGTTAGTCGCATCACATCCAAGCGGGCCCTGACTGAGTTGGAAAGCCGTGGTCTAATTTATCGTAAGCAGGGTAGTGGGAGCTTCGTCCAACCGAACAACCAGTTAACGCCCAATAAGCAACTGCTGTTCGTCCTGCCCTTCCCGACCGATGCCGGTCTGGGCGACTACGCGTCCGGCGTCAGCATCGCCGCCAATCGTCACCACTACCAAGCGGTAACGATGGACACCCATAGTTTCGCCCGCTTATCAATGACGGAGATTCGGCACAAGTATTCTGGGATCATCTACTTGCCGCAAGACTTGTACCAAGAAGCCGAATTAGTCTACCGTTTGAAGCTCGAGCGCATTCCGGTCGTCCTGCTTGATAAGTTATTCCCCGAGTTAGAAGTCCCGGTCGTCACCGCCGATAACTTCAACGGCGGGCAGTTGGCCACCCAGCATTTAATCGATTTAAAGCACCAACACATTCTATTTTATGCGAGTGCCCAACCGGTCCTACCAAGCTCGGTTTACGACCGCTACTTTGGTTACCTTAAAGCCCTGCACCAAGCCAACTTGGCGCCGGCTGCCACCATGCACGACCTACCGGAACTCGGACACTTCACGCCCGAAGCCTGGTTGATCTACTTAAAGCAGCGTCACATTACTGCCATCGTGGTTGAAAATGACTTGGTCGCCATTAACTTGATGAACAGCCTGCGGGCACTGGACCCGACCATTTGGGAACGGCTATCGATCGTCGGCTTTGATAATATTCAAGCCGCTAGCCTAACGTTCCCGTCCCTGACCACGATTGCCCAGGATTTCAAGGGCATGGGCGAACGAGCTGTCGAGCTCCTGCTTAGCAATCCTAAGGAAGCTAGTGTCGTTCGCCTTCCAGTTCAACTCATTCAACGTCACTCAACTCAACCACTTAATTTAAACCATCGGGAGGATTGAATCTTGCAAATCACTGATATTGATATTCGCCAAGGTACTGCCAACACGCCGGAACGCTCACACGGTAACTGCTTACCGTACGTCGGCGTTCCTTTCGGCATGAACTATTTTAGCGTCCAAACTAACGGTGCGGCCGGCGCCTGGTTCTTCCAACCGGCCAGTCCGCGCTTTGAAGGGATTCGCCTAACTCACCAACCCAGTCCCTGGATCGGTGATTACTGCCACTTATTACTGACGGCGGCGGCCTGGGAAGACCCAACGAAGCGCCCCGACCTCGTCGGTAACTACCGGCCAGCCGAAGCAACCTTTAACGCCCACCGGCTGGAAGTCTTCGACGACCACTTCAACGTCTTCACCAAGCTGGTGCCAACCACTTACGGGGCCGCCTTACGCTACACGTTCACAACGTTAGAAACCGCCCACCACGGGATTGCGCTCCAGCTTCCTGACCAGGGGCAGTTTAAGCTAACCGATACCGGTATCAAACTCGCCGTATCCGACTACCACGGTGGTGAGGACCCGAACCTCACCATGTACGTCGAATTAACGGTACCCAACCTTGACGTGGCAAATTCTGGTTTTTATGATCAAGACAATCATTGGCACGCCGCGACTAGTGGTCAGGGGCAACGGTTAACAATCATGATTGCGACCAAGGCCGCCCAACTGGACTGCTACCTCACCACGTCGTACGTTAGCGCTGCGCAAGCCCAATTGAACTTAAGCCGGATTCAGGAACAACCGTTAGAAGCACTCGAAAATGAAAGCGCCAACAGTTGGAACGATTACTTAAACCGCGTTAGTGTCCGCGACCACCATCCGGCCGTTGTCAAGACGTTCTACACGTGCCTATACCGGCTCTTCTTATTCCCGCAACGCTTTTACGAACTGGATATCGATAACCAGCCGGTCCACTACGACACCACGGCGCAAACGGCTAAGGCCGGGGTTCTCTATACTAATAACGGCTTTTGGGACACGTCCAAAACGGTGTACAGTTTATTCTCGATTCTGGCACCAGAATTATTACCGAAATTCCTGCGCGGCTTCCTAACTAGCTACCAGGAAACTGGCTTTTTGCCACGCTGGCTGGCACCCGACGAACGTGGCATGATGCCGGGGAACTTAGTTGACTCGATCATTGCGGAATGTGCAAAAAAGGGGATTGCCACCCAACTAATGCCCGAACTGTTAGCTGCCATGCGCGATAGCGATTCAAAGGCCGCGGCAAACGAACGTTACGGTCGCCAAGGGAGTGCCGACTACGACCTGCTTGGCTATATTCCGGCCGATAAGTATCCGGAAAGCGTCAACTGGACCCAGGACTACTCGTATAGCGATTACTGTATCGGTCAAGTTGCCGACACGCTTAAACAGCCGGCCGTTGCTGAAAAATATTGGCAGTTATCTAAGCGTTACTTAAACTTGCTAGACGCCGATAGTGGTTTCCTCCGCCCCAAAAATAGCGATGGTCAGTTCAAAGCCGACTTTGTGCCCGACCGCTGGGGCAGTGACTACACTGAGGGTAGCGCTTGGCAAAACAGTTACAGCGCCTTTCACGACATCCCCGGTTTAATGGTCGCACTGGGCGGTGCCGACCGCTTCGACGCCCAACTTACGGCACTGTGCAATACCAAGCCGAGTTACCACGTCGGCGGTTACCAAATGGTGATCCACGAAATGGCGGAAATGGCGGCGGTCGACTACGGTCAGTTGGCGATTTCCAACCAACCAAGCTTCCACCTGCCGTACCTCTTTGCTTACAGTGGCCACCCCGAAAAAACGCAGGTAACCGTCAAGCAACTACGGAAACTATTTAACGCCGGTCCGGAAGGCTTCCCTGGCGATGAAGACAACGGCTCAATGGCCGGCTGGTTCATCTTTGCCTGCCTCGGCTTCTACCCGGTTTGCCCGGCCAACGCCGAATACGTGCTGGGTATTCCAGCCTTTGACGCGGTTACGCTCCACCTCGATGGTCACGACCTCACACTGACCACCGCAAATAACCACGAGCATAACAACTTCGTCACTAGCGTTAAGGTTGACGGTCACGACTATCACGACCAACTGATCAGTCACGCCCAGCTGATGACGGCTCACCACCTGGACGCCCGCTTAGGATTAGTGCCAAGCAAATAAAATCGTAATTTAGTAGAAAAACGCTAGTCAGCAAAGATTGTTGACTAGCGTTTTTCATTAGGGTTGTACATTTATCTATTCGTTAAGTTAAGTTAAGTTAACTTACTTAGTCACCCGTTTTTTAGCGTTAAAACCGAACATCCCGGCAACGGCTAATACTAACGCGCCAATTAAGCTAAGGACACCGGTCGTCTTTTCATTAGTTTGTGGTAACGTTACAGCGTGGTTCCCAGCTGATGCGTCTACCGCATGGCCGTCACTAGTTGCAGCGGTCGTGGCCGCTGCAACGGGCACTACGGTTGTGTTCGCTGCACCGTGATCATTAATTGGATGACTTTCCGTTGAGTTAGTTTCACCGGCTGATTGATCAACCGATGAGGCTGGGGTCGTTGGGCATGGTTCCGGTGTTGGTGTTGAACCGTCAGGCGTTGTTGGATTATCGGTTGACGTGCTCGACGTTGTCGTCCCAAGGGTAGTTGAGTTGTCAGTGGTCTTGCCTGGCGCTGGTGTTGGCTGGGCCGTTAAACGAGCCAAAACAACTTGGCGCTTTTGTGCTAACGTTGCTTGCGCTTGTTCTAACGAAGCACTTAATTTTGCAACGGTTGCGGCCGTTGCAGTCGCCGTTGTTTTAGCTTTAGCAACTTCGGGACTGAGCGCCGCAACCTTATCTTGGTAATCGCGAATGGCCTGCTTAGCCACCCGAAAATCGGCTTCAGCTTTCGCAATTTCTTGGTCGGCAGTTGCTTCGTCGGCAGCCGCAGCGTCACCGGCTTGCTTGGCAGCGGTGAGGTCCGCTTGCGTTTTCGCCAAGGCGTCCTTAGCTTGATCTAACGCAATTAAGGCTTCGGCAACGGCGGCGTTGCTGTCGCCTTCAAGGTTATCAAGGTTGGCTTGGGCTTGCGTTAAACTTGCTTGATTCTTATTTAAATCAGCAGTTATCGTTGCTAGATTATCGTTAGCTTGTTTCAACGCTGCTTGAGCGTTAGTAGCGGTGTCTGCGACTTCTTCGGTATTTTTAAGTGCCGTGTCTACCTGATCAACCGCGTTGTTTAACGCTTGCGCGTCATCGTAGATTCCTTTAAGAATTTCTTCCTTACCAGTTTCACCGGCAAGTGTCTCTTCTGCTTTTTGTAAGCGATCTGGTAACGTGGCCAAATCTTCAACGGCAGTAGCCGAATCAGCTGTCCCAGTCAATGCCGCCCGTGTGGCCGGTTGTTCCTCCATTGGGAATTGGGCACTCACTTGTTCACCAATTTCAGTAATGTTGGCTAACTGATTTTTTAAATCCGCAACTTTATCGGCTGCCGCCTTCGTAACTTTTGTTTGCTCCTCATAGTTTGTTTTGGCCTGGTCTAAGGTAACGTGATTTTCGGATTCAAAGTTGGCTTGGGCTCGTTGTGCGTCTGTTAACGCCTTCTGAGCAGCTGGTAACTTCGCCTTTGCCGCGTTGGCGTCATCGAGTTTCTTTTGGGCGGCGTTGACGTTAGCGGTCGCATCAGCCACCATTACTTGTTCATTTGCAACGGCGTGCTTTAAATCAGCAATTTTTGCTTTGTCAGCCGTATGCGGATCGTTAGCTTCCGTAACCGCGTTTGCCTGGGCCTTATTCAGGGCCTGTTCGGCATCTTTCACGGCGGCTTGCTGTTTTGGTAACTTATTTAACGCGTCCGTGACCTGACTTTCAGCCGTTTGTTGGTCCTTTTGAGCTTGGGCTTTATGGTCATAGCCCTTGTCCCGCGCATCCTTAGCAGCCGTGAAGTCTTGTTCAGCTTGGTGTTGCTTGTCATGGGCAGCTTGGTAGGCGGCTTCTTGTTGCGCTAATTCATGTTGCGCCGCACTATCGGTCTTTTTTGCCGCGTCAAGTTGGGACTGAATCTTGTTCGTCGTCTGCTTAGCTGCTTGAGCGGTAGGATCCTTTTCAACTTGCGATTGCACCGCGTCGTTTAAGGCCGTTGCGTTCAACGGAACTACTTTCCGCGTCGTTGGTTTAGCTGGCGTTACTTGATGGGATTCAGTAGTGGTTGTCGGAGTCAATGAAGCCGACTTTTTAGTGGCTTGTACACTACCAGTAACTGTCTTACTTGCTGGCGCCGTCACAGTTTGGGTCGTTTGAACGTTGGCGTCAGCCACCGTTTGGTTAGTCGTATCCGCTGAAGCGTTCAGTGAGGTACTGGACAAAGTTCCGGCGAGTAAAGCGGCGCCGGTCAAGATTTTGGTTGAAGTTTTCACAAAAAATCGCTCTTTTGGTAGGTTCCTACCGATTTAGTTTAGCCAATTTCTCATTTTAGTCGTTGGCTTGGTACGATTCCATTCTGAACACAATCAACCAAAAATCAAGTTATAACCAGTTTTAGCGGGGATTTATCCGGGTAACCACTCACGGGTTATCCATTAGAAAATGATGAAAATTATTGGTTGCCAACCACCGGTACGGGCATCCCGTTATCCGGGATCAGTATCCGTGCCACCCCAGGACGCAAGTATGCTGAGCCACTCAATACGTTTCCCGCTACTCGGGCTAATTGGTGCGGTTGTTTATACTTAAAAACAGTTTTTAAATATCATTAATCCTTTATTTTTAAAAAAAATTAAATAATTTACCTATAAAAATACAAGCTAAACTTTTTTTATATTGATAATATTGACGGTCTAAGAACCGTGATTTATCAGTAATTTCATGGGTAAGTCTGTATTAACCCAGCGTTATAATCCAATTATTATCCTTATGGATATAATTTATATTGTTCTAGATTTTAAAATATAATGATCATTAACCATTACCATAATGTCAGTATTTTTTACCAATCATTACCGCTGTTTCGGCATAGCAACGCGCGCCCTTGACCGCCGCCGCTTCACATACTCATTACCGCATACCCCCAGCCACTCAAAAAAACGGGTGCGACATCCGTCACACCCGTTTTGGCGCCTTCAACCCTACGATTTAACCCGCTTAACCGCTTTTTGCCGGTATTCTTTCGGCGAAATGTCGCAAATCAAGCGGAAATTTTTATAGAAATAGCCACTGTTAGAATAACCAATCGCCAGCGCAATGTTATTAATACTCTCGTCAGTGTTCACTAATAGCTGCTTGGCCTGGTCAATCCGGTACTGGTTCAAATACTTGGAAAAGCTGGTATGGACCTCTTTTTTAAAGAGCTGTCCCAAATATACCGGGTTCAAGTGTAACCGCTCCGCAACCTGGGCCAGTGATAAATCCTGCGCGTACTCTTTGGCCACGATGTCAACGACCCGGTTAACGTTTTGTGAAAAGCTGGTTTGCTGTTTCGGTTCGTAACCACGAACCATGGCTAAAACGGCGTCTTTTAAGCTTGCAATCGTCGGCGCGTTGTCAATCAACGTCAATTGCTGTTCGTACTGCTGGTTGCTGAATAATTGATAATTTCCAAGAACGTTTAAGATTAAAAAGGCAACCTGGCGCGCGTACGACGGCACCACGTGTTCCGCACTCAACTGTTCAAAAATCGCCGTCACCGATTCGGCCATCGCCCCCCGGTCTTCGGTACCCAGGGCCTACTTAAAAGCAACCAGTGAAATTTTTGGGATTTCCGCCTGCCGCAACCATTCCGTCCGGGACGCACCGGATAGAAACGGGACTCGGCCTTCGTAAAACTGGTAAAGTTCAGCTAACGTCTGCGCCTGTTCTAAGCTGTCCGCCAGTTGATCGAGTGTGTGGACCTGCTGGCCAACGGTGACGAAGGAACGGCCGGAAATCAACTGGGTCGTTTCCAAGTACCGAATGAACTGTTTCAGGCGGGCGTGAGAACCTACAAAGACCACGATCAGCTGATCCTGACTGCTGTAAAAAAGCTGTTGGTGCTGTTCCTGACAGGTACGGCTCAACGCTTCAAAATTATGCACGACGTTGCAGGCGAGCACTGTAAACTGGTCTTCATTAGCCGTCACGCCGGCACTGGCAAGCACCTCTGCACTTTGTGCCGCCGGTAAATCACCGGCTACCAGCCGCTCGGTCTGCATTTCTAAGTAATACCGCTTAGTCGCGTCGATTTTAACCTGCTGATTCAAACGCTGGTGCGCTTTTTGCAACACCTTGACTAGCTCCTCGGCGTCAATCGGCTTAACTAGGTAGTCAATTGCACCATAGCGTAACGCTTCCTTAACGTAATCAAATTCCTGATACCCAGATAAAACGATGACCAGTGGCGCGTTCGGTTGGGCGTGCAACTGTTGCATCAACTCCAACCCGGTCGATCCCGGCATCCGAACGTCCGTGATTACCAAGTCGACCGGCCGTTGTTTAAATGCCGTCAGGGCTTGCTGACCGTTACGGGCGGTCTGAACGATTTCAAACCCGTTGGCCTGCCAGTCAACCACCTTCGCCATGCCTTTTAAAATCATGTATTCATCATCAACAATCATGACACTATGCATTTAATCCACCCTCTTTTAAAAACGCTAGTTCAACCGTTAGACCACCCATTGCATTCGTTTGAACGGTTAAATCGGCAGACGCACCAAAGTAGCTCCGTAATCGTTCCAAAACGTTGCGCATTCCAATATGTTGACGCCGTTGTTCGGCACCAAGCGACCCGGTGAGCTGCTGGCGTAATCCGGCTAAAGCCGCTGGAGTCATGCCCTTACCGTTATCCCGGACTTGCAGGCGGACCCGGTCGTCCTCATCCACCCAACCACGCACGTCAATGGCGTTATCCTGACGACTATAATCGATCCCGTGCATAAAATAATTCTCAACAATCGGCTGTAAAATTAGCTTAGGCAAGCGTAAAGTTGCCAACTGTGGCTCAACTTGAAACCCGTACGCGACCTGGTCAGGAAAGCGCATTTGATAAAGATACATATATTTCCTAACGAAACTAATCTCCTGATCCAGCGTTGCCACCGGTGCTTGGTCCGCATCACTGCGTAGTAACGTCGCAAAGGCCACCACCACGTTGGCCAGTTCCGGTTCGGCCTCCGCCACGGCGTACATTCGAATGTATTCCAAGGTGTTATATAAAAAGTGCGGCTTAATCTGGGCCTGCAACCGCTGCAGGTTAGCTTGGTTCGGCGTGGACTGGGGCTGATTAACCTGGTGACCGTACTGTTGAACGTCGGTCAGCAACCGTTCAACGGCGGTCGTCATCGCACCGACGTCCGCGACCGGTCGGCCAGTATCATCCAGCGTCCCGCTAACGGCGGCCAACCGGTGACGATACCGGCGGAAAGTCAGCCACAGCCCCCTAATCAGGACCGCGTCCACTAGTGTTGCCATACCAACTAGGCGTAAAATCCGGACCGTCTGCCGCTGGGTCACCGCTTGTTTCGCCGTTAACGCAATCAGCCGACTGCCATCCGGTAAACGGCGTTGCCGGAAGTGGTAGCTGGTGCGTAAATCCGCGTTAACAGCTCCGATTGGCGCTAGCTGCGCAAGTAATTGCCGGTGTTCAGTCGGCAAAACATCCTGACCGCGATACGCATAACGCACATCAGACGCTTGAACGACGGCCAACTGCAAGTCCGGATTAGTCGCCCCGGTTGCCCGTTTTAGTTCACGGGTCATCGTTGCCCGTTGTGGCGCAAGCACCAAGCTTGGTGATTGGTGCCGAGGTGCTAGCGCTAGCTGATCCGCCACTTCATCTAGCCCGGTCGTTAAACTTTCAGTGACGGCTTGCTGACCATGGTAAACCAGCCCCGTACTACCAATAATTGTAACTAGACCAGTTAGCAAGATCACCAACCCCGTATAGCGTCCCATCACCCGTTCCAAAGTATCCTTGCGCCGCAACTTACCCATTAGCCGATCGTCCCCCGTTATCCTGACACTCCCAATTTTGTCAGCAATTTGAACTAATAAATTGATTATAACTACCCTAATTATGGCATATTACGTTAGCGCTTTTAAAATTTCTAAAAGTTTGATTAGTCTAAGTGCCTTTGCTTGGTAATTTCTATCATAATAATCGGGTTGTCTTTACACCAGCAAAAGCGCTCGCATGTTTATGCGAGCGCTTTGACTAGATATTATAGTGGGATATCTCAAAAAATTAGGTAGACCAATTAGGCGTTTTCTTCTTCTTCGTCCAACATGATCGAGTTCTTGGTTTCCTTATCAAAGAAGTGCGCCTTGTTAATGTCAAAGCCCATTTCAACGACCGAACCCGGCTCGTGTAAGTCCCGCGTGTCTACGTTAGCCACGAATTCCGTATCGCCAACTTGGCAATATAGTTGACTCGTTGCCCCTAATAATTCGGAAACGTTGATGGTTGCCTTGACTACTGAATCCGGCCAAGTCTTCAGGAAGATCTCTTCCGTGTGAATGTTTTCCGGCCGAATCCCGAAGACAAGGTCCTTACCGTTATAGCCGCGCTTGTCCAAGACCTTCGACATCCCTTCTGGAATGTGTAGGTGAATCCCCTTATGGTCGTCAACCACGCCATCTTGGTAGCGAACGTTAAAGAAGTTCATCGCTGGTGAACCGATGAACCCGGCAACGAACATGTTCCGTGGCCGGTCATAAATTTCGGACGGGGTCCCAATTTGTTGGACTTCCCCAACCGACATAACTACCACCCGGTCGGCCATCGTCATCGCTTCGGTTTGGTCGTGGGTAACGTAAATGGTCGTCGTCTTCAGGCGCCGGTGGAGCTTTGCAATTTCAGCCCGCATGGAAACCCGCAACTTGGCATCCAAGTTAGAGAGCGGTTCGTCCATCAAGAAGATTGGGGCATCCCGCACGATTGCCCGGCCTAAAGCAACCCGTTGCCGTTGACCACCAGACAAGTCGGCCGGTTTACGATCTAGGAAGTCGGTCAATCCCAAAATTTTAGCGGCTTCTAAAACTCGCTTATCGATGTCTTCCTTACTGTACTTCCGCAGTTTTAGCCCGAAAGCCATGTTACCGGCCACGGTCATGTGGGGGTAGAGGGCGTAGCTTTGGAACACCATCGCGATGTCACGATCCTTCGGTGGCACGTCGTTCATGACCTTGCCATCAATCTTCAAATCGCCCTTACTGATTTCTTCTAGCCCGGCAATCATCCGTAACGTCGTCGACTTCCCACAACCGGAAGGGCCAACGAACACGATGAATTCCTTATCCTTTACGTGTAAATCAAAGTCGTTAACCGAGTTCTTTTCCGCGTTTGGGTAACGCTTGTAAATGTGATCTAAGTCAATTTCAACCATTGTGCGTCTCCGCCTTTCTCATCTTTTACCCGATCAATATCAAATTATCGGTATTTTTTTAAATTTAATATATCAATTCCTTACAAGCCTTATTGTATATGAAAACGCTATCATATTGAATGGGCACCTTGTACAAAATGCCGGCAAAGTTCCGGTCAATATACCAAAAGTGCCCACTAACGCAGCGTGTGACATACCAAGTTACTTCAGAAGTGACGCCGCCAACGCAAAGTCGCCGACCGTTGCCGACGCGTTATCGGCAAAGTGACTATGCACAATCAAGTTATCCGGCACCTGAACGTAGCCGTTGTTGAGTTCGTCAAAGTACTTTTGAACCCGTGGCATGTCACCGTCGTTAATGACCGAACCACCAAAAATAATCTTTGCCGGTGCCAAGTTAACGTAGGCGTTGAACGCCATCTGAGCAGCGTAGTAGTCAATAAAGTCGAACACTTGGTTATCACGGGCTAAGGTTTCCCCCCGTTGACCCGTCCGACCTTCAATGGTTGGGCCGGCTGCGACCCCTTCAAAACAGCGGTTACCATGGAACGGGCAAAAGCCCTCGTAATGATCATCCGGATGCATCATCACCGGCGCGTGGCCCATTTCCAAGTGAGAATAGCCGCCAATGAACTTACCGTCCTGAATGGCACCGCCACCGATCCCGGTCCCAATCGTGAAGTAAACCGCGGAATCAACGTCCTTGGCTTCGCCGGCAATGTATTCTCCGTATACTGAAGCATTGACGTCGGTCGTAAAGAAGACCGGCACGTTCAACGCGTCCGTCAAAATCTTAACGATGTTGGTGCCCGCCCAGCCGGGTTTCGGCGTCGCTAAAATGTGTCCGTAATCGCTAGTCCCTTGCTTAATCCCAATCGGACCAAACGAGCCCAAGCCGATTGCGTCGACCGGATTTTCTTTGAAAAAGGCGATGCAGGCCGCCAGCGTTTTGTCCGGCAACGTGGTTGGAATCCGCTTCTTGGCGCTCACCCGGTAGGTTTCATCGGCAACGGCTAAAACAAACTTCGTACCGCCAGCTTCAATACTTCCTAATGTCTTACTCATCATTAATCATCCTCACTCTTAATTCCGGCTTGGCCGGATTGATTTTTAGTTGTTAATTGATCACTGAACTGAACGTTGACCGTCACACCAAGGGGCTCGTCGTGGCTCAGCGTCATCATGAACGACGCCCCGAAGTAGTCGGCCATCCGCGAATAAACGTTTTGTAACCCGATCGAACGGTGCTGACCGGCGTCAAACGGTTCTTGCATGCGGGCGTTGATCGACGCAATTTGCTTGTCGGTCAGTCCCTTACCGTTATTGCGGATTTTAATCCGCACCAGGGACCCTTCCCGCCACGCCTTAACGCTCACGGCGTTATCGAAGCGGGTAAAGTCAATGCCGTGCACGAAGTAGTTTTCCACCAACGGCTGCAAACTGAACTTCGGCACTTCGACGTCGGCCACCGCCGGATCGATTTGAAACTGGTAGGCAATTTGATCCGGGAACCGCACCTGGTACAAGAACACGTATTTTTCAATAAAGCTTAATTCCTGCTTAATCGTCGTTCGCGACGATAAGTCGGTATTATTTCGTAATAACGCCGCAAAGCTGTAAACCACTTCCGCGAGTTCCGGTTGATCGGCGTCTAAGGCGGCCATCCGGATATACTCCAACGTATTAGACATGAAGTGCGGGTTGATTTGTGATTGAAGCGCCTTGCGATTAGCCTCCTGCTGGGCAATTTGTAGCTGATAAATCGTATGAATGTGGCGGTGGATTTCCGTCAGCATCACGTTGATACCATCGGCCAAAGTGTGCAGATCGGTCGGTTTCAAATCAACCGGTACGCGGGCGTCATAATCGCCCGCCGAAACCGTCTTAACGGTTGCCACAATGGTGTCCAGCTGGTGCTGGTAGCGCCGAAAGGTTAACCATAACCCGACACTCAACCCAACGAACAATAAGATTCCCAGTACCACGACCGGTAGCACCCGCCCGAACAACAAGCCGAACAGCGCCGACTGGTTGACGGCCATCGTCAGCTGGTACCCGGACGGCAACGTCTTTTCGGTAACGTGATAACCTTTCAGACTAGTCGCGTTACCCGTACTGAGCGCCCGTTTAAACGCCCGTTGCTGTTGCGCGTTGACCCGGACACCGGCGAAGTAGAATAACTGGTCATTGGCGTCGGAGCGGACCGCAATTTGTAACGGTCGGACTGCCATTAAGTGGTTCAACTGGTCCTTCAGCGCACTTTGATCAAAGCTCATGCTAATGACCCCGTCCGTTTGCAACGTGTAGGGGTTGATCAGCGGGGCGCTTAGCGCAAAGGCTTGCTTGACGCGTTTCTCATTAACCAGCTGTCCACCGGTATTTTTAGTGGTTGCCACGAAGACCCTCGGCTGGTTTGCGAGCCGCAGCGTTAATTGTGATAGCGACTCATTTTGAACAAAGAGCTGGCGGGCTTCCGTTGGCCAGTAAAAGTACTTACGCCCTCTCAGGCTTTCATCGATGGCGTAATCGCTATACGCCCCCGGTGATAAACTAAAATACTTGGTTAAGCTAGTTAAGTTATCGGTGGCGTCAGGGAGCTGGGTCGCTGTCTGGTTCACGACCTGTTGATTACGCGCCAGCGTCTGACTAATTTGGCGTTCAGCCGTACTTTCCGCCTGTGAAACTTCCGCGTTGTAGGTGCGAATACTGACGCCTACAAAAATTCCAGTGGCTAAGATGACCATTACCGAAATAATGATCGTATAAAGCTTAATTAAATGGGTAAAGCTCGACCGCTGAACGTGGTTCGAAAACGGCATGGGGCTAGGCCGCACCTAACATCTGATCGATTTTTTCATACCAGTGCTTGGATAAAATATCCGCGACCACCATGTAAATACCGGGGCTCATAAAGAGGATCATCCCCGGCCACTTCATGGAGATCATAATCATGATCGCGGTCATCACGACGAACACTAGCAGTTGCATAAAGTTATTAAAAAATTGAACGATGGCTAATTTAATGGCGTCTTTGAAAGCGACGTCGTAGTGGGACCGCAGCATTAACGTGAAGATGGCTAGGCAAAAATCAAATAGCAGTGCAAACACGATAATGAACTGACTAAAGATCACCCAGTAAGCGCCCCGAATCTGAGTACTCAGGTACAGGTTATAGGCTAGAATCGCGCCGGCACCAATGAACAGCCAAGCGTGTAAGTTGATTTGCCAGAAATTGGTTTTAAAACGGTGCCAGCCGTCCTTAAAACTATATAACCGGTAGTCCCATTCCTTATCCATGTACATTTCCGTTACCGTACGGGCGGCCGGCCCGATTCCGAAGATGACCAACCCGGCGACGGTGTAAATCCAAAAGTAAACTGACATGATCAAAACGATAAAGACCCGGGTAAAAATTTTATCCGCTGCGCGTCCAATTGACATGTTTGATTCCCCCTCATTCCTCTGTTATGTCTAAAATCATTGCTTCGTACGGCCGTAACTGCACCGTGCCCAACTGGGTCGGTGCGTCCGGATAATTGGCGATGATCACCTTAGCGGTTTTTGCCGGTAAGGTCACCATCGTCGGTGCGGCCGTGAAGTTGCTACAAATTAACCAGCGGGTCGTCCCCAGTGTTCGGGTGTACGCGAAGACCGTTGCTGGGACGTTGGCTAGGGCGTAAAAGCGACCGGTTTGGAGGACCGGGCACGTCCGCCGTAGCTCAATCAGCCGTTGGTACGTGTAAAATAACGAACCCGGCGTGGTAACCGCGGCGTCCACGTTAATCGTGCGGTAGTTAGGGTTAACTGCCAACCACGGCTGGCCGGTCGTAAAGCCGGCGTTTGCCGCCGGCGACCACTGCATTGGTGTGCGGGCGTTGTCGCGGCTAAAGGTGTTGAGCTTCGCCATTGCTTGCGCCGCTGAATCACCACGTTCACGTAACTGCCGGTAAATCGTGCGGGCCTCAACGTCGTCAACTTGGTCGATTGACGTGACTGGGCAGTCGGTCATCCCGATTTCTTCACCCTGGTATAAGTACGGCGTCCCCTTCAACCCGTGTAGCGTGATGGCCAGCATCTTGGCACTCAGTTCCCGTTGCGGACCGGTCGTGCCAAAACGCGAGACCGCCCGTGGTAAATCGTGGTTATTCCAGAATAGACTGTTCCAGCCGCTAGTCGCCAGCGTCGTTTGATCATCATACAACGCCTGCTTCAACTGCCCCACGTCGAGCGGGCGGGTCTCCCACTTCTCACCGCCAACTTTGCGGTCCGCCCACATGTGGCCGAATTGAAAAATCATGCTAAGTTCTTGGTGAGCGGCGTCGCTATACTGCAACGCGTCCTTAGGCCCGGCACTCCAAGCTTCGCCGACCGTTAAGAAGTCGCGGTCGCCCCAGGTCCGGCGGTTCATTTCGTGCAGGTACTCGTGCAGGTGCGGACCGTTGACCTGAATTTTTTTGAGCGGCTCCTTGGCGATCATATCGATGACGTCCATTCGAAAGCCCCCGATGCCCTTGTCGATCCAAAAGTTCATCATGTCGTAGACCGCCTGCCGGAGCTTAGGGCTTTGCCAGTTCAAGTCAATTTGCTTTTTTGAAAAGAGGTGCAAAAAGTACTGGTGGGTCTTGGGTTCATATTCCCACGCCGAGCCGCCGATAAAGCCCGACGTTAAGTCGTTAGGTTCGTGGCCGTCGACCGGGTCGGCCCAGACGTAGTAGTCGCGGGTCGCAGCGTCACGATCCTGCTTGGCACTCACGAACCAGCGGTGTTCATCACTCGTATGGTTAACAACTAGGTCCATCACGATGCGGATCCCGCGTTGCCGGGCTTCGGCAATTAAGCGGTCCATATCGGCCATCGTCCCGTATTCCGGGTTAATCGCCTGATAATCCGCAATGTCGTAGCCGTTGTCGGCGTTCGGGCTTTGATAAACCGGACTGAGCCAAATTGCGCCGACGCCCAGTTGTTGCAAATAATCAAGCCGACTAATGATGCCCGCTAAGTCCCCAATGCCGTCACCGTTACTATCCTGAAAGCTGCGGGGGTAAATTTGGTAAACGACGGCGCTTTGCCACCAGTGTTTCGTCATGTCGACCATCCTTTCAATACTTGCCTAAATTAGTTGGTGCTATGTAGACAAAGAAGTCGTAGTGCCCAGCACCCGACTTCTCTGCAAATCATCATGAATTAGTTCTTGTCAAGAAAGGCGTCGTATTGCTTCTGCAATTCTTTTTGAACCTTGTCATAACCGGCCGTCTTCAATTCCTTATCCATCTTCTTGATGGTTGGTACTGGATCGGCAGTCCCGGTATTCAAAATATCGAGGTACTTACTCATGACGTTATTTAAGTTCGTGATTTCAGTCTTAAGCTTGCTGGTATCTGGGTTGAAACCAAGGGCAGCTGAAGTCTTGGATTCCTTAATGTCCTTGTCACGTTTCTTGATCATCGCGTTAGTCGTCGTATCAAGCGTGTACAAGTTCTTGTTGTTCCCCATCATCCAAGCACCGATGAAGTAGTTTGGTTTGTACTTCTTAGTAAGTTTGATCTTACCCTTTTCTTTATCGGTGAAGTTCCATTGTTGACCTTCAAGACCCCAAGTAATGTTGTTCAATAAGGTCTTATCCGTGTTCAACAGGTTCAAGACTTGCATAGCTTCCTTCTTGTGCTTAGAAGTCTTGGAAATGCTCCAAACCGCAACTTGGGCTTGTGCAGAGGACTTGTAAGGGTCGGTGATGGCTTTCGATTGCATCTTCTTACCACCGGCGTTGTTGATCAAGGTTGAATCGCCGTAGTCGTAAGGACCTTGGGTTTCTTGACGTACGAACCAAGTGTTATCTTGCAAGTTGTATTGGGTACTTGAAGTAGCCGCATCCTTAGGAATGTAACCCTTTTGGTAGTAGCTGTGCAAGGTCTTCAAGATATCGCGCATTTCGGTGGTATCGTAAGCGTTAACGACCTTCTTGCTCTTACCACTTGAATCGATGGCGAATGGTAGCCCGTTACCCAGCGGGAAGTCCATGTGGGCTGGGGAAGCTTTGAAGCCTTGACCAATGGCAAAGCCGGCCGTCCCAGGGTTTTGCTTGTGGAACTTCGCCAAAGCGGGTTCCATGCTTGCGTAGGAGTTAACGTCGTTAATATTAATATTATATTTCTTAACAAATTCTGAATTGAATGTTAACATGTTTTGCGCGTAAACGTTGGCGTTGATTGGGAAACCGTAGATCTTATTGTTAATCTTCAAGCCTTTCCAGTAAGCTGGATCGACTTCTTGGTAAGCCTTCTTTGCAACGCCACTCTTTAATTCACTGGTCATATCGGCGTAAGCGCCCTTTAAAGCGTTATTAGTGTAGTTTTGGGAGAAGGCTAAGTCGTAGTCGTTCCCTGAAGTGACCATAACGTTATATTTCTGGGTGTAGTCCCCCCAGCCGATAAAGTTCATCTTGATGTTGATGTTCTTGTAGGTCTTGTGGATCCGGTTGTTAGCCTTCTTAATCATTGCATCATAGTTCTTCGGCTTATCCCCCGGCATATACATGCTGACCGTTGTCTTCTTTGAAGAATCGGAGCTTGAGTTGGACTTGCCACAACCAGCAAGTGCAATGGTTCCTAACGCAGCGATACTGACAACCGTCGCGCCCTTCAATAATTTATTCATAGCTTTCATCCTCCTCAGGATATTAGTTTATTGAACTACCGCTTTTAGTTGGTGGTTAATTTCGGATAGCGTTTTCAATTTCAAGTGCTACCGATTACCCCTTGACCCCACCAATGGTCATCCCTTTAACAAAGTACTTCTGGAAGAATGGGTAAGTTAACGCAATTGGCAAGGTGGCAACCACAACGATGGCAAAACGCATCCCTTCGCTTGGCACGTTAGCTGCACCGGCTACGGCTCCATTATTCGCCATGTTTTGCGTCATAAACTGAATGTTATTTTGAATCTTAACTAACAAGTATTGTAACGGTGTAACGCTGTCCTTGTTGATGTACAGCAAGGCGTTCATCCAGTCGTTCCAGTAACCGAGCGACGTGAACAAACTAATCGTCGCAATCCCTGGAATTGCCAGTGGCACAACGATTGTCCAGAAAATCTTGAACTCGCTGGCCCCGTCGATCCGGGCCGATTCGATAATTGGTTCCGGAATCGACGTTTTGAAGAACGTCCGCATGATCAACACGTTGTAAACCCCAAAACTCATTGGCAAAATCAAGGCCCAGATATTATCTTGCAAGCCCAACATTTGGGTCACGATCAAGTAAGTCGGAACCATGCCGGGAACAAACAACATTGAAATCAAGGCGAAGATGGTGAAGAACCGCGCGTAGGCAAAGTCCTTCCGTGAAATCGCGTAAGCATAAGTGGAACTAAACAAACTGTTCATAATCGTCCCGACAACCGTGACAAAGATGGTAACCCCTAAGGAAACCAGTACTTGGTGTCCCATTTTGGATAAGTACTGGTAACTGGCAAAGGTCCAATGCTTCGGCCAGAACTGATAACCATAAGTCGTGATATCTGATTCCTGCGTCAACGATAAAATAATGATGAAGAAGAATGGCAGAATACAACTTAGGGCAAAGATACCGAGAAAAATGTTGAAAAACAGGTTGGCGCCAGGTCCGAACTTGCGGATTTCAACTGCTGTAATTTGCTTCTTTTTACGCAATGGCGTCACCCCCTAAAATAGTGCTGATTCTGGTTGCTTGCGACGAACGACCCAGTTGCTGATAAAGATCAGTAACGCACCGACGATGGATTGTAATAACCCGGCGGCCGTTGACATCCCAATATCGTTAGTCGTTGTCAAAGCACGGTAAATAAAGGTATCGAACGTTTGGGTCACGTTGATCAGTGCCCCTGAAGAACGTGGAATCAAGTAGAACAGCCCGAAGTCACTCCGGAAGATCCCCCCGATGTTCAAGATCAACATCAGCGTGGCAACCGGTAAGATATGTGGCAAGGTCACGTTCTTAATTTGTTGCCACTTGTTGGCACCATCGATCATCGCCGCGTCGTAGTATGACGGGTCGATTCCCATGGCGGTCGCGAAGTACAGGATACTGTTGTAACCGATCCCTTTCCAAACCCCCAGGAAGATGATGATAAACGGCCAGACCCACGGTGAGTTGTAGAAGTCGATTGGCGTTCCGCCCATCGCTTGGATCATGTGGTTCAAGATCCCCTTATCAGAGCTCAAGAAGGCGTAAACGAAGTACGACAGGATGGCCCATGACAGGAAGTACGGGAACAACATTGACGTTTGGTAAACCTTGAGGAGCCGCTGATTCCGCATCTGACTCATAACGACCCCAAAGAAAATGGCGAAGAAGAAATTCAGTAGCAGGAACGTCAAATTGTACCCGACCGTGTTACGGAGAACGAGCCAGAAGTCGGCCGACTTGAAGAAGAACTTAAAGTTCTGGAAGCCAACGAACGGGCTGTGCAACACACTGTAAATAAATCCTTGATCTGAATACTGGAAATCCTGGAAGGCCACAACGTTGGCCAGCACCGGAATATAGAAGAAAACGATTAGAAAGATCGATCCTGGTAAAACCATTAGTAAAAATACCCGGTTAGCCCACAATCGCTGGAAAAAGTTCAGGTCTGGCTTTTGCGAGACCGGAACTGGATCCGTATTCGTAACACCTTGTGTCATCGTTTCTCCCTCCTTTCATTTAATTACAGCTCTAATAGTAACCGCTTTCTTTTTTGGCAACAATCCACGTATTTAAGGTAATTGTTAACAAATTTAAGGTTTTAAAAAAATTAGGTATATTTTTTATACTAAAACCGACAATTACGATTATTATTACCTCTAAAAAAATCGTAATTGTCGGTTTAATTGACAGTTTAAGTCTTTATGTTCAATTAACTAAACATGTTTCCACTAAGTTGGTATAGGTGCCGTACCTTTAGAACGACAAGTCACAGGCACTAACGATTTGCTTATACAACCCGTGGCCAACGATACCGTTATTGAACTTATCCATTGGTAATAGCGGTTCTTGCAACTCGGCCAGCTGGTCATGGCCCAACCGCCATTCTTGAATCCGCCAGCTAACGGTCGCACAGCGCATAAACTGCCCGCCTAAGCGAACGTCGATGACTTCGTAGCCGTTACCGCGCCGTTGGTCATGCCAGACCGTCCGGAACGCGGGAATAAACGTCTCTAAGGCTTGTCGGTAAGTGGCTACCGCCTGCAACGCACGCTCGGCTTGCGCATCGTCGGCATCCGGTTGGCCTAAACTGGCCACCGCTTTTAGCGCCCGTTGCTTGGCCAGTACCGTTTTTGCGAGTTGCCGGTAAAAGGTTAAGGTTACCCGGTTTTCCGGCCGTAGTTGGACTTGGCCCAGTTGGGTGATCAGGTCCTGATACTGGCTTTCGAGGTCGATCGCCTGTAAGTTCTGCCGGTACTTTTGTAATAACAAATCTTCGTATAAGACAATCTTGCTGACGTTGTCGGCGTCGACGTTGACCTTGCCGGTGAAGTTATCGAACTGGTCTAACAAGTGGTAGAACGTCGGGGCTTCGCCCTGGGTCAGCGCGTACTCGGCATCGATGGTCGCCGGCGTAACGTCGGCGTGGTACTGGTAAGCGGCGAACGCTTGCAACCCGTACCAGGCCGCGCTTAACGGTACTTCGGCACCATCATCAAACCACATGGTCGCAACCACTTGTTGCACGCCACTGGCCTTGGCCGCGCTCAATCCGGCCTTAACCGTCGCCATCATCTTACTTTGGTCGGGCGCCAGCGCACTCCAAGTCCAGATGCCACCCGCAAAGACCACGTTATCACTAAGTTCGAAGTGTTGCGCAAAGCGGTCACGGTAAGTTTGTTCGTCTTCGTGGTAGTAGTCCCAATAAACCTGACCAACCGGTGGCAGGCTCGCCTTAAAGTCGGCGTCAAAGTGCACGTCCGGATCATACATTTCGTTTTTCGGTGAGGCAAAGGTGAACCACAAATCACTCCACATGTAAGCGTCGAGCCCCAATTGCTGGGTCAACCCGACCACCATTTTTAATTGTTCCAAAATCAGGGTCTGCTGGTCGGTAAAGCCGTTTTGATCCAAATAGCGCCCGCGGCCTAACTGGTAAGCTTCGTCCATCCCAATATGAATCTTGTTGGTCGTAAACGGCGCGCTGGCCGCCTTGAGTAAGTGGGTCATAAACGTCTTGGTTGCCGGCGCCCCGACTAACAAGGTGTCGTCGGTATCCTTAACTGGATTATGGGCTTCCCACTTCAACGCGTTATGCATGTGCGCTAAGGTTTGGACCGCCGGCACCAACTTAACCCCGAACTGGTCACCGTACACGGCAAGTTCGTGCAGTTCGGCCTGCGAATAACGGCCACGTTCGCGCCCAAAGTACGGTTCTTCCGGAATTTCAAATAAATCTTCTAAGTATAACCACAGTTCGTTGTAGCCCATGCTGGCTAACCGCCGGATCATCCGTTTGATCATCGCAACCGTCGGTACCCCGTTACGAGCAACGTCCAGCATCGCCGCTAACACTTTAAACTGCGGCGTTTGTTGCAGGTCGAACTGCTCGGTCGTCTGCGCTTTGGCACTTAATAACGCGGCTCCGCGCATCAAATCAGTCGTCGTACCGTACGTTAAGGTCGCCTGCCGACCATCGCGGCTGAGTTTAACGCCGCTAGCCCCCTGCTGGCAGGTCACCGTTAAATCCAGCACCCGCGTTTCGGGTAAACAAACGGCGGACACCGCCAACCGTTGCTCCGCACTTAATCCACGCCATTCAATCATGCTATTCTTCCTCCTTGGGGATTGACCCCGTTCTATTTACAATCCAGTTATTCGTTTAGTATAGCGCTTACATTTTACGCAAGTGCCCGCCGTTGCTGTCGCTTCATCACGACCGCTAACGTCTGCGTATAAATCAAAATAAAACCTAAGCCGAGTATAAATGACCGTAACCCAAATTGCCAAGCCCCCAGTAACAAGACGGCTAAGTTAATGACCCGTAAACTATGGGCCACCGGAATCCGCGGCCAAAACCGGTGGACCACTAACGCCAAGACGTCCAGTCCGGCCGTCGATGCGTGGTGCGTCAAACACAGCGCGTAGCCGAGCCCAACCAGTAGACCGGCTAGTGGTAAGCCCCACCATAGCGAAATCGATAGTGGTGGTGGCCACGCCTGCGCCACGCTGAACCAACCGACGTAGCTGAGGCTGGAAACGATAGAATTAATAAAGTTGTGCCCACCTAGGAACCCTAACGCAACCAGTAAACAACTAACCGTGATCAGGTTCGTCCAACCGGTGACGCTCCAGCCACTAAGTCGCGCGGCAACCATCGCCGTTGCGGTGACCCCACCGCTAATAACGTTTGCCCGGACCAGCACCCACGAATAGGCCCAAGCCGTCAACCCGTTACCGATAACGATTGCGAGCATTTCTCGGCCGACCGTTTTAACCTTAAATTTCAACCGTTAACCCGTCGTAAGCAACCGTCACGCCGCTACCGGCAACTAAATTTTCCATCTGGGCGTGGGTCAAGCCGGAATTATGCGAAAAGTGGTTCACCACGTAGCGGGTCTGATCATCCGCCAGCCCGAGCGCTTTAAAGCGGGCCATCATCCGTTGGTCATCCGGCCAGCCCATATGGGGACCGCCCGGTTGGCCGGCGTGGGGCTGGTTATTACAGTCTAGCGAAACGAAGTCGAAGTGCAGGTGCTGGTCGACTAAGTATTGGAACATCTCCTCGCTAAAGTAGGCGCAATCGTGGGTCCATAACAGCGTCTTACCCGCCTGGTCGCGAATCGCGTAAATCGAGCAGTCGCCCTGATAATGACCATGCTGAGCCGCCAAGATCCAAACTTGGTACCCGGCGACCATAAACGTCGTGAAATTCTTCTGCGGGTGGTACTGCAGCCGCTGCGGATCGTCACGCCCTTCCAAGTCAAACGCGCGGTCGTAAAACTTTTGCACGTACGGTTACCATAAACGTGAAGGACCGACCCCAAGGATTGCCCGTAACCGTGCATCCGTAGCGCCAGGTCTTCAGCGTATAAATGGTCGCTGTGCCAGTGGGTGATCAATAGTTGGTGTATCTGGCCAAAGTCCAACCCGTCATTCAGGGCGTGCAAATAACTATCCCCCGGAAAATCGATCATTAACCGGCCGTCATCGATCAGCGCCTGCGTCTGGGTGCGAACGTCCTTTCCACCGTGTTCACGGGCGTAGCGACACACTTTACAATGACAAAATAACGCGGGGACCCGTTCGGCGGCACCGGTCCCTAAATATTGCAGTTTCATTAAAGCTAACCTCCTTAACGTCGTGATATCCCCCCGAGTATACCCATCTTGCCTGCTAATTTGAACCGCGGGACGCCAAAAACTTGGCTGGTCGGGGTATACCTAATCACCGCGTAACGACTTACCCAGTAGCGTTGGTGCGGCGCCGAAGTAGCGCTTAAAAAGTTTGCTGAAATAGTACGGGTCCTGGTAGCCAACTGCTTGGGCAACCGCCGTTACCGTCAGCTGCTCGTTGGCCAATAAGTGCTTGGCCCGCCGCATCCGCAGCCCGGTCAAGTAGTTAATCGGGCTGGTCCCCTGCACGCTTTTAAAGGTCCGCGACAGGTAGGCGGCGCTAACGTGTAGTTGCTGAGCCAGTTCACTTAAGGTCACGTCTTCGTTATAGTGGGCTTCCAAGTAGTAGGTCGCCGCACTGACCAGTGCCAAGCGGTCCGCCTTGGGATCACCCGCTTCGTTGACCGATAAGTAATCGCTGCTAACGTTATTTTCCGGTAACGCCCGTAACAGGAGGCAGAGTTGCTGCACGACCATCGCCTGAATCAGTAAATCATGGCCGAACGCGGTCGGGCGCTGGCTTTCCGTCACGATCCGGCGGGCACCCGCCATGAACTCCTCGCGGTAAGCGCCCAAGTCAATTAAGCTATCCGCAAACGGTAAGTGGTCCGGCGTTTGTCCCGGTAAGACCACGTGACGAAAACCAATGTGCAGTTGCAAGCTCTGGGTGTGCGGTGGTTGGGTCTCCTGGTGGTGCACCCCGGGATTAAAGAGTAGCGCCTGCCCAGCCACGACCCGCCGCCAGCGGCCCTCCACGTTATAGTCGGAGTAGCCTTCAAGCATGGTCGATAACTCTAAAAAAGTATGTTTGTGGTACACGTAGGTGCCCGGCTGCTCGTTGCGGTACGGAAACGCGTAGAGCACTTCCGGTGTAAAGTCACTGAGTGCTAGCAAGTCACTTCCCCCCTTTCGCAAAAAAAGACATGCTATTAGTCAAAAACGTCTATTCAACCGCCCCCGCCTTCCCCGCATACTAAGATTAAACTCGCGGGTGGTCCGGCGACCAGCCGCACCGTTAGGAGGCCATCGATATGAACCCTTACCAGTGGATCTGGCAATACGCTAAGCGGAGCCGGATTCAGATTATTCTCGCCATCATTTTAATCGTTATTAACGCCGCCGGAATCGTCATCGTTCCCCTATTTGGCGGTTTCATCGTCGACCAGGTCATTAACCAGGGCCACTTGGAACGCTTGGTGCCGTTACTGGCTGCCATGGTCGGCGTTACCCTACTAAGAACCATTATGCGCTATTGTTACATCATTTTGTGGGAACGGGTCGGTCAAAATTCACTGTTTGCCATCCGTCACGACCTGTTCAGCAAGTTGCAATCCTTGGACTACACTTTCTTTAACTCGGTCACCAGCGGCGACATCATGGCGCGCCTGACCGGTGACACCGACGCCATTCGCCACTTTCTCTGTTGGGTGACCTATAACTCATCGGAATGCGTCCTGTGGTTTTTAACCGCGGTCGTTGTCATGGGCATGATCAACTGGCAGTTGATGCTGGCGCTGGTCATCCTGACTCCGGCGATCTGGTACCTGACCCAACGGATGAGCACCGAAGCCCACACCGTCTTCTTCAACATCCGGCAAAGTTTCGCCCGCCTGAACGCGATGGTGGAAGAAAACATTTCCGGTAACCGGGTCATCCGCGCCTTCGCCCGTGAAGACTTCGAAATCAAGAAATTCCAAAAATTGAATTACGACTACCGCGATAAGAACATGGCTTCGGCCGCCGTTTCGCGTCGGTACTTACCCGCACTGGACCTGCTAGCCTCGCTGCTCTCGGTTATCGTCTTGTTATTCGGGAGCTTTCTCGTCATCACCAAGCACATGACCCTCGGGGAACTCGTGTCCTTTAACGGGTTCCTATGGCTACTCAACCAACCGATGCGGATGAGTGGCTGGCTGATTAACGATATTCAACGCTTCTCCGCCGCCACCATTAAGATTCGCGCAATGTTGGACGCCGAGCCGGCCATCGTACCGGCAACCAGCACCACGAGTGCCCCGCTGCACGGTGCCGTAAAGTTCGAACACGTGGACTTCGCCTTTCCGGACGCGCCCGAAGTTAAGGTCTTAGACGACATCAACTTCAGCGTTCAACCTGGTCAGACCCTCGGGATTCTTGGTGAGACCGGTTCCGGTAAATCAACCTTAATGAACATGATTGCCCGCTTTTACGACCCGACACACGGTCGCGTCCTGATCGACGGCCGTGACGTGCGCGACTGGCCGGCCGAACAACTACGTAATCAAATCACCATCGTGACGCAAGACCTGTTCCTCTTCTCGGATTCGATTGCGGATAACATCAGTTACGGTAACCAGGACGCCTCGGCACCGTTCATGCGCGAAATGGCAACCGTGGCCGACGCCGACAACTTCATCCGCACGATGCCCGACGGCTACGATACGGTCGTGGGCGAACGCGGCGTCGGCTTGTCCGGTGGGCAAAAGCAACGGATTTCGCTGACGCGGGCACTGGTCAAGGACCCGCAAGTCCTGATTTTGGACGATACGACCAGTGCACTGGACATGGAAACCGAAGCGACGATCCAAAAGCGGTTGAAAAAAATTACCGCTGATAAGACGGTCTTCATCATCGCCTCACGGATTTCGTCATTGCGCCGAGCGGACCAGATCATCGTTTTACGTCACGGTCAAATCGTCGAACACGGCACCCACGAAAGTTTATTAGCGGAAAACGGCTACTACGCCGAAACCTACCGCCGGCAACTCGGCTTACTCAAAGAAGCGAAGGGAGGGGAACATTAATGGCAAAACGCAACACTTATAACCAGGATGAAAGTCTACGCCAACGGTTTAACTGGCACGACTACGCCCGGTTAGGTCATTACCTCAAACCTTACGCTGGCCAAATGTTATTAGTTCTGGGTTCAATTTTGCTCGGTAACGTGGCCGTCATTTTAGGCCCCTACTTGATGAAGGTGGCGATTGACCAAGCAATTCCCAACCGTGATTTTCACCAGCTATGGCTGCTTGGCGGCATCTTTCTCACCAGCCTGCTGGTGGCCTTTGGCTGTTTCCGTTACCGCATCTGGTCCATTACGAAAATCGGTCAGGACCTACTGATCGATATGCGGACCGACCTGTTTACCAACATTCAGCGACTCCCCTTTTCCTACTTTGATTCGCGCCCACACGGTAAAATTTTGATTCGGGTCGTCAACTACATCAACACGCTGAGTGACTTACTGGCTAACGGACTGGTCAACCTAATTTCCGACATCATCTCGGTGATCATCACGTTGATCTTCATGTTTGCCATCAACTGGAAGCTGACGTTCGACAGCCTAGTGCTGATTCCGGTCCTGATTCTTTGGGCCTACGTAATCCAGAAAAAGCAGCGGGTCGCCTTCCGCGAACTAAGCAACAAGCAATCCAACCTGAACGCCTACATCCACGAAAGCATCGATGGCATCAAGATTACCCAGGGCTTTGCGCAGGAAGAAAATGCGATTCAAGCCTTTGACGACGTCGCTAACGACAACCGCGATTCCTACATGCGGGCGGTTAAAATTCAGTACGCGCTGGGGCCGGGGGTCCAAAACGTGTCGACGATCACGACCGCGCTGATTTACTTTATCGGGATTCAGCAACTTGGCGTGGTCGTTAGTACCGGGACGCTGATCGCCTTTATCGGTTACATCAACAACTTCTGGAACCCGATCATTAACATCGGTAACTTCTATAATTCACTCATTACCGCGACCGCCTACCTCGAGCGAATCTTTGAAACGATGGACGAAAAGTCAACCGTGATCGACGCCCCCGACGCGTTCGACCTGCCACCGATTAAGGGCGACGTGCGCTTTAACGACGTCTCGTTTCGTTACGACCAAGATGAGCCGATGATTTTAAAGCACGTCTTGTTTCACGCCAAACCGGGGCAAACGATTGCGCTAGTTGGTGAGACCGGTGCCGGTAAGTCGACGATCATCAACCTCCTCTCCCGCTTTTACAACGTTTCTGAGGGGCAGGTCACCATCGACAACGTCGATATTAGCCAGATTACGCTGGATTCGTTGCGAACCCAGATGGGCGTCATGCAACAGGACACTTTCATCTTTTCTGGGACGATTATGGATAACATTCGCTACGGTCGTTTAGACGCAACCGATGATGAAGTCGTGCAGGCGGCTAAGGTCGCCCGGGCGGATGATTTCATCCGAACCCTCCCGGATGGTTACCAAACGACCGTTCAAGAACGTGGTGGCAGCATGTCGGCCGGGCAGCGGCAACTGATCGCCTTTGCCCGCGTCCTACTCGCCGACCCGCGCATCCTGATTTTGGACGAAGCCACCGCCGCGATCGATACCAAGACTGAAGCCTTGTTACAAGAAGGCCTTAACGAGCTACTCAAAGGCCGGACTAGCTTCATCGTGGCGCACCGCTTATCGACCATTCAACGAGCCGACCAGATCCTCGTCGTTGATGACGGCCAGATTGTTGAAGCCGGGACCCACGCCGAATTGATGGCCCAACGTGGTCAGTACTACGAACTATACGATTCGCAGTACCGCATGTTGCAAGCAACTTAATACGTACGCAAAACTTTTGGCGCACGTTTTGGCTATCAATATTCGGAGACGCACAAGAGGCTGTGACTAATGTCACGGCCTCTTTGCGTTTCCGTCCGCTAATCGTCGAACTGCGTGCCAAAAATCAGCTGACTTTAATCACAGGATCACTCGTTTCATCCGATTGTTTCACGTGAAACATAGTCAATATTTAAAGGTAAGTTGATATACTTTGTCACTTGAAATATATCATGTAAGCGCTTAAAATCATACTAAATTTAAGGCAATTGACGAAAAAAGTTGTTTTCGTCGGTATACCAGGTGGAGGGATACGATGGCAAAGTACGCGGTTCTATATCAACAACTTCGGATGGCGATTCTGCGTGGCGAGTACGCACCTAACGACCGCCTTCCTAGTGAAAATGCCGTGGCAATCAAGTACGGTGTCAGTCGGATCACCTCTAAGCGGGCGCTCAACGAACTGGCCGCGGCCGACCTGGTCTATCGGGTTCGCGGCGGCGGTACTTACGTGAAACCGCATAAAAGTACGAGCCAGCGTGAAATCCTGTTAGTACTACCATTTGAAGCACCGGCTTTCGGGGATTACCAAAGCGGTATCCAGGCGACCCTTGCCGGTACGACCTGGCAACTGCGCTTAATGGCTAACGACAGCTTTCTGCAACGGGACCCGCTCGACTTGGCGCACCACGTTGCCGGGGTGATCTATTACCCCCAAAACTTAGCAACCGAGTTGCCCCTACTGATGGCGTTACACGCTCACCGGTTACCGCTCGTCGTGCTGGATAAGCGGCCGGCCGCGCTGGCAGTGCCCAGCATCGTCAGTGATAACGTTGCCGGCGGCCAGTTAGCCTGCGCCCACCTACAACGCCACGGCCACCAACGGATCGCCTTTTTACCCGAGACCCCGTTTTGGCAAACGTTCACCGGGACCGTCAGCGACCGCTTCATGGGGTACTTCAACCAGTTGAAGCTAGCGGACACGGACGTCACGCTCCCGCTACGTTGGGCACAGGCGCTTCAGACTTGTACCGACGCAGTTCAGCTTGAAGGTTACCTCCACGCCCAGAAAATTACGGCGTTAATTGCCGAAAACGACGTGGTGGCCCTAAAAGCGATGCACCGGTTACAGGAAGTAACGCCGACCATTTTAGACCAGTTGGCGATTATCGGCTTTGATAACTTGCCGGCCGCCGCGAAAAACGACCCCGCGCTGACCACCGTCGTCCAGGACTTTGCCGGTATCGGTGCTAAGGCCGTCGAAGCGTTGCTGGATCAGATCAACAACCCCGAACGCACCTTTAACAACCCCGAAACGGTCGCCGTCAAGTTGGTAGCGCGGGCCTCAACGACCGAAACCGTTCGTAACTAGCTCACCCACACATAGGAGGGATCTTCATGGATGCTCAACAATTAATGGCAATTTATCCGCACGCGACGGTTCAGTCCGCCCCGGCGTTAAGCGACCATACCGTTTGCGTTAAGCTAGCCGCCGGTAAGTACCTGTGCATCGATACGACGAACTTGGAAGACCGCGAGCTCGCCCTCCTAGAATTGCTAGCCACGCCAAAGGCCAGCGTCCAAACCGACGACTGGACCGCCTACTTACTCGGAAAAACGGCGCACGCGCCGCAAACCACCGCTGAACAGTTTCAGCTCGTCTATTTCCGGGTACGGTTTACCGACGCTACCCAGAGCCGGACCGCTTGGTTGCAAGCCTTCGCCGCCCTCTTTGACGGCTGCCTGCACCAAGCTTGGACGGCTAAAACGGCAGGGTACTTACTATTGAAGCAACCGGTCAGCGCCGAAACCGACCTGCCCGCCATGCTGGCACTTCTAGACGATGACTTTGCAACCAATACCACCGTATTACTAGGAAGCCAGCAACCGCACGATGCCAAGTTGCCCCGCGTCTATACCGTTGAGCAGCAGTTGTTCAGTCAAGAGCACCAGCAAGCGGTCACCACGGTTACGGCGCAACTACTGCCCGCGTTAGCTGGACCGCGCAAGCTGGAATTACGGGCGCTGTGTACCCCGCTGCTACGAGTGCCCGAAAACCAGCAGTTGATCCGGGCGCTTTACCAAACTTTAGGCAACGTCCGTCAGGCGGCCGCCCACCTCTTCGTCCATCGGAATACCCTGCTTTACCGCATCGACAAGTTCGAACGCGCCAGCGGGTTCGATTTGAAAAACATGGACGATTTAATCTATTGTTACCTCCTCGTGCTGGCTGCACCCAGCACTTAGTTTATTAGTTCTACCCAAAAGGGCCGGTGTTCACAAAACTGAACACTGGCCCTTTTGGACTTTTTTTTAACTGTTAATAAACGATTTGTTGTACTTTTTTCGTAATCTTGGCAATCCGCGGGAAACCACTGAAACCGGATTGATGGTGGCCCCAAGTCAAGACAACCAGCAAGTAGCGCTGACCGTTCGGTAACCGCACGATTCCGGCGTCGCCGTTGTTACTTTCCAAGAAACCGACCTTATCCTGCACCTTGGTACCCTTATTAGCCCGCGCGGCGCCAGTTGGAATTCCCTTCCGGTAAACCTGCTTGCCCATCAATTTCAAAATGAAGGCGCGGTCCGATTTATTCGAAAAGGCCTTTTTACCATTTTGTAAGTCCTTAAGCACCTTGATCAGGCTGTTAGCCGTCGTCCGCGATGCCCGGGTCGCGCTAAACGTATTGCCGTAATAGCCCTGCGATGCAAGCCAGCGGTTGATGTTAGTCCGGCCGTACTTGCGTAAAATGCTGACCGGGTAGTCGTTGGCGGAATTAACGATCATCCGCGTGACTCCCGCCCGGTTCGCCTTAGTCCACTTGAAACGCTTCTGTTGCTTTAAGTGCAAGACGTAGGCCGCGATGTACAGCTTATAAGTGCTGGCCGAAACGGTTGAATACTTACCGCAAGCGTTGACCGCCAGCTTACCCGCTTTATAAACCGAGGCGTGCGGCGCCTTTGCGGCTTTACTGCCCTTAACTGGTGACAGATTGTAAAACGCCACTTCGGCAGTTTTATCCTTGGTCACCGACGTTAAATACGTTTTGAGCCGTTTGCGAATCGCGGCTTGGTGCTTGGCTACGTCGTAATAGGTGCCCTTCTTAAGGTCCTTATGCCAGACCCAGCCCTTGGTTTTACCACTCGTGACGTAGTAGTAGCAGTAGGTTTTCCCGTTTTGATAGTAATGGCGCTTCTTAGTCGCCCGGTAAGTCTTCTTCTTACTAATGGTTTGGCCCTTGACCCAGTGCATCGCACTATTTTTACCAGAAAGTTGATAAATTTTTTGCGTCGGCGCCTTTGCCTTCTTAAAGCTCGTCGCCCGAACGTAATTTTTGGCCTTGATCTTTTGCGCCCCGTTGACCTGGTAATGGCGGCCAGCCTTCATCAGCTTAGCCGCGACCCAGCCGGTTGCCCCGTTACGCGCGTTCTTAACGTACAAGTAACGGGTCGTTTGCCCGTTCGGCGTTGTTACATCACTCCGTCCGGTCGCCGTCCAAGTCGTCTGGCGGTAATTTTTCAAATCATGGTTTGCACTCAACTTGACCTGCGCGTGCGCATCCGTAAAGCGGTACGTTTTTCCCGCCCGCACACTGTAATACGCGGTTGGCCGTAACTTGACCGTTGCCGTACGAGTTGTTGGGCGCGTGGCCGTCGCATTGTCAGCAGTCGCGCTTGGCGTCGCCAGTAGCCCCCCACTGATAACGCCAGCTAACAATAGCCCAAGCCCCCGTTTAGTTACCGATAACTTCATTTAGAAGTCCCCCTTCGTTATAAGGTTGAGTTGCATTTACCTTATCCGTCATAAGTATAGGTTAGTTTGGATATAAAAGGAACTAATATTTCAATTAATTATGAACACCAAAAAGGCCCCCGTTTTGGTGGCTAGCCACCAAAACGAGAGCCTAATGATGAAATTAGAGGAACCCGTATTTAATTAACCCTATTTTTCCACTCCTTGGCCGTCCCATTCGCGTTCGAGTAAGGCCTTCAATTCCTTAATGAGTGGTTCACGCGGGTTAGCCGTGGTGCATTGATCTTCGTATGCTAATTCAGCAAGGTGATCAACACTCGCATCGAAATGCTTCTTTTCAACCCGGTTAGCCTTGAGTGATAACGTGACGTCCATTGAATGTGCTAAGTCAATGAATGCCTTAACTAAGCTTTCCTTGAGTTCTTCGTCGGTCTTGCCTGGTAAGCCAATGGCCCGGGCAATATCAGCGTAGTCGCCTAAAGCGGTATTGTAGTTGTACTTCGGCCACATTGCCAGCTTCGTTGGGATTTCCGCATTGTAACGAACAACTTGTGGGTAAGTGATCGCAATCGCTAACCCGTGAGGAAGGTTGAATTCCCCACCAAGTTTGTGGGCGATTGAGTGGTTAATGCCCAGGTAGGCGTTCGCAAAGGCCATCCCGGCCATCGTGGACGCATTGTGCATGTGTTCACGCGCTTCCTGGTCACCATCGTAGGACGCTTTCAAGTACTTGAAGGCTAACTTCAAGGCTTGAATCGACCATGCGCGACTGTAGTCGGTAGCCATGACTGAAACGTAGGCTTCGGTAGCGTGGGTAATCACGTCCAACCCAGTCCAAGCAGTCGTGCGTGGTGGTACCGTTTCAACGAATTGTGGGTCAACGATGGCAATGTCTGGTTGCATTGCGTAGTCGGTGATCGGGTACTTAACGTGCGTCTGGGAGTCAGTAATAACCGCGTATGGCGTTACTTCTGACCCGGTCCCGGAAGTCGTTGGGATCCCAATGTAAGTTACTTTGTTCGGTACTGGGACCTTGTAAGCCCGTTTCCGAATATCCAAGAACTTCTGCTTAGCACCTAAGAAGGAAGCTTCTGGATGTTCGTAGAAGAGCCACATCCCCTTGGCGGCGTCCATTGCGGACCCACCACCTAAGGCAATGATCGTGTCTGGTTCGAAGGCCTTCATGCGTTCGACCCCTTTGAAGACCGTATCCGATGACGGGTTCGGTTCAACTTCGGAGAAGATGTCGATATCAACCGGTTCAACCCGTTGATTCAAGACGGCCGTTACTCGGTCAGCGTAGCCGAACTTAACCATCCCAGGGTCACAAACTAGAAAAACCTTTTTGATGCCAGCCATTGTTTCAAGGTAGCGGAGAGAATTGGGCTCAAAGTAGACCTTGGGAGGCATCTTTACCCATTGGATATTGTTCCGACGCTTCGCCACCGTTTTGATGTTGATCAAGTCCATGTCAGAAACGTTGTGAGAAATCGAGTTACCACCGTAAGAACCCGTGCCCAGAGTTAACGATGGGGTCATGTTGTTGTAAATGTTACCTAACCCACCAACTGAAGATGGTGTGTTAACCAAGATCCGGCAAGCTGGCATGGCCAGGCCGAACTTCTTAACTAAGTCGTCGTCAGTCGTGTGAATGCCGGCCGTGTGACCTAAACCACCATAATGAAGTAAGTCGTCACAAATCTTGAAGGCTTCTTCGTTCGAGCTGGACTTGTAAACCGTCAGAACTGGTGATAATTTTTCACCGGAAAGTGGGAATTTCAAGCCGACACCCTTTAATTCGGCGATCAGAACGCGGCATTCAGGGTCAACGTCCTTTAAGCCGGCCATTTGAGCAATTTCGTAAGCGGATTTCCCGGCAACCGGACCACGAACGGTGTGGCGGTTCGGATCAATAACCGCGTCACTCAACGCTTGGACGTCCTTAGGCTTTACAATGTAGCAACCTAAGCGTTTGAATTCTGCCATTAAATCGGCGTAGATTTCTTTATCAATAACGGCACTGTTTTCTGACGCACAAATCATCCCGTTATCAAAGGTCTTAGAAAGAACGATGTCGTTAGCCGCCTGCTTGATGTTAGCGGACTTTTCAACGTAAGTCGGGCCGTTACCAGGACCAACCCCTAAGGCTGGCTTCCCTGATGAGTAAGCGGCGGTAACCATGCTTGGACCACCGGTTGCCAAGATCGTGGCAACGTCCGGATGGTGCATTAAAGCGCTGGTAGCGTCAATGCTTGGGTGTTCAATGTAGAGCACCGCGTCAGCCGGGCCACCGGCAGCTGCAATCGCCGTCTGAATAATCCGGGCAGTTTCCGCACAGCACTTTTGAGCTTGTGGGTGGAAACCAAAGACAATCGTGTTCCGTCCTTTTAATGAGATTAAAGTTTTGAAAACAACCGTTGAAGTTGGGTTCGTAACCGGCGTAACCCCGGCAACGATGCCGACTGGTTCGGCAATCTTCATCATTTTCTTTTCGGCATCTTCTTCTAAGATCCCAACGGTCTTATCATGACGCATACTATTCCAAATATATTCACTAGCATAAATGTTCTTGATGGCCTTATCTTCAACGACCCCACGGCCAGTTTCTTCAACGGCCATCTTGGCCAGTTTCATGTGGTTATCCAGAGCGGCCACCGCGACCTTTTCACACAGTTCATCAATCTGTGCTTGGTCGTACGATTTTAATTCCGCTAAGGCTTTCTTAGAACGCTTAACGAGTTCATCAACCTCGTTAGTCGTTTTCTTGGTTTCTTTGGTGTCTGCAGCTTTCATCATGGTTCGGTTCCTCCATTCCATTCTTTGTGAATCAATTTACAAACTTTATTATAGCGAGCTTTGTTCAAAATGCAACAACCAATTTGAAATTTTTTCAAAAATTATGTTCTTTACCGTTTGTAATCGCTTATATTAAGGGATTTTAGATTTTTAAATAAATTTAAAATCAAGCTCACACATACACAAGTCTGGACGGTTTGTTTGCCTATCTGGACATAAAATGTCCCACAAAACCATAAAAAAAACGTTCCGCCCATGCTAATTAAAGCTTGGTTCGAAACGTTTTTTCAAAATTTTATTTCGTATCCGCCTTAGCGCACAACGATAACGGAGACCGGTGCCTTTTTAGCTAACCGCGGACCAATTGCCCCCGAAATTTTCGAATGGGCAAACTGGGTGTCGGCGCCCGTGACTAACAGATCCGGCTTGAAGTCCGGAATGACCTGTTCCAAAATAACGTCATCGACGTCGCCGCCTTCGTAGACCAGTGGTTCCACGTGTTCCACGCCGTTGGCCTCCGCCAATTTAACGTAGTCGGCCACGACTTGTTCCACGTGCCGCCGCTTTTCTTGCAACTTGGACGGTGTCAGTGAGTCAAAAATATTGATATCTTCACTTTCTAACACCGAACAAATTCCGAGGTGTACCGCGTAGTCGCGGGCCAGCGTCGTGGCATACCGAAATGCCCGTTCGGACGACGTATTATCATCTTCATCCACCGTTAGTAATACCCGCCGGTAGACTAACGGTTCCTGCATAGCTTGGTTTTCCATTGCTAACGCCCCTATCTGCTAATTGAGTTGTAACACTGTCATTATACCGCTAAGCTTGCGCGTGCTTCACGGTTTTCAACGTCTGCTTGAGCCAGTTCACGTAGTAACTTTCCCGGCCGACCGCGTGTTGCAAGATCAAGTAATGGCCGTAGTTGTCCGCGATTTGCTGGTCGTCGCCAAAGACGGTTGTCATCCGCCCCTTTAAATGGGTCAGCTTCGCCGTATGCAATCGCAACTGTTCGTGCAACATTACGGATAACCGCGGATCAGTACTTTTGCGGATAAAGTAGAGTTTTAAAATAAATTCATCCTTAGTCGCTGTTAATTCCGGTGTTCCGACCGTGATCCAGTCGCGCAGGCGCGCCGTTCCCAAGTCGGTAATGTGATACAGTTTCTTTTCCAGTTTTTCACCGCTCACCATCACTTCGTGGGTAATGGCGCCCTGTTCCTCTAAACGTTTTAATTGCGGGTAAATTTGGCTGTGCTGCGCTTGCCAAAACTCGCCGATTTCGTTATCAAACGACTTTGTCAGGTCGTAACCGGTCAGGGGCCGCTGATTTAATAGCCCTAAAATAATAAACTGTAATTTATTTTTTTGTGCCATAAAATCCCTCCCTCGCTCCCAGTATACACTAATTAGCGGCACAAAACCGGTTGTTAACGACAGGTTAACAATGACTGCTTAAGGCCCCGGGCTTGACGGATAGCCCGAATCGGTTTATGCTTAATTCCGTCGCTTAACATGTAATTAATTACATGTATATAAAATCATAAAACTAGAGGAGCTCATCACATGACTAAAACATTCAAAACGCTCGCTGACTTTTTAGGCACCCACTTCATTTACACCTACGATAACGGGTGGGAATACGAATGGTACGCTAAAAATGACCACACCGTCGACTACCGGATCCACGGTGGGATGGTTGCCGGCCGCTGGGTCAAGGATCAGGAAGCCAACATCGTGATGCTGACCGAAGGCATCTACAAGGTCGCTTGGACCGAACCAACCGGGACCGACGTTGCCCTAGATTTTCTGCCTAATGATAACAAGGTCAACGGCACGATTTTCTTCCCAAAATGGGTGCAAGACCATCCTGAAATTACCGTTACCTTCCAAAACGACCACATCGATTTAATGGAAGAAGCCCGCGAAAAATACGCGACCTACCCGAAGCTTGTCGTTCCCGAATTTGCCACGATCACCTACGCGGGCGACGCCGGTCAAAATAACGACGACGTCATTGCTGAAGCCCCTTACGCCGGCTTACCCGACGACATCCGTAACGGCAAGTACTTTGATCAAAATTATCACCGTATTAACGCGTAGTTAACCGGTATTGCAGCAGGTTTTATAACAATGTATTAAAAGAGGTTTTATAACCAGCATTAAACCGCGCACTGTAACCGTCTAGCGACAAGTTGCAGTGCGCGGTTTAATTTAGTTTAGTTTCCAGTTTTTGCGGATTGTCGTGGTAACTGCTGAACCAATTCATCCCAAAAATCAGCATCGAGCGGCTGTTGCTTGCGGTACTGACTGCCCCGCGGTGCGACCGGTGCATACAAGGTCTGGACATCCGGCTTAAGCGGTTGGTTATTGAACTGCCTTTGACCATTGATCGCGACCTGACTAGTAATCGTGCCGACCGTCAGCACGGCCGCCGCTTTTTTAGACTTGGCAACGTAGCCCGTATTCACACTCGTATACCCGGCTGTCGGGTGGCCAATCGTCGTCACGTTCGGATTACGTTTCAAAGCCATAACCGTTTATTCGGCGGCACTACCGGTGCGATTATCCATAATCAACAGCACCTTTTGGTCGGTTCGCTGCCGCGGCGCCCGGTACGTCATTGACTGCTTATTCAGACCACCGTAGATGCGTTTAGTGGTCATGACTACCGGTTTGGCGTGACCGTGCTTATCAACTTCTGACCATAACGTTCCCCGGGGAATGACAGCCGCCAGCCCCGCAATCATCGGACGGTAATCGCCACCCCGATTATGGGCAAAGTTCAAAATCAGGACCGGTTCGTCCTTCAACTTAGTCACGCACCGGCGTAATTGCTGCTGATACTTCTGCGTCTGCGCATCGTCAGTCGAAAAAAACGACGGCACGTTCAGGACCCGGTAACCGCGAACGGCACTAATCGATGGCGCGTTAATATCTTCGAATTGTTTGGGCGTTGTCGCTACGAACGAGTGCCGGTTACCCTGCTGTAAAACTTGGTTAAGTTCGCGCACACTTTTAATTTTTTGGCCGTGTTCGGTTTGTTTCATTAACGCCGCCCACCGCTTAGGATGTTCAATAATTCCGGTACGATCCATCTTCGTTACGATGGCGGGCGCATCAATGTCCGGCGTTGCCCGCGTCGCCTTATGACACCCAGTTAGCACCAGTAACAAGCTAACTGTGAATAATGTTAACCCTCGCGATTTAGCTATTAGCACGCCACCTATCCCCCTTTTATCCGTTTCGTTCGGTCGCCAATCAAGCGCACCGCAACGTCCACACCCACAGTATACCGGTGTCCCCACTGGCCGCCTACCACGACCTGAATGTTTCACGTGAAACATTGGCAGAAAAAAAGCCGTTACGCAAATGCGCAACGGCTTAACTATTTTAATCGTTAGTCATCTCTAATTGAACGCTTCCGAGTTGATGATCAAAATCCGCTTGCCAGTGACCGACCGTTAAATGCGGCGGTAGCACGAACGTACCGGAAGAGACCCGCTGACCGGCCGTCAGCTGCTTATGCTGACTTGCCAGTTTACCCACTAACCAGTGCAACGATTTTAACGGGTTACCCAGCACTTCGCTGGCAACCCCGGTTTTCAACGTTTCCCCATCGTGAACCAAGGTACACTTAGGGGTCGCCACGTCCGCAACCGAATCAAAGACGCTGTCGGTATCCCGTTCAGTGCCGTAAACGACTAGGCCGCCAACCGCGGCATCCGCCACGACTAAGTTCTTAGGTAAATCTGGGAACCAGTCCGAAAAACGCGAATCTGGTAATTCCAGCGCCGGTGCGACCGTCGTTTTGTGGAACAAATCGGTTAGGCTGTCTTCAGCGGTCAGCGTCTGTTTGGCCTTAAAAACCAGTTCAACTTCTACGAGTGGATCCATCAATTGGCTTTGCCGGACCGTGGCCGGGGCCGCTAAGAAATGATCAGCAACCTGCGCCCCGTATAGCGGCGCATCGGCGTCAAACATCTTTTGGGTCTGTTCACTAGTCAGTGAAACTTTATACCCGCCCAACGGTTGATTCTTGAGCACAGTGAGCGCGGCTTGAACCCGGTAAGCAGCGTCTTCATCCGGTACTTGGTTGGCTAAGTCGGCCATGTTAAGCGGTTGTTGGTGGCGGTACGCGTCAAAAAGTTGTTGTGCGACTTGGGTTTCGGTTACTGTCATTGTTTTGGTCATAAGTGCTACCTCCGTCTATGTGTTGGTGTTGGTGTTAGTGCTGTAACTATGTGTGATTGCTATGTGTTAATCGTTTGAGTTGTCCTTAATAATATGTGTAACGCCTAAAATATGTGTGGCTACGTTCGTAACCGCTAAAATCAATATGTGTCAGCAATTTACCCTAACGCAACGAGGATGCTGACCCCTCGCCCAAGGTTAATGCGACTAGCCACCGTTGCCCACTGTTGGTAACTAGCCACCTGAATGTCCGATTTCATCATCCTCACCACCTTTAATTGACTAAAAAAACGTCCTTCAACTAACTCTACCGAGTTAATTAAAGGACGTCTGTAACGGGTTACCACCTTTATTCGTGTCAGCTTCGCAGCCAACACCTTAGCACGTACGGCACACTGGGTGCGATACGCCGGTACACTAATGGGTACCATCCAACGCCTTCTCCAAATCATTTCGGGGCGCAACTCCAAGGTGATCCGCGCTGAGACGTTTTGACTGCCTTTCACCAACCTGCAGCTCGCTGACTAACGTTTCCAGTGCCGTTCCTCATCACAGTTTTTAATCTTAATTTAATTAATGATTAGAGTTTAGCGCCGGTTTTTACCGATGTCAACCCCAAAATTAAAAAATAATTAGATTTAATTAAAGTGGTGATGAGTTAGTGCGTTTAAGTCAACAAGGGCCACGTATTGCTCCGTGCGGGTATCCCGCAGCGTGTAATTCGGCGGTACCGCGTCCTCATCAGTTTGTACGATTTCAAAGCCGACCTGGGCGTAGAAATCCAGCGCCGCCTGGTTAGCAATTACGCATTTCAGCGTCAACGGCGCCGTTGCGTACTGCCGCATTTCCATCAACAAACGCTCGCCAACTTTTAAATGGCGAAAGTCCGGACTAACAAATAATAGGTGAATGAAGTTGGCCAGCCGGTATAATGAACAAAAACCGGCGCGCTGGCCATCGATCCACGCCACCAGGACGAATTCACCACGGCTATCCTGGTCGAAATCTGCCAATTGCGGGTGGCTAACCCACGGAAATTCGCGTTGGCGATCAATTAGGTAAATTTCAGCTAACGCCGCCTGATCCGCCGCCGTCGCTGGTTTTATCGTCATCTGAGCTGTCATCAAACCACCCTTCCTAGCAATTAATTGTTTTCATTATGCCGGTTTCAATCCCCGATTACAACTCGGGATTTTGGAACCTGAAAGACGCTAGATTCGGGTATTAACAAGCGTTATAATACAGTATAAATTCTTTCACAAGATGGGAGCCACTATGAAAACCGCAATTGTCACGGATAGTGCTAGTTATTTATCGGCAGCCGATATCCAGAAATACAATATCCACGTTGTTCCAATCACGGTCATCTTTGGTAAGCAGACCTACCTCGAAAACGTCGAGATCACTTCCAAAGAATTTTACGAACGAATGCGCACCGCGCCCGAATTGCCAACAACGACGCAGATCACCCTGGGTCAGATGCAAACAATGTATGATCAACTCGCCGATGAGGGCTACGATGCCGTAATCAGCATCCACCTATCTTCCGGGATCACTAGTTTTATCAATAATCTAGAAAGCTTTCTCCCGAACGTCACGAACATTAAAGTTTACCCGTTCGATTCCAAAATTACCGCGGCCGGTGAGGCTTACATGGTCCTACTCGCCGCCAAACTCGTCGCGGCCGGCTACACTCCCGAAGAAGTTATTGACCAATTGGTAAAAATTCGGGAAACGACCCAAGTTTTCTTCGTCGTTGACAACCTTAGCCACCTTGTCCGCACCGGGCGCTTATCCAACGCTTCCGGATTAGTTGGCAACCTGTTACGCATCAAACCAGTGTTAACCTTTGAAGATGGCAAGATTGTGGCGATTGAAAAAGAACGGACGATGCGCCGCGCCTACACCGCTATTAAAGCTAAACTGGCCGCGGCGGTGGCCGCCGCCGACTACCCGCTGCGCGTCACCATTGAAAACGGGAATAATCCCAAGCTTCAGGCCGAATGGACCGCTGACCTAACCGCCAGTTTTCCCGACATTACCATTGATGAAGGTGAAATCGGACCGGTTGTTGGCGTCCACGTTGGCGAAGGCGTGATGGGGCTCATTTGGGCCAAGGACTGGGAACGCTGGCCAGTTGAAAAATAACCATTAACTGATAAGGACCGTATTATGAAGCGTTCACTTCATAACACGGCCCTTTAACGTTACTTTTTCTTCGACTTTTTCTTTTTCTTCTTGGCTTTCCGCTTCCCCTTACCGGTTTCCTGAACTTCCTTCGCCAGTAACTTATTGGCCTTTTTCAGCAACTTGGCCCGCTGCGGTTCGTCGAGTTGCTGCCACAATGCGACTAGTTGTGGATCAACTGGCGGGGTCGCCTCAACGACTGGTTCCACCGGCAAGGTCGCTGGCGGGGTCGGCTGGTCAGTCAAACCTACCAGCCATTCCGGGTCAACCGCTAACGCTTCTGCCAAAGTGACGACCTTATCGTGCTTCGCCACGTACTTTTCACTTAGCCACTGACTGATTGATGAACGGCCAATCCCCGTTTGTTTTGCAAGCTGCGCTGAACTCAGCTCCGCTTGCTGCATTGCCGTCTTTAATCGTTCTGCAAATACGCCCATGCTGGTGCCTCCTGTCAATTAATTAGTTTATATTTTAGGCTTGTTCATTGCTAAACACAATAATTGTTTACTTTTCTGAACAGTTACCGCTCAAAAACGGGTGATACGCCATTCCGGTGCATCACCCGTTTTTTTAATAACCCAGACTATTAACGTTATGCCGGCGGGTCGCGTTCGTATCCCACAGTGGGACTTTAACGACGCCAATCACCTTTTTCGCCGGTACGAAGCCCCAGTAGCGACTATCGTTTGAGACCGACCGGTGATCGCCTAATACAAAGTAACTATTTTTCGGTACTTTGACCGTCTTATCGGCCCATTCATTGCGATTCCCTAACGCGTAGAGGTCCCAGTTGCCAGTCCCCTGTGTTCGTTCAAACTGACTGATAAACTTTTGCGAAACGACCTTACCATTGACGTAAATCTTACCGTCCTGCGCTTTAACCGTATCCCCGGGCATCCCAATCACCCGCTTCACGTACTTCACCCCGGTCTTCGCAATCGGATCAACCTTATGGGCGTTGAACACGATCACACTGAGGTGTCGAATCTTTGCCGTTTTAACCACGGCGACCCGTTCATTATTTTCTAAGTTCGGTTCCATCGAGGGTCCGTCAACCCGAACTAATGTAAATACAAAGTAACGAATAATCGTGGCCACCAGCAGCCCGATGACGATCGGAACTACCCAGCTCATGATACTCTTGAACACTCTCATTTCTGCAGCTCCCTAACCGTTAACTTCCCATAATTATAATCCAAACGGCGCCGCTTGTCTGTGCCGGTCCTTTATTTTTTTACGAAAAAAACGCGCCTGCCAAACTTGGCGGGCGCGTCCCGTTTTGCTTCATTAATCTTCAACTTTAGCAATGCGCCCGCGCTGAATGTAAACACTCAAAATCGCGATATCGGCAGGGTTAACTCCACTGATCCGGGATGCCTGGGCAATCGTCGTTGGTTGAATTTTCTTTAGTTTTTGGTGGGCTTCGGTTGCGAGTCCGTCGATCGCATAGTAATCGATACGGTCCGGAATCTTCTTGGCTTCCAACTTCTTCAAGTGGTCGACCCGTTCCTCGGCCTTGGTAATGTAACCCGCGTACTTAATTTGGATTTCAACTTGTTCGATAATGTGTCGTTCTAGCGGTTGCGGCGCTGCCGGAATGAACTTCATCAAATCGGCGTAGCGCACTTCCGGCCGCTTCAAGAAGTCGGCTGCTAAGACGCCGTCCTTTAAGATGCCGGAATGGTGGGCTTCTAAGAAACTGTTGACCGCATCGTTAGGCTTAATACGGATTTTGCCTAACCGGTCAAGCTCATCCTTGATAGCCTGGCGTTTAGCTTCAAACGCGGCGTAACGGTCATCATCGATCAAGCCGAGGTCGCGTCCCTTATCGGTCAAGCGTAAATCAGCATTGTCGTGCCGTAAGATCAAGCGGTATTCCGCCCGACTCGTTAATAATCGGTACGGTTCGCTAGTTCCCTTAGTGACCAAGTCATCGATCATGACCCCAATGTAGGCGTCACTGCGCTTAAGCGTCAGCTGGTCACGGTCTAGGGCCCGCAAACCAGCGTTAATGCCGGCGATTAGGCCTTGTCCGGCCGCTTCTTCGTAACCGGACGTCCCGTTAGTTTGCCCCGCCGTGTAAAGGTTCTTCACCAATTTAGTTTCGAGCGTGGCTTTCAACTGGTAAGGCGATACGACGTCGTATTCGATGGCGTATCCCGGCCGCATCATTTCGGCCTTTTCCAGGCCCGCAATCGAGTGCAGAATGCGTTGTTGGACTTCTTCGGGCATCGAGGTGGACAAGCCTTGTACGTACCATTCATCCGTATTGCGACCTTCTGGTTCCAAGAAAAGTTGGTGACGCTTCTTGTCTGCGAAACGGACGATTTTGTCTTCAATCGACGGGCAGTAACGCGGCCCGACCCCTTCGATCACGCCGGTAAACATCGGTGCACGGTCAAGGTTGTCATGAATAATCTTGTGAGTAGTTTCGTTGGTATACGTCAACCAGCAAGACAGTTGGTGCTTTAAATCGAGGTAGTCCTCGTCCTTAGTTTCAAAGCTAAAGTGGTGTGGTTCCGGATCACCGGGCTGTTCTTCGGTCACGCCGTAGTCAATGGTATTACCATCAACCCGTGGCGGCGTCCCGGTCTTAAAGCGTTCCAGGTTAAAGCCAAGGCGTTCCAAATCACCCGAAAGTTTCATCGCCGGTTGGGAGTTGTTCGGACCCGAAGAATACATCAATTCACCAATGATGATTTTCCCACGGGCGGCCGTCCCGGTCGTCAACACTACGCTCTTGGCGGAGTAGTGGGCGCCGGTATTGGTAATAACCCCCTTGCAGACGCCGTCTTCGACGATCAAGCCGTCGACGATTCCCTGGCGTAAGGTCAAGTTGGGTTCGCGTTCGATCGTGTGCTTCATTTCAGCGCTGTAAGCGTGCTTATCGGCCTGTGCCCGCAGTGCCCGGACAGCCGGACCCTTCCCGGTATTTAACATCCGCATTTGGACGTAAGTCTTATCGATGTTGCGGCCCATTTCGCCACCCAACGCGTCGATTTCGCGCACAACGATCCCCTTCGCCGGGCCACCCACGGACGGGTTGCAAGGCATAAAGGCGACCATGTCTAAGTTAATGGTCATTAATAAGGTCCGGTTTCCCATCCGGGCGGCGGCTAAGGCCGCTTCTGAGCCGGCGTGGCCGGCACCCACAACGATGACGTCGTAGTCGCGACCCTGATACTGCTTTACTTCTGTCATGATTCTCTTTTTCCTCCTACACTACTTACCCAAGCAGAACTGGCTAAATAGCTGGTCTAATAATTCATCTTCATAGCTGTCCCCGGTAATTTGACCGAGAAATTCCCAACAACGAGTCATATCAATTTGTACGAGGTCGACCGGCATCCCCGCCGCGATCCCCGTCTGAACGTCGCTCAGCGCCTGCTTGGCCTGGTTTAATAACCCAATGTGGCGGGCGTTCGTGACCATGACGTTATTTTGACTGCTTTCAATGCCTTCGTTGAAGAACATCTTGGCAATCCGCTGTTCCAACTGTTCAACACCGGACTGTTGCAGGACCGACATGCTTAACACGTCGGCGGGATCAACCAATTGGTCTAGCTGCTTGCGGTCCAACTGGGTCGGTAAATCGGTTTTATTTAAAATCACGATCCGCTTCGACTCAGCGGTTTGCTTCAACAATTCCTGGTCTTCGTTGGTTAGCGGCTGGCTGCTATCCAGCACTAACAAGACGAGGTCGGCGGCCCCGATCGCCTTGCGACTGCGTTCAACCCCGATTTTTTCGACCTTGTCTTCCGTATCGCGAATGCCGGCCGTATCAACTAACTTCAACGGTACCCCGCGGACGTTCACGTATTCCTCAATCACGTCCCGAGTCGTTCCGGCTACGTCGGTCACGATGGCCTTATCTTCGTGTAATAAGTGGTTTAGTAAACTCGACTTACCCACGTTCGGCCGGCCGATAATTGCCGTTGCCAACCCTTCACGCAGGACTTTCCCCTGCTTAGCGGTTGCCAACAGCTGGTCGATACTTTGTCCGACCTCGACCGCCTTTTCTTTAAGCATCTTAGTCGTCATCGCTTCGACCGCGTCGTATTCCGGGTAGTCGATGTTGACTTCGACCTGTGCCAATACGTCTAAAATATCTTGGCGGAGGTGGCGAATGAGTTTCGAGAGGTCCCCGTCCAACTGATTCAACGCAACTTTCATTGATTTATCAGTCTTCGCGCGGATCAGGTCCATGACGGCTTCCGCCTGTGAAAGGTCCAAGCGACCGTTTAAAAAGGCCCGTTTGGTAAATTCACCCGGTTCGGCCATCCGTGCGCCGTGACTTAAAATCAATTGCAAAATTTTGTTGGTCGCCACTAAGCCACCGTGACAGTTGATTTCCACCACGTCTTCACGGGTGTAAGTTTTCGGTGCCCGCATGACCGAAGCCATCACTTCATCGACTTCCTGATGGGTGTCCGGGTCAACGATGTGACCGTAGTTAATGGTATGGGACTGAACTTTGCTCAGGTCCTTGCCCTTAAAGATTTGCGCGACAACGTTGAACGTCTGGTCACCGCTAATTCGAATAATTGAAATACCACCTTCGCCAGGTGGCGTGGAAATCGCCGCAATCGTATCAAATTCCGTGGTCGTTGGCATCTTTCATCATGTCCTTTCTCTAAACATCCGTACGGTGGGGCTCGCCCCACAATTAAGTCAGTAGTGCTGGGAAATTCCCGTCATACCGCCTAATACCATACCAAAAAACACTTCTAATTAGTTAACAATATGTCCTAAAAAGCATAAAAAAAGCGCCTAGTCCACGCCACCTTAAAGCGTGGATAAAGCACTTTGACTACTTTATCTAAAAGATAAGAATGATTAATACTTACTATAATAGCTCATTTGACGTTTGTCAAACGCCTGTTTGCGTTCATTTACGCCGACTATTTACGAATCGTTACCACGACGGCACGGTGCGGGTCGCGGCCCTCCGAAAAAGTGGTGACGTGGCGGTTATTCGCCAATTCCGCGTGAATCAACTTGCGCTCAAACGACGGCATCGGGTCCAAAAAGACCTGCTTGCCAGTCGCAATCGCTTCACGGGCGGTACTTTCCGCTAACCGTTTCAAGGTCGCGGCCCGCCGTTCCCGGTAGTCGTCGACGTCCAACACGACGTTAACGTGCGAAGCGCCGTGATGATTCATATAAACTTGGGCTAAATCCTGCAAAGCGTTGATCGTACGCCCGTGCTTACCAATCAGCAGCCCTTGCTTAGCCGTATCGAAATTCAGGGTCGCGTGGCGATTGCCGAAGTCGACGTCTAGGTCCGCAACGATACCGAGCTGCTTAACGATTTCTAACAAGTACGCACTGAGATCGCGAACCGCTTGTTCGTTAGCCGCTTGCCGGGCCGCAATTTCTTGCGGTGAGCGCACCGGAATGGCTTGGTCAGCTGTCCGTGCGGGCTGATCCGCCTTTTTAGCCGATTTTATGGTTGCGGACTTTGCAGCCTTGGTCGCCTTAGCGGCCGGCGACTGCTTAGCCACGGCCGGCTTTTTCGGTGCGGCCGTCGTTTTAATCCCGGCCTGCGTCTGAATAACCGCCGCCGGCTTCACTTTTGGTGCGGGCGTCACTTTCAACTGTGGCTGAACGGTCACTTTTGGTGCCGCCGGTTTCTTCGGCGCTGGCGCTGCGGAGGCTGGCACCGCCGTTAACTTAACTTGGGCGGGTTTCTTACCCAGTCCCAAAAAGCCCTTCTTCGGTTCCGCAACCACGTCAATCGTGACCTGGTCACGCGTCACTTGCATGGCTTTTAAGCCGGCCGCGATGGCGGCTTCGACGGTATTACCTTCAAATACTGTCATTCGTGTTTCCTCCTCATAAAAAATACCTGCGTCCATTATAGCATTTCAGCACGACTGCCGGTGAAGAAGGTTGACCGGGGTTAAGCATATTAATTAGGGTTGATGCTCAAATTCGTTTTTGACCATCTAGTAAACATCACTGCAAAGATTGGGCGTTGGTCCTTCAAAAGGAACCCACAAAAAAGACCCACCGCATGGCAGGTCCATTTGTATTTAACGTTTGTGATTGCGAATCGCACGTTTTCTAGCTTTTTCAAGTGCTTTCTTACGATCACGTTCCGCTTGCTTCTTTTCCGCCCGTTCGCGATTGATCTTGAATGGGTTTTGTAATAACAAGGTTTGTCCAACTTGGAACGCGTTGGAAATTACCCAGTAGAGGGATAACGCGGATGGGACGTTGATGGCCGTAATTAAAATTACGATCGGCATCAAGTACGTCATCGAAGTGGTCATCCCGTTGGTTTCCGGTTGTGACTTCATCGCTAACCACGAACTTGCGAACGTGAACAGCGCGGCCAGAATCGGTAACACGTAGTACGGGTCCTTGCTCCCTAATTGGAGCCAGAGGAACGTTCCGCTCTTCAAGACTTGCGTCCGCCAGATGGCTTGGTACAACGCAATCAGGATTGGCAATTGAACGAGTAATGGCAACATGCTGGCCATTGGATGAACGCCGTGCTTAGCGTACAGTTGCTTCATCTCGGCCTGCAACTTTTGCTGAGTTTCCATATCGCGTGACGAATACTTTTTCTGAATCGCCTTTAACTGCGGTTGGATCTCTTGCATGGCGACCATGTTACGCGTCTGGAAGATCATTAACGGTAAGATAATGATCCGGATAATCAACGTAAAGAGGATAATCCCCATACCGTAACTTTGGCCAAATAAGTTTGATAACCAAATAATCGCCCGTGAGAAGTTCAAGATGATCAAGCCATCCCAAAAGCCGGTGCTATTCTCCGTAATCGGCGCATTACTACATCCGGTTAACACTAGTGCGATGGCTAGTACGGCCAGCATTGCCAGTATTTTTTTGTACTTTTTCAAACGAATGTCCTCACTTTAATCATTGTCCAGCAGGTGCGCTAGCTTTAGCGCATGGCTTAGATAAGCTTTGGTTTCGGCTTGCGACTTACCGGCAACGGTTGGTCGGGCAATGACGAGGAAGTCGGCATCTTGCTTAAGCTGCGGCTTTAACTCGGTGATTGATTGCCGAATCCGGCGTTTCACCCAATTACGTGCAACGGCGTTCCCAATCTTTTTACCGACTGAGATGCCCACGCGGAAATGGGGTTGCCCCGGTTTTTCCAAAACGTAAATGACAAATTGACGATTGGCATACGAGTTGCGGGTCTCAAAAACTTGTTGAAATTCAGTTTCCTTTTTTACCCGATATGATTTTCGCATAATCCATCTCCATGTGTGCGCTCAAGCTAACCTGAGCGAATTGCTACACAACTTTACAGCCCTAAACGCAACGGTCTAGGACTGTAAAGAAAAAGCCACTGATTATCAGTGGCCTATGCAGACAATACTTTTCTGCCTCGTTGGCGGCGACGAGCTAACACTTTACGGCCATTGCTGGTGCTCATCCGTTTGCGGAAGCCATGTACACGTTGACGATGACGCTTCTTTGGTTGGTAAGTTCTCTTCATGATGACACCTCCTTCTCCATAATGACATGAATCGGTACGATTTAAGTCGTTAGTTTCAAAACGCAGTCTAAATCCTAAACGCATTTCCTGACTACTATAGCATAGAATGCCAAATTTGAAAACAAAAAGTTAAAATTTTCACCGCTAATACCGACCAGCTGATCGATTTATTTTGGGGGCAACGTTGGGGATGGTCCGCGAACAACTTTCCGGTATCCCCAAACTGTGAACAGGCTTTTGCACAGAATCACTGGTTGTGATTAAAGTTATCCACAGCCCCATTTTATCGTGTGCATAACTCTGAGATGCCTTGCTACGTTAGGCTTAATTTTAAACTTAATTTTGTGGATAACTGGCAGCTTATGAAATTTCGGCTGACTTTTCGACAAGCTGTGATTATTTTAAAAACAGCCTGTGATTTATTCTAACTTCAGTTGTCCACCTGTGGAAAACTCAATACGTTCATGCTAAAATAGAATTACGTTTTTTAAGAAAAGGGGTATCCACGTGCTGGAACGTAATGACTTATGGAATCTCATTAAGTTCTCCATGGAACAGGATCTGTCCAAGATCACGTTCCAAACGTTTGTCGAACCCGCGAAACCACTCCAGCTCGATAACTCCCAAATGACGATCGAAGTGCCAACTAATTTACACCGCGATTATTGGGAAAAGAACCTGGCTGCCAAATTTACGGACCTCGCAATGCAGGCAACCAACGAGCAAATTCGCCCGGTCATGATAACGGAAGAAGAACATCAGCAACTTACGAAAGATTCGCAAGTGACTACCGGTAACGTTGCGGCTGGTCAATCCGCCAACGCAACTACCCCCACATTTATGCGGGAAACGAAACTCAACCCGAAATATACGTTCGATACTTTCGTGATCGGCAAGGGCAACCAAATGGCCCACGCCGCCGCGTTAGTGGTGTCGGAAGAACCCGGCTCCATGTATAATCCGTTGTTTTTCTATGGGGGCGTTGGTCTGGGCAAAACCCACCTAATGCACGCTATCGGTAACAAATTATTAGAATCGGACCCGACGCGTAACGTCAAGTACGTGACCAGCGAGTCCTTTACCAACGAACTGATCAATGCGATCCAAACTAAAAAACAAGAAGCGTTTCGGGAAGAGTACCGTAACGTCGACTTGCTTTTGGTCGATGATATTCAGTTCTTTGCTAACAAGGAAGCCACTCAAGAAGAGTTCTTCCATACGTTTAACGCTTTATATGAAGAGAACAAGCAAATCGTCTTAACGTCCGACCGCTTGCCGAACGAAATTCCGCAACTGCAAGACCGACTCGTATCACGGTTCAAATGGGGCTTATCCGTTGATATCACCCCACCAGACCTCGAAACCCGGATTGCAATTTTACGGAATAAAGCGGATCTGGAAGGCATTACCATTCCCGACGATACGTTAAGTTACATCGCCGGCCAAATCGACTCCAACGTGCGTGAACTTGAGGGCGCCCTTGCCCGGGTTCAGGCTTATTCGCGCCTTAATAACTCACCAATCACCACGAGTTTAGTGGCCGATGCTTTGAAAAGCCTACACCTTAACTCGAAGCTATCCGAAGTCTCGATTCCGGTCATTCAGGAAAAGGTCGCTAAGTATTTCCACGTGACCGTGGCGGAACTTAAGGGGAAGAAACGGAATAAACAAATCGTGATCCCGCGCCAAATCGCCATGTACCTATCACGCGAACTGACCGACAGTTCACTACCGCGAATCGGTAACGAATTCGGCGGGAAGGATCATACGACCGTTATTCACGCCTATGATAAGATTGAAGCGGCCCTTAAAACCGACACCGAGATGCAAAAATCAGTTGGTGATTTGAAGGGGCAGCTCAAAGCCTAATGTGGATAAAAATGAATAAGTTGCTAAATTGTCCACAAGTTATGCACATGTGGACAATTCAAGTCAGACAGGCTTTTTGCAAACTTTTCCACAATATCCACCGCACTACTAGTACTACGAACTTTAATTACTAATCTATATTTAACCGCACCGTTACTAGAAGAGAGGATCAACTTATGAAATTCACGATCAACCGATCAGCATTCATTAAAGAATTAAACAACGTCCAACGGGCAATTTCTTCTAAAACCACGATTCCAATTTTAACTGGTTTAAAGCTAGACGTTGCTAGTGACGCCATTACCTTAACCGGTAGTGACGCCGATATTTCAATTGAAACCACGATTCCAGCTGTCGACGACAACAATACGTTAGTCGTGGAAGCGGAAGGCTCCATCGTCTTACCCGCACGTTTCTTCAGCGAAATCGTTAAGAAATTACCTGAAGATACCATGACGGTCAACGTTGAAGACGGCTTTCAAACCCAGATCACCTCGGGGGCCGCGTCCTTTACGATCAACGGCTTAGATCCGGAAAACTACCCGCACCTACCCGAAATTGATACGACCAACACCGTGACCCTAGCCGGCGACGTCTTTAAAGAATTGATCGGTCAAACGGTTATCGCCGTTTCAACCCAGGAAAGCCGGCCGATTCTGACCGGGGTCCACTTTATTTTGAAGGACGGCGAATTTTTAGCCGTTGCAACCGATTCACACCGCTTAAGTCAACGTAAAATTAAGTTACCGGAAGCTAATAACGCCGATTATGACGTGATTATTCCGGGGAAAAGCTTAACCGAACTTTCCCGGATGATCGGTGACAACAACCCCGACGTTCAGATGCGCTTATCCGAAAACCAAGTGTTGTTCGTGTTGGGTAACACTTCGTTTTATTCCCGCTTACTGGAGGGGAACTATCCCGATACATCGCGCTTGATTCCAAAAGAATCGAGTACAACCGTGGAAATCGAAGCGCCGGCGCTCTCCGCTGCAATTGAACGGGCATCATTACTGTCACACGAAAGCCGCAATAACGTGGTTCGGTTCTCGGTCAACCCAAGTGATAAGACGGTGACGATTTTTGGGAACTCGCCGGACGTCGGTGAAGTCACCGAACAGTTGCAACCAGCCGAATTAACCGGTGATGAACTGGAAATTTCGTTTAACCCGGACTACATGAAGGAAGCCTTACGTTCGTTCGGCCAAGCCATGATTCGGATTTCGTTCACGATGGCGTTACGACCATTTACGTTGGTCCCAACCGAAGACGGCGAAAACTTTATTCAGTTGATCACGCCGGTACGGACTTTTTAAGCACTGAATAAATATCCAAATTCAAGTAAAGCCCCGTCATTTCAAGCTGAAATGACGGGGCTTTTTAACGCGTGTAAGTAATGCTAAGGCCATGGGCAGCACGCTTTTTAACAGTGCTGTAACTATTGAAGTTCGTGTAAATGCATAAACTAGTCGTTACGGAAATCGGCTGATTATGGATCGGGTGACGGATTGTTAGGTTGAAGGGCGGGCGTTACCCCTGAATTTTGCGGTAAAAAATCACGGAACTTTTAGCAAAAACGCAAAATTCGGGAATTTTAGCAAATTTACCCCCGGGTTAGTACCCCGACATTAAAATGGCTTAAATCGGCTTAAAATGGCTCTGAGCACGGTTACAAATTGAATTTTCATGAAAAAACAAGTATAATATAACCTGTTGAAGCGTGTCTTTTGACGCGTTAATAGATGCTCGATAGCTTGTGAGGAAAGGTTAGGCAGGTGACATTGTGAAACAGCCAGTAGATATCAGAACGTCCTACATCACGTTAGGACAGCTTCTGAAAGAAACGGCCATCATTGGATCGGGTGGTCAAGCAAAGTGGTTCTTAAAAGAAACGACCGTTCTCGTGAATGGTGAACCAGATGATCGGCGGGGTCGTAAACTTTATCCGGGCGACACGATTGAAGTTGCGGACAACGGATCATTTTTTATTCGCTCGGAACAAGAAACGACTGATTAGATGTACTTAGAAAATTTAACGCTGCATAATTTTCGCAATTACGCTGATTTGGACGTGACCTTTGACCGCGGTGTCAACGTGCTGCTGGGGCAAAACGCCCAGGGCAAGACCAACTTGTTGGAAGCCATCTACGTGTTGGCATTAACGCGCAGTCACCGGACGGCCAACGACCGCGAACTGATTCGCTGGCAGCACCAGACGGCCCTGTTAAAGGGGCGGTTGCACCGCGCCACCGGTAGTGTGCCGTTAGAGCTGACCCTGGGAAAACGCGGCAAGCGCGCCAAGGTCAACCACCTGGAACAGGCGAAACTATCGCAATACGTCGGCCAGTTAAACGTCATCGTGTTCGCCCCGGAAGACCTGTCGATCGTCAAGGGCGCACCGTCGATTCGGCGGCGCTTCATGGACATGGAGTTCGGCCAAATGAGTCCGAAGTACCTTTATAACCTGAGCCAGTACCGTGCAATTTTAAAGCAACGGAACCTCTATTTGCGGCAATTAAGCCGCCACCAGGTCAAGGATAAGGTGTACCTCGGCGTGTTGTCGGATCAGTTAGCCGCGTTTGGCGCCGAAATTATTCATAAGCGCTTGGAACTCCTGGGCCAACTTGAACAGTGGGCCCAGGGCGTGCACAGCGAAATTACGCAGCAGCAGGAACAACTGACTTTCCACTACGTCACACAGGTTCCGACCGAGGATCAAACGTCGGTCGACCACCTATACGAAACCTTACAAAAGTTATACGCCCAGCAGGAAGCAAAGGAAATCTTTCAGGGAACGACGTTGATTGGTCCGCACCGCGACGACTTACAATTTAGTGTCAACGGCAAAAACGTTCAGACGTTCGGTTCTCAGGGCCAGCAGCGGACGACCGCGTTATCCGTCAAGTTAGCGGAAATCGACCTGATGAAGGCCGAGACCGGGGAATACCCCGTTTTACTGCTTGACGATGTCTTGTCGGAACTCGATGCCGACCGCCAGACCCACCTGTTGACGGCGATTCAAGATAAAGTGCAGACCTTTTTGACCACCCCGAGCCTAGACGGCGTGGCGCGTCAATTGATCAACGCACCCAAAGTATTTAATGTTAATCACGGTATTTTACATGAGGAGGAACCGCATTGACCGAAAACGAAAAAGAAACCAAACTTGAAGAGGCCCGTGAATACGATGCCAGCCAAATTCAAGTCTTGGAAGGGCTCGAAGCTGTTCGGAAGCGTCCCGGGATGTACATCGGGACGACTAGTAGCCAGGGGCTCCACCACTTGGTTTGGGAAATTGTTGATAACGGGATCGACGAAGCCTTAGCGGGCTTTGCTAACGTGATCCACGTAACGGTTGAAAAGGATAACAGTATTACCGTTACCGATAACGGACGCGGAATTCCGGTCGATATTCAAAAGAAGACCGGGAAGCCGGCCCTTGAAACGGTTTATACGATTCTGCACGCCGGTGGTAAATTCGGCGGTGGCGGGTATAAAGTTTCCGGTGGGCTCCACGGGGTCGGGGCGTCGGTCGTTAACGCGCTGTCATCCGAACTGGACGTCAAGGTAACCCGGAACGGCCACGTCTATTACATGGACTTTGCCCGCGGGAAGGTCAAGACGCCGATGAAGATCATTGGCGATGCCAGTGACGATGACCACGGTACGGCGGTCCACTTTGTGCCGGATCCGGATATTTTCCGGGAAACGACCACTTACGACATCAACGTTTTGACGACCCGGATTCGTGAGCTGGCGTTCTTAAACAAGGGCTTGCGGATTACGATTCGCGACAACCGGCCGGATGAACCGACTGAAGACGACTTCTTGTACGAAGGTGGGATCCGCCACTACGTTGAATACCTCGATAAGAATAAGAACGTGCTGTTCCCGGACCCGATTTACGTTGAAGGGGCGCAAAAGGGCATCACGGTGGAAGTTGCCTTACAATACACCGACGACTACCATAGCAACTTAATGACCTTTACGAACAACATCCACACCTACGAAGGTGGGACCCACGAAGAAGGGTTTAAACGGGCACTAACGCGGGTCATCAACGATTACGCGCGGAAGAATAACCTGTTGAAGGAAAACGACGCCAACCTTTCCGGTGAAGACGTCCGTGAAGGCATGACCGCGGTTGTCAGCGTGAAACACCCCAACCCGCAATTTGAAGGGCAAACCAAGACCAAGTTAGGGAACTCGGATGCCCGGGCAGCCGTTGACCGGCTGTTTTCAGAGCATTTCAGTAAGTACCTGATGGAAAACCCGAGTGTCGCCCGTAAAGTGGTCGACAAGGGCTTACTGGCCTCTAAGGCGCGGGTTGCCGCTAAGCGAGCCCGTGAAGTGACCCGTAAGAAGAGTGGGCTGGAAATTAGTAATCTACCTGGTAAGTTGGCGGACAACACCAGTAAGGACCCGGAAATCAGTGAATTATTCATTGTCGAAGGGGATTCCGCCGGTGGTTCCGCTAAGCAGGGGCGTTCGCGGTTAACGCAAGCGATTTTGCCGATCCGGGGGAAAATTTTAAACGTTGAAAAGGCCAGCATCGATAAAATTTTGGCCAACGAAGAAATTCGCTCGCTATTTACGGCGATGGGGACCGGCTTCGGTGGCGACTTTGATTTGAGCAAGGCCAACTACCATAAATTAATTATTATGACCGATGCCGATGTCGACGGGGCCCACATTCGGACCTTGTTGCTGACGTTGTTCTACCGTTACATGCGACCGTTAGTGGACGCCGGGTTCGTGTACATCGCCCAACCACCGCTGTACCAAGTACGGCAAGGGAAGTTCGTGAAGTACATTGACTCCGACGAAGAACTGAGCGAAGTGTTAGGGCAGTTAGCTCCTTCACCAAAGCCGGTCGTTCAACGGTACAAAGGGTTAGGTGAAATGGACGCGGAACAATTATGGGAAACGACCATGGATCCGGACAAGCGCCGCTTATTGCGGGTTCGTGACGAAGACGCCGCGGACGCTGATGGGATCTTCTCGATGTTAATGGGTGACCAGGTTAAGCCGCGGCGCCAATTCATCGAAGAGAACGCGACCTTTGTTAAGGATCTGGACGTCTAGTCACGTGCTGACTAACGGCTTGCGCTTTAACAAACAACAACGGCAGTCAAGAAGGAGGACACTACTTTGGCTGATTCAGATTTATCGAACAATCGAATAACAGACGTGAACCTCTCCAAGACCATGCGGACGTCATTTTTAAGCTACGCAATGAGTGTTATCGTTGCGCGGGCGTTACCGGATGTGCGGGATGGTTTAAAGCCAGTTCACCGCCGGATTCTTTACGGCATGAGCGAACTCGGGGTCACTCCGGACAAACCTTATAAGAAGTCTGCCCGGATCGTCGGCGACGTCATGGGGAAGTACCATCCCCACGGTGACTCCGCAATTTACGAATCAATGGTACGGATGGCCCAGGACTTTAGTTACCGGTACATGTTAGTTGACGGTCACGGGAACTTCGGGTCGGTCGACGGTGATGGTGCCGCGGCGATGCGGTATACCGAAGCCCGGATGAGTAAGATCGCGGTTGAAATGTTACGTGATATTAATAAAGACACGGTTGATTGGCAACCCAACTACGACGATACCGAACGGGAACCCGAAGTTTTACCAGCGCGCTTCCCGAACCTGCTCGTTAACGGGGCAACTGGGATCGCCGTTGGGATGACGACCAACATTCCGCCGCATAACTTGTCCGAAGTTATTTCGGCCATTCACATGCTGATGGATAATCCGGACGCAACGACGACCGACTTGATGGAAGTCTTACCCGGTCCCGATTTTCCAACCGGTGGGATCGTGATGGGGAAGTCCGGGATTCGCCGGGCTTACGAGACCGGTCGCGGTAACATTATCGTCCGCGCTAAGGTCGATATCAAAGAAGAAAAGAACGGCAAACAGCGGATCATCGTTAACGAGTTACCGTACATGGTCAACAAGGCGAAGCTGATCGAACGGATCGCCTCGTTAGCCCGTGATAAGGAAATCGAAGGGATTACCGACATCAACGATGAAAGTGACCGCGAAGGGATGCGGGTCGTGATTGACGTGCGGCGCGATGCGAGTGCTTCGGTGATCTTAAACAACCTTTACAAGATGACCCTGATGCAGACCAACTTTGGCTTCAACATGTTAGCCATCGTTAAGGGTGCGCCGAAAGTGTTGAGCTTGAAGCAAATCTTGACGTACTACTTGGAACACCAAGAAGACGTGATTCGCCGGCGGACACAATTCGACTTGAAGAAGGCCCAAGCACGGGCCCACATTCTAGAAGGGTTGCGCATCGCGCTCGATCACATTGACGAAATTATTCGGATCATTCGCCAGTCGCAAACTAGCGAAATCGCGAAGAACCAGTTAATGGACAATTTCGGCCTATCTGATAAGCAGGCCCAAGCAATCTTGGACATGCGATTAGTGCGGTTGACTGGTTTGGAACGTGAAAAGATCGAGAGTGAATACCAAGACCTCTTGAAGGCCATCGCTGACTACAAGGCCATCTTGGCTAGTCGGGAACGGATTAACCAAATTATTTACGAAGAATTGCTTGAGATTCAACGTAAATTTGGCGACCCGCGCCGGACCGAGTTGATGGTCGGGGAAGTCCTGAGTATTGAAGACGAAGACTTGATCGAAGAAGAAGAAGTTGCGGTCACGCTGACCCATAACGGCTACATTAAGCGGCTCCCAACGACTGAATTTAAGTCGCAACACCGTGGTGGTCGCGGTATTCAAGGGATGGACGTGCACGATGACGACTTCATCGAACACTTACTGACCACGTCGACCCACGACGTGCTGCTATTCTTTACCAACGCTGGTAAAGTTTACCGGATGAAGGCTTACGAGATTCCGGAATACGGCCGAACGGCGAAGGGAATTCCGGTCATCAACTTACTGGGTGTTAACTCCGGCGAAAAGATTCAGGCGGTGGTTAACGTTTCCGGTAAGGCGGATGATACTGACAAGTACCTGTTCTTTACGACCGTTAACGGGGTCGTTAAGCGGACGCCGGTTCAAGAATTCGCCAACATTCGTAGTAACGGGTTGAAGGCCATTACGTTGAAGGACGGCGATGAACTGATCGGTGTGCGGATTACCGATGGCGACCAAAACGTCATTATCGGGACCCACGATGGTTACGCGGTCAGCTTCCAAGAAGAAGCCGTTCGTTCAATGGGCCGGACCGCAACCGGGGTCCGCGGGATTCGGTTACGGGATAACGACTTCGTAATCGGTTTTGATGTCCTGAAACCGGACAGTAAGGTCTTTGTTATCACCGAAAAGGGTTACGGCAAACAAACGCCGGCCGCGGAATACCCGATTAAGGGCCGTGGCGGTAAGGGAATCAAGACCGCTAACGTGACCGACAAGAACGGGCATTTAGCTGGGTTGACGACCGTTACCGGCGATGAAGACATCATGGTCATGACGGACCAGGGGGTCATGATTCGCTTCGGCATTACGACCGTGTCACAAACTGGACGTTCGACCCTCGGGGTACGATTGATCCGGTTAGATGACGGTGGTAAGGTGGCTACGATGGCAAAGGTCGATCCGGAACCAGTTGAGGACGACCAGCCGGATGAGACTGCTGAAACGACCGCAACCGAAAACGACGGTGCGACGAGTGAAGCAGCACCTACCACGCCGGATGAACAAGCAACACCAAACGATGATGATCAAGCATAGTTAAGTTTTAAAAAATTAGGTTGCTAGCGTTGGCTGGTAACCTAATTTTTTTGAAATATTTCCCGGGAAATAAAATGATTTTGCGGCTAACTTTACGAAATTAAACCATGTAACGGGTTCCATGATCTTTTGAGTTAGTCGGCCGCAGTACCTTGCAACAATTGGAATGAGATGCTATACTTGTAATTCGTGAGTATCTAAGTAGCCCTTAGATTACTTTCCTTGCTCTTCAAAAAGAAGGGCCTGAAGTCCATAAGGAGGTGCAAATTTCATGAGTGAATCAAAGAAATATGAAATTACTTACATCGTACGTCCCGACATCGACGACGCTGCCAAGACAGCTTTAGTTGATCGTTTCGACAAAATCTTAACTGATAACGGTGCGCAAGTAATCGATTCAAAAGATTGGTCAAAGCGTCGTTTCGCATACGAAATCGGCGGTTTCAATGAAGGTACTTATCATATCGTTAACTTAACGACGACTGATGACACGCCTTTAAACGAATTTGATCGTCTTTCAAAGATCAATGATGACATCTTACGTCACATGATCGTTAAACGCGAAGACTAATAAACGATACTAATTCAGAGAGGAGCGCTTCTGCATGATTAACCGTACAGTTCTTGTTGGCCGACTAACAAGAGATCCGGAATTACGTTACACGAATGGTGGTGCCGCCGTTGCGTCATTTACCCTCGCCGTTAACCGTAGTTTCACGAACCAAAATGGGGAACGCGAAGCTGATTTCATCAACTGCGTCATCTGGCGTAAAGCTGCTGAAAACTTTGCGAACTTTACCCATAAAGGTTCACTTGTTGGGATCGATGGCCGGATTCAAACCCGGAATTACGAAAACCAACAGGGACAGCGGGTATACGTGACGGAAGTCGTCGTTGATAACTTCTCATTATTAGAGACCCGCGCTGAGTCTGAACGTCATCAGGCTGCTAACAACGGTGGTAACAATAATTACAACAACGGTAATTCTGGTTACAACAACAATAATAATGGGTTCCGTAATCAAGGCCAAAACGCTGCTCCTCAACAACCATCATCCAACAACAATAACAATCCGTTCGGTAACGGTAACGCTGCTAGTTCGGCACCTTCCAGTGCAACTAACAACAATAACCAGGCCGACCCGTTTGCAAATAACGGGGACCAGATTGACATCTCGGATGATGACTTACCATTCTAGTAGCTTAGCTACGGAGACCGAGGAGGGAAATACCAATGGCACAACAAAGAAGAGGTGGCCGTCGTCGTCGTAAAGTCGACTTCATCGCCGCAAACCATATCGAATACATCGATTATAAGGATACTGACTTATTACGTCGTTTCATTTCAGAACGTGGGAAGATTTTGCCACGTCGTGTAACGGGGACTAGTGCTAAGAACCAACGTTCTTTAACTATCGCCATCAAGCGTGCACGGATCATGGGCTTATTACCATTCGTATCCGAAGAATAATTCAGTTATTCCAAAAGCCACAGCCATCGGCGCTGTGGCTTTTTTGTACCCTGAGGGGCGAAGTAGCGCGCGCGAAATGTTCCCACGGCTTGGCGAGTAATCGCTGAAGCTGCTAGGCGATTGTGATAAAATATAGTTATTACTGAAGAATTATTGAGGGATTTTTAAAATGAAAAAAATTTTTTCGCGCGAAAAAATTCCATTTTTCTTACAAAATCAACAGTTGCGGCTGCTAGCGTTGGTTATTTTTGGGTTGTCCCTAATCACGTTAGTTACCGGCTTTTTAATGAACTGGATTTTCGGAACGATTATCTTGATTTTAATCATTATGGCCGGGGTCATGTCGTATAACACGTTGATTGAGTTGAGTTCGAGCGCTAACGAGTACATTTCCGATTTGACGTACCGGATTAAACGGGGCGAGCAGGAAGCCCTGATTCAGATGCCAATTGGGGTTCTGATTTTTAACGATGACGATACGATCGAATGGGTCAACCCGTATTTACAACGTTACTTCGGCGACGAAGACCTACTGGGTTATAAGCTGGCGGACGTGGACGCCGCGTTAGACGCCACGATCCGGGCTAACCTGGATGAACCCACGACGATTCGCTGGAAGGACTACCAGTTTGACTTACGCGTTCAGCAGAGTACCAATACGGTCTACATGATGGACGTGACCAAGTACGCTGAACTGACCGACCAGTTTGAAGCCGGTAAGTTAATTATTGGCCAGATTTTCTTGGATAACTACGATGAAATTACGCAGTCGATGGCCGATACCGACATTTCAAACTTAAATAACTACGTGACCAACGAGTTATCGAAGTGGACCCAGATGTTCGGGATGTATCTCAAGCGGCTGGATGACGACCACTTTTTCTTACTCGGTTACGCCAGCAGCTTACAGCGGGTCGAGGAAAATAAATTCCGGATTCTTGACCGGATTCGTGAATCGACTTCCAAGCAAAACTTCCCGTTGACTTTAAGTATCGGGATTGCTTACGGCGAACGCAACATGAATAATCTGGCCGACCTGGCTCAGAGTAACATGGACCTCGCGTTGGGCCGTGGGGGTGACCAGGTCGTAGTTAAGGCTGAAGACGAACCGGCCCGTTTCTACGGTGGCAAGACCAACCCGATGGAAAAGCGGACCCGGGTACGGGCGCGGATGATCAGTCAGACGTTACAAGAGCTGATGAACCAGTCCGACCAGGTCTTTGTTCAGGGGCACCACCAACCGGATATGGACGCGGTCGGGGCCTGCTTAGGGATTCGCCGGATTGCCGAAATGAATGGCAAGCAGTGTTGGATTGTCTTGGATGAACAAAACGTGCATTCCGATATTCAACGGTTGTTAGACCAGCTGAAGACCGATGAAAAAATCGAGTCGGCCATCATTTCGCCGGAAGAAGCCTTGGAAAAGGCGACCGACCAAAGCCTGTTGATCATGGCGGACCATTCCAAGCCAAGTATTTCGATGTCGCAAGCCCTGTACGAACGGTTGGAAAACCGCGTGATGATCATTGACCATCACCGCCGGGGCGAAGAATTTCCAGAAAACCCCGTTTTGGTTTATATTGAACCTTACGCCTCGTCGACTTGTGAGCTGATTACCGAAATGTTCGAGTACCAGTCGCACGACGCGGAACCAATCAATAAAATTGAAGCGACGGCGATGCTGACCGGGATCGTGATCGATACCAAGTCGTTCTCACTACGGTCAGGTTCACGAACGTTTGACGCCGCCAGTTACCTGCGTTCCGCGGGAGCCGACGCGTTGCTCGTACAACAGTTTATGAAGGAAAACGTCGATAGTTACTTACAACGGAACCACTTGATCGAGTCGGTCGAGTTCGTTAACCAGGACATGGCCCTGTGTGTCGGCGAAAATGACCAGGTTTACGATCCGGTCACGGCGGCCCAAGCAGCGGATTCGCTGCTGTCGATGTCCGGCGTGGACGCGTCGTTCGTGATTACCCGCCGTGAAGATGGCCGCGTCGGTATTTCGGCCCGTTCGTTGGGTGAAATCAACGTCCAGGTTTACATGGAAAAACTGGGGGGTGGCGGTCACTTATCGAACGCTGCAACCCAAATTGAAGGGAAGTCCGTGGATGACGTTAAGCAGGAACTGATTGACCTGCTAACGGCGACGGATGAAACAACACCAGAATCTAATTAGGAGTGAGCAAGATGCAAGTTATTTTCTTAAGCGATGTTCGTGGCAAGGGTAAACGGGGCCAAATTAAAAACGTTCCCGACGGCTACGCCCAAAACTTTTTGATCAAAAAGGGGTTAGCCAAGGAAGCCACTAAGGGTGCCGTAGCCACTTTAAAGGCAGAACAAAAAAATGAAGCGGCTAAGGCGGCTGAAGAACTCGCCGACGCTAAAAAGACGAAGGTTTCGTTGGAAGCTGACGAAACGGTGGTTGAATTGAAAGCCAAGGCCGGGACGGACGGGCGTTTATTCGGCTCGATTCCTAGCAAGCAGATTGCAACCGCGTTGGCTGACCAGTACAACGTTAAGTTAGATAAACGTAAAATCGAATTACCAGATCCAATCCGGGTTCTGGGTTACACGAACGTGCCCGTTAAGTTGCACCCGGAAGTTACGGCTAAGATTCGCGTGCACGTGGTCGAAAAGTAAAAAGGGGACCGTAAATGAACAATGATGTGCTAGATCAAACACCGCCCCAAAATATTGAAGCTGAAAAAGCGGTACTCGGGGCGATTTTCCTAAATAGCGACGCGCTCGTTGAAGCGATGGAGTTTGTCGAGGCGCAGGACTTTTACCGGCGCGCACATCAGATCATCTTCGCAAGTATGGTGACGTTAAACAATCGCGACGAAGCCATCGATGCGGTGACGGTCAGCGACCTCTTGACGGCCCAAAATCAGCTCGATGACGTTGGTGGCATGAGCTACATCGCCGAACTGGCGGGTTCGGTCCCAACGGCCGCTAACGCCGGGTACTACGCAAAAATCGTGGCGCAAAAGGCGACGGTTCGGCGGCTCATTAAAACGGCGACCGAGATCACCCAGAAGGCTTATACCGAAAGCGACGACGTGACGACGCTGCTCGATGACGCCGAACGCGACATCATGAGCGTGTCCGAGCAACGTAACCAGAGTGGTTTTAAGTCGATCAACGACGTTTTAAATTCGTCGATTGAAGAAATTGACCGCTTGTACCAAAATAATGACGATATCACCGGCTTACCGACCGGCTTTACCGAACTGGATAAAATGACGGCCGGCCTGCAGCCGGATAACCTGATTATTTTGGCGGCCCGGCCAGCCGTCGGGAAAACCGCCTTTGCGTTGAACATTGCCCAAAACGTGGCGACTAAGACCGACACGACCGTAGCCATTTTTAGTTTGGAAATGGGGGCCGAATCGCTGGTCAACCGGATGCTTTGTGCGGAAGGCAGTATTGATGCCGGCCATTTACGGACCGGGCAGTTAAACGAAGAAGAGTGGGAACACTTAGTGGTGGCCATGGGGAGTTTATCCAAGGCCAGCATCTACATTGACGACACCCCCGGTATCAAAATGTCAGAAATCCGGGCGAAAAGTCGCCGGCTCGCGAAGGAACAGGGCAACCTGGGCCTAATCGTGGTCGATTATTTGCAATTGATTGAAGGTGGTAACACCGAAAGCCGGCAACAAGAAGTGTCCGAAATTTCACGGCAGATGAAGAAGTTGGCTAAGGAACTTGGTATTCCGGTCATCGCACTGTCACAGCTATCCCGGGGCGTGGAACAACGTCAGGATAAGCGGCCGGTGCTATCCGATATCCGGGAATCCGGATCGATCGAACAAGATGCCGACATCGTGGCCTTCCTTTACCGGGAAGATTACTACGACCGGGAAGGCGGCGACGATGACGACGGCGGCAATTTCGGTGGCGGTGGTGACTTCAACGGTGGCGACCCGCGTGACGACGATGCCTCGCAGGACGTTGGGGAAGTTGAAGTGATTATTGAAAAGAACCGTGCTGGTGCCCGAGGGACGGTTAAGTTATTGTTCGTCAAACCGTTTAATAAGTTTTCGTCAGTCTCCTACGCCCAGGATCCCCAGCAGGGCTAAATAAAATGAAGTGAACGTCTTCTTGAGTAACCGCTCGGGAAGGCGTTTTTATTCGTCAGCGCCCCCTGTTATTTTGATTAATGTTTGCTATGATTAAAAGTAGATTAATTTACTATGAGGTGGTGATGTCATGGCTAAAAAGCAGGCAATTGCAACACCCTGGCTAATCGCCGGGCAATTCATGAACAACATCGGGATGAGTTTCATTTGGCCATTAACGACCATCTACATGCATAACGTGTTGGGAAAGTCGTTGACCGAAACCGGGGTCGTTTTACTCCTGAACTCGGTGGCGAACGTGGTGGCCAGTACGCTTGGCGGTCGGATCTTTGACCGCGGTAACCCGTACTACTTACTGTTGATGGGGATTATTTTAAACGGCGGCGCAAACTTTATGTTGATCTTCCTACATAGCTGGCCGTGGTACCCGATTTTACTGGTGGTGACCGGTTTTGCCGCCGGCTGGTTGAATACGATGTTTAACGCGCTGGCTGCGGGGGTCCCGCGCGACAAAGTACGGCGGACGTTTACCTTGATGTACCTAGCGGCAAACTTAGGGGTCGTCTTCGGGACGATGTTCGTGGGAATCGTGTACAGCATGGGCATGGCCCTACTGTTCTCAATGACGACCGGGCTATTCGTGATTTTCTTGATTATCGCGTTATTTGAATACAACGTTGCACCGGGGAACGTGACCGGGGTCGACCCGCGGCAAGCGCGCGATATCAAGTTACCACGGGCGAACTTTCGGATCGTGTGGACCTTCTTCATCAGCCTATTCATTATTTGGTTGTTATACGAACAATGGGTCAGCAACCTATCGGTGTACATGACGAATTTAGGGATGCCGTTGCGGAATTACAGTTTCTTGTGGACGATCAACGCCGGGTTACTGGTGCTGATTCAAAGCTTACTGAGTTTACTAGGCGATCGGATCAAAAGCTTGTACCACCAATTCTTCTTCGGGATGTTATTCGTGGGCTTGTCGTTTCTATCCTTAGTCAGTGCCCACGATTACGCCCACTTCATCTTTGCGATGGTCCTGTTGACGATTGGTGAAGCAACCTGGTCACCGGCGATGCCGACGCTGGTCAGTCAATTATCGCCAATTGCCGCGAAGGGCCGCTACCAGGGCTTGGTCCAAGCGTTTAGCGCCCTCGGCCGGTCGTTAGGGCCGTTATTTGGTGGGGTCATCATTGATAATTGGTCCTACAAGACTTTGTTTTTATTGGCGTTTGTGGTTTTATTAATAGTGTTAGCAGCCAATATGGGAATCGTGCACGTCAACCAGCGGGCAACGACGAATTATATGGCGCAAGAAATTAAAAGTGAACGTGTTTCACGTGAAACAAAATAATTGAGAAGTTGGTGGCAAAAAGTGAAAGCAGTGCGAAACTTACGGGCCAAGCGGGTCGTCATTAAGGTCGGAACGAGTACGCTGGTCTATCCGGACGGGGCAATCAACCTGCGCGCGATTGACCAGTTGGCCTTCGTTGTCAGTGCGATGCGGCACCGTGGTCGCGAAGTCGTCTTGGTATCTTCCGGGGCAATCGGGGTTGGCCTAAATTACATGGGGTTGAAGCAGCGGCCAAAATTGATTCCAGAACAACAGGCGATTGCCGCAATCGGCCAGTCGGAACTGATTTCGATTTATAAGGAACGCTTCGCGATTTACGAACAAAAAATCGGCCAGTTATTACTGACGCGCGACATCTTCGTGTACCCGGAGAGTCATCGCAACGTTTTGAACACGTTTGAAGCGTTGTTGCAGCAAAACATTGTACCGATTGTTAATGAAAACGATACGGTCGCGGTTGACGAATTGGATCACGAAACCAAGTTCGGTGATAACGACCAGTTGTCGGCCATCGTGGCGACGAATATCGGTGCCGACCTACTGATTATGTTGTCGGATATTGACGGCTTTTACACCGGCAATCCGAACGCGGATGCGAGTGCCCAGTTGCTTAGTCACGTCGAAAAAGTGAACCAGCAGACGTACGACTTAGCGGGGGGCAGTGGCAGTCGCTTTGGAACCGGGGGGATGGTCACTAAGCTTAAAGCCGCGGAACGGATGATCAAGGCCGATGGGCAGATGATTCTCGCTAACGGTGAGGACCCAACGATTATTTTTAAAATTTTAGCCGGCGAAGCGGTCGGCACATTATTTGGCTAATTAAAGTTTAGGAGGAATTTTCCATGGAGAAGGCAACTACCGATTTAAATCAGTTAGGCCAACAAGCGCAGCAAGCCAGCTACGGTTTGGGGTTATTAACGACCACTAAGAAAAACGACGTGTTGTTAGCGATGGCGCAGGCGTTACTTGATCAGCAAGACGCCATTTTAGCCGCGAACGCTCGCGACCTAGAAAACCCGCAGGTACTGGCTAAGTTTATCGACCGGTTAAAGCTGACGCCGCAACGAATCGCGGACATGGCGACCGGTTTGAAACAAGTGGCGGCGTTGCCGGATCCAATCGGTAACGTTGACCGTGCTTGGCGCAACGAAGCCGGTCTGACGATTGCGAAGGAACGGGTACCCTTAGGGGTGATCGGCATGATTTTTGAAGCGCGGCCCAACGTAACGGTCGACGCTTCCGCGCTGTGCTTTAAGACCGGAAACGCGGTCATTTTACGGGGTGGTAAGGAAGCCATTCATTCGAACTTGGCGTTAGTCAACGTCTTACGCGGGGCGTTAGCGGCACAGGACGTTGATGAAAACGCGATTCAGTTGATTCAAGATACCTCCCACGAAACGGCCGGAAAATTCATGCAACTGACCGACTACATCGACGTGTTGATTCCGCGCGGAAGTGCTCGCTTGATTCAAACGGTGCTGACGAAGGCGACCGTACCGGTTATTGAAACCGGTGCCGGGAACTGCCACGTTTACGTGGATAAGGACGCCCAGCTGAAAATGGCGACCGACATTGTGTTGAACGGGAAGGTCCAACGGCCATCCGTCTGCAATGCGACTGAAAAGCTCCTGATCCACAAAGACGTTGCGGCGGCTTACTTGCCATCCATGATTCAAGCGTTACGGGATAACGGCGTTGAAGTTCGCGGGGACGCGGCCACTCAAGCCATCGTGCCCGACGTGGTCCCGGCGACGGACGCCGACTGGGGCACCGAGTACAACGACCTGATCATTGCCGTGAAGGTGGTTGATTCAGAAGCCGCGGCGATTGCGCATATTAACCAGTATAATACGCAGCATTCCGAAGCCATCGTTACCGATAATTACCGGGCGGGCAAGGTTTTCCAGCAACGGATTGACGCAGCCTGCGTGTACATTAACGCCTCGACCCGCTTTACGGACGGTTTTGAGTTCGGCTTTGGTGCGGAAATCGGGATCTCGACGCAGAAGTTACACGCCCGTGGGCCAATGGGCTTAGCGGAATTAACGTCGTATAAGTACGTTATTGATGGTAACGGCCAAACGCGGCGCTAGCATTTACGCAAAAATTGCGGTCATTTACAAAAAGTTTACACAAAATTGATAGTGAGGCCGCTAACACTATGGTTATTATTAAGTGTACTTCTTAATCAGCACCCCGCGATTATGTCATTAGGAAGTATCCCCGTCAATCCTTAAGAGACGTAAAAAAAGTCATGACTTGCCTTGATTGGTCATGGCTTTTTTTGATGGCGTTAATCGAATTGAGCGGCTGCTTTTCCCAGCAATCTGGTAAGCGGCGTTATAATGGAAAGGTACTAACCGTTTGATGGGATTTGATATCATGGGAGGTCTTCATTTGTATCAAGCAGTTGTATTTTTTGATTTGGACGGGACGCTGATGCGTGATGATAAGACGGTGGCGCCCAGTAGTGTGGCTGCGATTAAGCAGCTAAAAGCCAACCACGTTTTGCCGGTGATTGCGACCGGGCGCAACGTGTTTGAAGTGGCGGACATCATGGCCGCGACCGGAATCGACTCGATCGTTAGTGCCAACGGGAGTTACGTCGCTTACCAGGGGAAGTTCTTGTCGGCCCACGAGCTGGACAAGGACCTCTTGGCGGACGTGACCCACTTCGCTAACCGTCAGCAGCAAGCTTTGGCTTATTATAATAACGCCGGTTTTGCGCTAAGCCATAAGGATGCGCTGACGGTAACTAATTACCGGGTGCTTAAGCAACGGGCCACAATTGACCCAGCCTTTTATCAGCACCACCACATTAATTTCCTGCTAACCTTTGACCCGTTTGTCGGTGACCAGTACCGGCGGCGTTACCGGGGGCACCTGAGTTTTGTCCGTAATAATCCGCGGGCGCTCGATACGATGGCCTGGGGTGTGTCGAAGGCGGTCGGGATTCACGACATTTTGACTAAGGCCCACCTGACGAACGTGCCAACGTACGGTTTTGGTGATCAGCTGAACGACGTTGAGATGTTTGACACCGTACAGACGCCGGTCGCAATGGGCAACGGTAATCCAATCGTTAAAAAGATGGCCGCGTACGTCACGGCGGATAATATGCACGACGGGATTAAATTAGGCTTACAACACTTTGGCTTAATTTAGCCGTTATCAAAAAGGACCAGTACTTCAGAATTTAACTGAAGCACTGGTCCTTTTTCAGTGGCGGGTTAGGCTAAACGTTGTTGAATATTAGCTAACGTCAACTGGGTCGTATCGGTAAAGTTAATGGCGGCCGCACTTAGGATTTGCGGGTCGCCGATGCCAATCGAAGTTTCGCCGGCCGCGTTGATTGATTGTACGCCGGCCGCGGCGTCTTCCACCCCGATACATTCGCCGGGTTGGAGGTCGAGAATTTCAGCCCCGCGCCGGAAAATTTCGGGATCGGGCTTGCCATGGGTCAAAGTTGCCGGGTCGACCGCTTTCGGGAAGTAGTCGCTCAAGCCTAATTTTTTAAGGACTAACGGCGAGTTCTTTGAAGCGGAAGCTAATGACAATAAGTAGCCCTTTGCCTTAACAGTCGCTAGAAAATCCTGAATTCCCGGTAAGATGTTGGCGGGTGTCATTTGGTTGACCAGTTTCAAGTAGTTGTCGTTTTTTTCGGTCGCTAAGGCTTCTTTTTCGGCTTCACTGAAGTCGTTTTCCTTGTGATCCTTTTTTAAAATCAGGTTTAGCGAGTCCATCCGACTGATGCCCTTCAAGGCGTCGGCCAACTCGTCGTCCCAAGTCACGCCAACTTTATCGGCCACTTGGTGCCAAGCCTGGCTATGGAATACCGACGTATCGGTGATGACGCCGTCTAAATCAAAAACAAAGCCTTTAATATCTGCAAATTTTGTCAATCGAAGTTCCTCCTAATTCGTCTCGTAAGCCACCGTCTGAGGTTGGTGAGCTTTTAAGTGGTAGTCCTGACCCACAATGGTGATGGTGCAATCCGCGTCCGCACTAACGGTAATCTGGGTTGCCGTAACCGTAAAGTCGTAATGGACGCCACGGAAGTCGTGCTTAAAGTGGAGCTTTTGCCACTGTTCGGGTAGTTGGGGACTGACCCGTAGTTGGTTGCCGAACGGACTGACCCCACCAAAGTTACGGGTCGTCAGGTTGAGGGTTGCACACATCACGCCGAGGTGGATTCCTTCGGCGGTCGTGCCACCCTGAATGTCGTAATAGTCGGATACGAGCGCGTCTGAGAAGAGTTGCCAAGCCTCATCGTAATTCCCGTCCAATTGCTCCAAAACGGCGTAGACGATGCGTGACAGCGTTGAGCCGTGGGTCGTCCGCGCGAGGTAGTATTGAATGTTATGGGTCAGGTAAGCTGCGGGTAGCTGGTAGCCCATCTTGGTAATGAGGGCGTGGACCGTGCTGACGTCGAAGTTATAAAAGGCCATCAGCGCGTCGGCCTGCTTAGCAACTTGGTAGGCGTCGGGGGTCTTACCTTCGGCCTTCAAGATGCGGTCCATCCGTGAAATGTTGCCGTATTTTTGTTGGTACTTGCGGAAATCGAGCGCGGGTAGCTTGAAATAGCCCGCAAATTGGGCGATAACGCCACTGCGGTTGATTTCCAACGTTAAATGTTGACTGATTGTTTTCATCTTAGTGGCCAGCTGAGCGTCAAAGTGAGCGGCGCTGGCAGCCTGTTCGTAAGCCGCTGCGGGCAGCGTTTTTTTAAGGGCACTGACGGTGTTGAACAGCCAAGCAACCATAATATTGGTGTAGGCGTTATTCGTCAGACCGGCCTGGTCACTGTTCGGGTAGTTTTCATGGAATTCATCGGGTCCCATGACCCCCCGAATACTGTAACGGCCGGTTTGCTGATCGTAAGTGGCCTTACTGATCCAAAATGCGGCGATTGAGAGCAGCATTTCCATCCCGTAACGGCTAAGGAAATCCTGGTCGTGGGTCGCGTGAACGTAAAACCAAACGTTATAAGCAATGTCCAGGGAGACGTGGCGTTGCAAGCGACTATTATCCGGATCCCAAGTCTTGGTCAGCGGATTTAAGTGGGTGAACTGCGACTGTTCGTCCCCCGTTTGGGCAGATTGCCACGGGTACATCGCGCCGCTAAAGCCGGCCGCTTGTGCATTTTGACGCGCAGCGGGCAGGCGGCGGTAGCGGTAAAGTAAGAGTTGTTTAGCGAGTTCTGGGCGGTGCAAGGTGTAGAACGGTAAAATGAACATTTCGTCCCAGAACACGTGTCCCCGGTAAGCTTCGCCATGTAAGCCCCGGGCGCCAACGGAAGCGTCGATCTGCCCGCTTTCGATTGCGGCGGCGGACACAAAGCTGTGGTACAAGTTGACCCGTAGCATCCGTTGACTCGTCAAGTCGCCGTCAACCTGAATATCGGCGTCCCGCCAAGTTGCTTGCCAATAGGCGGTGCTGGCTTTGACCGTATTGTCAAAACTGGACTGGTGCAGCTCAGCACTGACTTCAGCGAGGACGGGAGCCGTGGTTGAAGAACCGGTTGCGATGACGACGTTTTTGTCGAACGTGTAGGTCTGACCAACCCGGACCGCTAACGAAACCGTTTGGCGAACGCCCGCGGGCTGATCGCTAGTTTGACCGGTTTGGGCCACGTCGACGTCCGGACTGGTTAGCTGACTGGCGACCGTGTAAGTACGGTGCGACGTCCGCGTTTGACCGGAAAGGGCGATGGTATCGCCATGTGACGCAATCCCCAACGTTTGCAGGTGGTGTTGGTCAAAAACATTATACCGACTTACATTGGCGTTGACAACGCTTCCATCGATTTCAGAGTAGATTTGTAAACTACCGGAGAAATTGAGTGGCGTGACCCGGTAACGGATGCTGTAGCGGTGCCAGTCGTGCATGTTCGCAATTTTTTGCACTTGGACGCGGACCTGGTGACCGGAAGCCAGGCGGACGATTTCGGTCGTGGTTAACAGCCCGGTTTTGAGGTCAAGACTACGATAGACGTCTTGTAAATCGTGCTTGTTGGTGGTGTAAGGTGTTTGGTGATCAACGCCAAAGGTCATGAACTGGGCGTTTGGTAAGTTGACCAGGTCTTCGTTGGTAACGTCCTTACCTTGAATTTGGGTGGTTTGCTGGTCGTAGAGGCCGGCCACGTAGGTCCCGGGATAATTGTCCTTGTCGGCGTGACTTTCGACGTAGGCGCCTCGTAAGCCAAAATAACCGTTGCCGATGGTCAGCATGGCTTCCTGGCCGTGATTACGGGCACCGAAGTATTGGCCGTAGTAGTCGAGGTGCCAGCGTAAGTAGGCGGCTTTTTGCTGGACGGCCTTGGTGAGGCCGAGCCGTTGAACGGTCGCCTGGCTAACGACCGGGATGTTCAGCAGGTTGGTTAGGGCCAACCCAACGTCGATGCGGTCGTAGTTGACGCCGACGATGGTATCCGAGAAGGGATAGTTAAGGCCGTTTTCGAGGATGGCGGCGTCAAATTTCAACCCGGCAAGGCGGACCTTGATGTTTTCGAGGTTTTCGCCGATTGTCTGGTCGGGATTATAAGTGATGAGGTAGTGGGCACGCGCCGGTTGTTTTGAATCAGGATGGTAGGCGATGTCCATGGCGTCATTTTCAATTCGTAATTTAATCAGTTGCATTAGCTCACGCTCCTTAATTAATGACTAAATAAGTGCAACAGTCATAAGAATGAAAATAATCGTTCCGTAATCAAGCCTAGACCCTTTTGAAAAGTCAGGCAAATAATCGACCGGCGAACCGCATGGCGGAGTTAAGAAAATAGGGGGAGATTTTGAAGGTGAGGGAACAAAGAGTGCGTAGGGAGGCGAGTAACTTACGAGTACTAACGTAGAATCAGCACTTATCCCGGGCTTTGGGATGGGTGCTGATTCTGGGTTAGACGGAGTAAGTTGCCGACCGGAGCACGTTTCGGCCGCGCAGCCAAGTAAGCCATGATGCGGACTTTGCATTGTGGGACTAGCGTAGCAGGCACAGGCGTCAGCCACCCCGAGCACGTTTCGGCTACGTAGCAAAGTATGCATGGTGCTGGTAACGTAGCTAACCGCAGGCCCCAGTCTGGCGCGAGCACGTTTCGGCTACGCAGCCAAGTAAGCCATGATGCGGGCTTTGCATTGTGGGACTAGCGTAGCAGGCACAGGCGTCAGCTGCCCCGAGCACGTTTCGGCCACGTAGCCAAGAACGGATGGGTGCTGATTCTGGGTTAGACGGCGTAAGTTGCCGACTGAAACATGTTTTAATCAAAAAAGTACCACCGCCCGCGAACGGTCGGTGGCACTAAGCAATTAATGATGTTTGTCTATGGTTTCGGTCGAAATTCATCGATAAGTTCTAAGTGATCTAACTGCATCATCTTGCGAACTTTGATGGCACTCGTTTGAAATTGTAAAATGACGGGATCTTTATAGGCTAATTGACGCTGGAAGTCGTTCAATTCTAGGTGCCAGTCCTGCTCGAAGGCGTCGTTGCCAACGAAACTGAGGCGTCCCTTTAATAGGACGGACGAATAGCTTTCAACATCGTAACAAAATAGACACGCGCGCTTGCTAGCCTGAATGTTTTGCGCGGTCGTCGTTTGACGGCTCGTGTAGAAGAGCATCCGCTCAAGGCTACGCGAAGACGGCAACGGACTTAGAGCAACCATCGTAGGGAACTGGTTCGCGTCGACGGTTGCGAGCGTAAAAACGGGGGCCGTTTGAATCATATGTAGCGCGGCTTGTCGTGTGGTATGGTGCATGGTACCACCCCCTTTGAAGTCTAGTATGCCGGAAAATAGCGTGATTGTCATGCTAGGCGCACACTTTTCCTGAAGGTGAAAAGAATCGCTAGTTAAGCGTTAAAAGGTGGGGCACGCAAGCGGTCCTCGTATAATGGGCTTAACAAAAGAAAGTGGCATTGGCTGGAAAAAATAAAAAACGCGTGGTTTCCGGAATTAATCCTAGTTGGGTAATCCGGGAGTCACGACGGGATTCTTGTATAAGTATCAAAAAATTTGTGCATAAAAAAATCAGCTTTCACGGTGGATAATCACGGCGTGAAAACTGATTAGTGGTTTGTTATGGGCAGTCAGGGGATCGAACCCTGGACCCACGGATTAAGAGTCCGTTGCTCTGCCAGCTGAGCTAACTGCCCATGTCGTTTTGTTGAATCGGAATAACTCAACGAAAAATATAATATCATGAATATCGGACTCTGACAACACTATTTTTGAATTTTTTTTCAAAAACTGCGATTTTTTTTGAAAAACGGTAAAAAAGGGTGGCTTTAAGCCGGCAATTATTTCCCGGGAAATACTGTGACCACGCGGATTGCCCCGTGAGAAAGCTTACGATATTTGTGCTATACTAAAAATAGCGCTGAAATATCATTCAGCCCACCTGACGCGGTAATTTTTTTAACAACTTACCGTAATTTATCGAAGCTCCACCAAAAAATAAAAGTAAACCTGTTTTCCCCTAAGGAGGAAGAATCGTAATGAAGAAAATCTTAGTTGTTGATGATGAAAAGCCAATTTCTGATATTATGAAGTTTAACCTGACCAAGGAGGGTTACGAAGTCCACGTTGCAGCCGACGGTGAAGAGGCCTTACAAAAGGTCGACGAGGTTCACCCGGATTTGATCTTACTGGACTTAATGTTGCCGAAAATGGACGGGTTGGAAGTCGCCCGGCAAGTTCGTAAAAACTACGACATGCCAATTATCATGGTCACGGCCAAGGATTCCGAATTGGATAAAGTCTTGGGACTGGAATTGGGTGCCGACGACTACGTCACCAAACCATTTTCAAACCGGGAACTGGTTGCCCGGGTCAAGGCAAACTTGCGGCGTCAAGGCACCCCGGCGGCTCAACCAGCGGAAGTTGAAGAAAATTCGGATATCGAAATTGGTGACTTGGTTATTCACCCGGAAGCCTACATGGTTTCTAAACGCGGTGAAAATATCGAGCTGACCCACCGGGAATTTGAATTACTGCATTATTTAGCCCAGCACATTGGCCAAGTGATGACCCGGGAACATTTGCTGCAAACGGTTTGGGGCTACGACTACTTTGGTGACGTGCGGACCGTCGACGTAACGGTTCGGCGTTTACGTGAAAAGGTCGAAGACAACCCGAGTCACCCGAAATGGTTAGTGACGCGGCGGGGTGTCGGCTACTACCTACGCAATCCAGAAAATGAGTAGAGGTTATTAGACCGTGCTGAGATTTAAACGGAGAAACTTTTTTAAGTCGATCAATTTTAAGATTGCGCTCGTTTTTGCGTTATTACTTTTAATCACGCTGGAAATCGTGGGTGCGATCTTCGTACGTCAACTAGAATCGACCAACATTCGGCAGTTTAAGTCAACGGTGCAGATCCCGACTTACGTGGATAATTCGTTGGCGGAACAACTGGCGTCTAATAAAACGACGAAGGCCAATAATCAAATTAAGACCATTTTGTCGAATTATAATTACAACAATATTGATGAAATCCGCGTCATTGACAGTAAGGGGACCATTCGTGGGACCAACGATGTCAATGATCAGGGAATTGTCGGCCAAAAAACGACCGACCGCAACGTTAAAAATGCGATTTATAATAACCGCTCGTACACCAAGAACACCTACGACACTCAAAATAATGGTCGCTACTATATTTCAATCGTGCCGTTGTATACGTCCAGTTCGACCGGTAATAATAGTCAGCTGGTCGGGGTGCTATACGTGCGGGCGAACATGAAGTCGGTTTACAGTACCATTAACACGATCATGGGTATTTTCGTGGTTGCGTCACTAGTGGCGATGGTGCTCGGGCTGGGCATTGCCATCATTATTGCCCGGGCAATTACCCGACCAATCGAAGAAATGAAACAACAGACCCAGCGGATCGCGCGCGGCGACTATGCCGGCCAGGTCCGGGTCTATAGTGACGACGAATTAGGGCAGCTGGCGCGCGCCATTAATAACTTGTCGATCCGAGTCGAAGAGTCCCAGGAATCGACCGAAGCGGAACGGCGGCGGCTAGACAGCGTTCTGTCGCATATGAGTGATGGCGTGATTGCGACCGACCGCCGCGGTAACATTACGATCATTAACGAAACGGCTTCCGATTTCGTTGATTTTAGTGCGGAAAAGGCCATTGGTAGTTCAATCCTGGACGTACTGAAGATTCGCGACGACTACTCGTTACGCGATTTAATCGAAACGCAGGATGAATTGATCTTAGACTTCTCGTCAAACGAACGCGATTTGATCCTAAACGCCTACTTCTCGTTGATTCAACGGGAGTCCGGCTTTATTAGTGGGCTGGTCTGCGTTTTACACGACGTTACTGAACAACAAAAAATTGATAATGACCGTAAACAGTTCGTTTCCAACGTGTCCCACGAGTTGCGGACGCCGCTAACGAGTTTGCGGAGCTACATTGAAGCGTTGAGTGACGGTGCCTGGAAGGATCCTGAAGTGGCCCCCGGCTTTTTGAAGGTCACCCAGGAAGAAACTGACCGGATGATTCGAATGATCAACGAACTGTTGAGCTTATCACGGATGGATTCCGGGACCACCCGGGTCGACATGGAACTCGTTAATATCAACGAGTTATTTAACTACGTGTTGAACCGCTTTGACATGATTTTGAAAAAGGATGACAACCCGGCGAAGTATTATACGATCAAGCGTGAGTTTACCAAACGGGATCTGTGGGTCGAAATCGATACCGATAAGTTCACCCAGGTGTTGGATAATATTATGAACAACGCCATCAAGTATTCTCCGGACGGCGGGGTCGTCACCTGCCGCTTACTGGAGACCCATAACCAGGTCATTATTAGCATTAGTGACCAGGGACTGGGGATTCCTCGGGCCGACTTAAACCACGTCTTCGACCGCTTCTTCCGGGTCGACAAAGCCCGTTCGCGGGCGCAAGGTGGGACCGGACTAGGCTTGGCGATTTCTAAGGAAGTCGTTCAAATGCTAGGCGGCCGGATCTGGGTCGACAGTGAAGAGGGTAAGGGCTCGACGTTCTACATTTCGTTGCCTTACGAACCATATGAAGAGGAGGATCTTTGGGATGACGACGCACAAGTTTAGACGCCTCATTTTACCGACCATCCTGACCCTGCTCATTGCGCTCAGCGTGGTTTTATCGGTTTACATCTGGATGAACCCGTCGCGTTATGAACGTGAAAGTAAGGTTAGCACGACGTCGTCCAATTCAACGCTGGCAACGCGGACGGTGGATGATATTTACCTACCGACGCAGTTAATTTATACGGATAGTAATAAGAAACAGTCGCTGCTGATCAACCGCAACGTTAGTCTGGTGGCGCAGTTCAAAGAACAGATCAGCAAGTGGGACGCCAAGAGTATTTCAAAAGTCCGGACGGCGTCGGCTGAGAGTTATACGGCGTTACTCAATGGTGAAGATACTTACGTGCTGAACTTTCCGGATAGCGTAACCGTCAGCATGTTTAACACCACCTTTAAGCAAAACTTGCGGAACTTCCGCTCGTCGCAGTTCAGTCGCATCGTGATTCCAATTCATGATCAGGACCACCTATACCTGTTAAATGATAACCACCACGCCGTTTACAGCGTCCGCTTGGAGAAAAAGTCGTTGAGCGCGTTGAAAAAGGTACTGGCTAAGGATCAGGTGACGCAGATTGCCGTGCGGATGACCTACGCCAATAACGTGACCCGCTTGGACTATACGAAGGACGTCAAGATGCAGTCCTACAGTTACTTACGGAGCCAGTCGGCGGCTAGTGAAATCGCCAACCGCTTATTAGACGCGGACGGTAACTCGACCGTTTCGGTGCATAACCGCAGCGGTAAGCAGGAATATACGACCGGGAGTTTCAAACGGATGACCGTTAACCCGAAGTTGGGGACGGTTTACTTTGAAGATTACAGTGATTCCGGTGAATCCCGTCAGTTATCACTGACGACCCAGTTGCAGCGGAGTTATAAGTATTTAAGTACTCTCGGCGTACCGATGGATAATATTCGCTACTACGGTTTTGATTCGACCAGCAGCAGTGTGATTTATCGGAGCTACGTTGAAGGCTTCCCAATTTTTAACCAGACCGAAAACGGCGACGTCCGGATTCAGCTGACGGCTAACGGGCTCGACCGCTACTACTTCTCGCTGTACAGCCTGCAAGTGCCGGTACCAACGACGGGTAAAAAGCAGTCGGTGACGTTACCAAGTTCGGCAACGGTTCGCAAAAAACTGTTAGCGGCTGGTTATAAGGATAATAAAATCGGAACGGTCGAACTGGGTTATCAATGGTCGCAAAATAAGTCGTCCAAACTAGTGATCGACTTAACGCCGACGTACTACGTTAACTACGATGGTAGTTGGAAAACGTATACGTCGATGCTTAGCGGATCTTAAGGGGGCGGGCGCATGAATTTTCGAAGAATTGAGTGGATCTTCCTGGTGGCGTTTGTCGTGCTGGATATCTTTTTGATATTTATGTTCGTCCAGACCAGTTCGACCACGTCGGCTAAACCGTCGCGGGATACGGTAACGACCGTTATCAGCGAGATGCGGGCCGATAATATTAGTTTTAAAAATCCGGATAACAAGGAAGGTACCGGCTACTACATTGCCGGGAGTAACGACAGTGGGCTAAAAAAGCATACCAGTCAGTTATCTGAACAAAACACCCGGGTGCAAAGCAACGGTAAGCTAACTAGCACCTTGCGTGACCCGCAGACGATTGATAAGAAGAACGCTAAGCAGGAACTGACCGCGTTCATCAAGCAGTCGGGGAACGTGATCAACGGTGACCAGTACGTTTATGATGACCAGCAGTCTTCCGACGGCGACTACGTCTTTGTTCAGAAGGTGGCGGATGGTGAGATTCTGACCAATACGGGTCAAATTCGGATCACGGTCGACAAGGATAATCAGTTGACCGGCTACACCCAGAGCTACGTGGCCCACGTGAAGACCCTGCGTGAAAAGGCGGTCACCATTAGCGAGAAAAAGGCGCTGGTGGCACTGTATCAATATAATCAGGTCTCAAATAACTCGCGCATCGTGTGGGGGCGGCTCGGCTACTCACGGCTATTACAGCTGAAGGACAGTAGCGTTTACGTGCCGACCTGGATCTTTGCCGTGCGGAGTAAAAATAGTTCGAACGTGAGTTTACACCGGATCAACGCCTTTACGGGTGCATCCATGAAAAGTAATACGACGAGCACCACTGAAAATGAAGCCAGTTCGTTGGAGACGGCGGCCGGCCTCATTTGGTAAGTGCGGCTCGTGATGGAGGGCTCTCAAAGCGGGAGCCCTTTTTAAATGGCTGCGGAGCGCGACCTTTGCAACCCTGCTAAAAGCGTGTATCATGATTAGATAGTAGCTGATTTCAGAGATGGGAAGAACCGAAAAAATGGTATTAAAATTAGCAACAGATGACATGAAAGTGAGCGTACTCGCGTCCGGGAGTACCGGCAACGTGACGTACATTGAAACGCCGGAACACAAGGTCTTGGTGGATGCCGGGTTAAGTGGTAAGAAAATTACTAACTTAATGGCCTCAATCGGTCGCGACATCAACGAAGTCGACAGTTTGTTCGTGACCCACGAGCACACCGACCATTGCCATTCCGCGGGGATTTTGGCGCGTAAATACGGTTTGGACGTTTATGCCAACCAGGGCACCTGGGACGCAATGGCGCATAAAATCGGCAAGGTCCCACCGGAACTCTGCCACGTTTTTGACCCGAACACGACGTTAGGCTTGGGCGATTTGGATATCGAATCGTTCAGCGTATCGCACGACGCCGCCGAACCGCAATTTTACGAACTGCACCACGCCGGCAAATCCTTCGTGATCATTACCGACACCGGCTACGTTTCCGACCACGTTGAGGGCGTCATTCGTGACGCCGACGGTTACCTGTTTGAATGTAACCACGATTTGGAAATGTTGCGGATGGGTCGCTACCCGTGGCCGCTCAAACAACGGATTTTAGGTGACGAAGGTCATTTATCCAATGAAGATAGTGCGAACGCCTTAATGGACGTCATTGGTAAGCGGACGAAGCGCATTTACCTGGGGCACCGTAGCCAGGATAATAACATGAAGTCACTGGCACACTTAACGGTGGCGTCGATGATGAAGGATCGCGACTTCGGTGTCGAACACGACTTTCAGATTTACGATACGGATCCCGAACAAGCCACCAAGTTAATCACACTATGATGACGAATTAATAATTACACTAACGTTCAGTCATAGAAAAATCACACTTTTTAGCTAAACTAAACTTAAAAATCAGCATTAGTAGGGAGGGATCGCGTTTCGACGCGTCATTATGGCCAATAAATCATTGATCAAAGTTGCAGTCACCGCGTTAGTTGCCGGTTTAATCGGCGGTGGGGTGGCGTACGGCGGCATTAACATGCTACAAAATACGAACATCGCAACGTCTAGTACTAGTGTTCCGACCGGTTCCAATAAATCGGGTTCAACGGGGACGACTAACGTGAAGGTTAACGTTAGTTCGCAGGCTACCAAAGTTTTCAAGGATAATAAAGCAGCGGTGGTTTCCGTGATTAACTTGCAAAAGCAAAGTACGAACAGCGGTTGGAGTGGTATCTTGGGTGGCGACGACGGGTCGTCGAGTGATGATTCCAATTCAAGTTCGAGCTCCAAGAGTAAGTTACAAGAATATAGTGAGGGTTCCGGCCTGATTTATAAGAAGAGCGGTGACGCGGCCTACATCGTGACCAATAACCACGTGGTCAGCGGTTCGAACGCGGTCCGGGTCATCATGAGTAACGGGACCAAGTTAGACGCGAAAATCGTTGGGACCGATTCCGTGACCGACTTAGCCGTATTGAAGATCAATTCTTCAAAGGTTACCAAGACGGCCAGTTTCGGTAACTCCGACAACATTGAAGTTGGGGAGAGCGCCTTGGCGATCGGGTCGCCATTAGGCTCAAATTACGCCACGACGTTGACTGAAGGGATTGTTTCCGCTAAGAAACGGACGGTCGCTACGACCAATACGTCCGGCCAGCAGACCGGGTACGCGACGGTTATTCAAACCGACGCTGCCATTAACCCCGGGAACTCCGGTGGTCCGCTCTTCAACTTAGCCGGCCAAGTTATCGGGATTAACTCGATGAAGCTGTCTTCGGATAGTTCTGGGACCAGCGTTGAAGGGATGGGCTTTGCCATTCCAAGTAACGAAGTCGTCAAGATCATCAATGAATTGGTGAATAACGGTGAAGTGGTTCGGCCAGCCTTAGGGGTTGCGACCTACGACTTAGCGAACATTTCGCAAAGTGACCGCCGCTCCGTGCTAAACTTGCCAACTAGCGTGACCAAAGGGGTCGTTGTGATGAAGACTTACAGCGGTTCACCAGCAAAAGCGGCCGGCATTAGCAAGTACGACGTGATCACCGAGCTGGGTGGTAAGAAGGTTACTAGCTTAGCAACCTTGCGGACGGCGCTTTACAGCCACGAAGTCAACGATACGGTGAAGGTCAAGTACTACCACAATAGTAAGTTGAAGACGACCGACATGAAGTTGACGGAAACTACCAAAGCGTTAACTAAACAGAGTAACTAGAAGTTAAATTTTCATGAGCGTGTTCGGATGGACGAATCATCCGGACACGCTTTTTTTAGATTGGTATGGGTGATCGAGTACGGATACGGCGGATTTTGTGGACAAATTGGTTCAGGTTGCGAGTGTTTTTGCAACCGGTAAAACTGATAATTTTGAAAAACCCGAAGAATAAAGTTTCATAAAACGGTCTCAAAACGAATGTAATCGCCACTGCTTGAGCAAAAGCCGAACGAAATTCAAAAACTACAAGCGAGCATTTTTTGCAAGTTTTTTAATTGTGGAAAACTGTGGATAAATTCGGGGATAAAAAACGTCTCAATATTTAGTAGGTAATCAACGGCCGGAACGGTGTGGATTAGCCTTGTTTAAAAGTTATCCACAGGCGGCGTGGCTACTTGTGGATTGATTTTTATAAAAATATTTTCAAAGGGGCGAATTGCTGATATAATGGGCTTTATAAATACTACGGGCAAACAAATGTTGTGGTGGATAACTGTGGATAAGTCGATGAGGACTTGACAAATCAGTGACAAATAAATATTGTGGCGAACTAGTGTTCAACACAATATGTTGAAATTTAAGTTATGCACCTGTGGATAACTATGTTGATAACTTGTGTAAAGGTGGGAAATTATGAACATCAAAATTATTTGTGTCGGCAAATTGAAGGAAAAATATTTCAAACAGGGGATCGCAGAATATGCGAAAAGAATGAGTAAATTTGCGAAATTCCAAATTATCGAGGTTCCGGATGAAAAGGCCCCCGAGTCATTAAGTAACGCAGAGATGGCTAACGTGATGGCAAAGGAAGGCCAGCGGATTCTGGATAAGATTAAGGATCGTGATTACGTTTACGCGCTCGCTATTAAGGGGAAGGAACGTTCCAGCGAAGAATTCGCGGCTGAAATCGATAAGCTAACCACTTACGGTCATAGCGACATTGATTTTGTGATTGGCGGTTCGCTCGGGCTTTCGCCGGAAGTCCTTAAACGCGCCGACACCCAAATTTCATTTGGCCGCTTCACGCTACCACACCAGTTGATGCGGTTGGTACTGTCGGAGCAGGTGTACCGGGCGTTTATGATTAATATTGGGTCGCCGTATCATAAGTGATGCGAAAGCTACAGAGGTTTCAAATATAGGCTATGTAGTTAATTAGTTAATATACACTCATATTAACTGTTTGACGAATACCTTTAGTTTTTCTATTAGGTGAGATGCGTTGCTAAATGACTTCAAGAATTGAACATTTTTAATTGTAATATTAGATGGTAAAATCAATTAGGATAAGAGAATCGAAGATGTTCTTTGTCCAAAGACCTAATGTTATTTATTATATGATAACTTAAATGGAATGGGGTATATGTAATGAATGAAAATAAATTTGATTCAAGCACATTGAACTTTAGAACTTCAGCTGCAGAAAAAATAGCAAAATTATTTCCCAGTGTGATTAACGATGGTAAGATTAATTTTGATAAACTTCAAGAAATACTTTCGCCGGATTTAGAAGAAATGGGAAATGTTGAAAAATATGATTTTACTTGGAGAGGTAAAGGAAATGCTAAATTAGAGGCTGATGCACCTTCTGAAAAAACGACTCTAATTGCCAATAAGAGTAAGTCTAAAAATTGGGAAGATACTGAAAACGTGTACATAGAGGGCGATAATTTAGAAGTGTTAAAATTACTTCAAAAATCATACGAAGAAAGGGTTCAGGTTATTTATGTAGATCCTCCGTACAATACTGGCAATGATTATATTTACCATGATGACTACCATGATGGTTATGAGCATTATCTGAGAGAAACTGGACAGATAGATGAAGATGGGAATTCTACGACTACAAATAAAGAAACTAGTGGGCGTTTTCATACGGATTGGTTAAATATGATGTATCCAAGACTAAAACTTTCACGAAGATTACTGAAAGATAGTGGTGTAATTTTCGTTTCAATTGATAATAATGAAATAAAGAATTTATATAGCATAATGGATGAAATTTTTGGGGAAAATAATCGAATCGGAATTATCAGTAATACTAATAATCCCAAAGGTAGATCGGATGATAAGTTCATAGCAACCGCACACGAATATATTATTGTCTATGCTAAGAATATAGCTAAAACAAAATGGTATGGTTTTGAACCTACTGAAAAAATCACTAGACGTTATAACAAAACTGATAAAAATGACCGAAAATATAGAGAAATTGATTTAAGAAAGACAGGGGAAAAAGATCTTCGTGAGGATAGACCTAAGATGTTCTATTACTTTTATTACAATAAAAATACAGGAGATCTCTTTCCCAGCTATGAAACAAACGGTATGGATGGCTATATTCAAATTGTTCCTAAAAGAGAAGATGGAAAAGATGGTAGATGGAGATGGGGAATTGAAACAGCGAAGTCAAAAATAAACAAGTTACTTCCAAAATTCATGCCTACGCGTAAAATATGGGGAATTATGGAGAAGGATTATCTGGATGAAAGAACTCTAGTAAAGCCAACTAGTTCTTGGACTTTTACAGATGTTAATAGTGAACGTGGAACGGAACAGTTTATGAATTTGGGTTTCAATAAAGAGGATTTTGAAAAACCAAAACCAGTTGGTACCATTAAAAGATGTATTAATCTTGGTATGGATAAATCTGATAATATAGTTCTTGATTTCTTTGCGGGTTCAGCAACTACTGCGCAAGCCGTAATGGAGCTAAATTCAGAAGACAAAGGTAGTAGAAAATATATTTTGGTTCAGTTACCTGAAAAGACAAAAGAAACATCAGTAGCATTTAAAGATGGATATGTAACAATACCTGAGGTCTCAGAAGAACGAATTCGGCGGGCGGGAGACAATCTTTATAAAGCAATTAAGTCCAATGATGTAAGTTTGGATACTGGTTTTAGGGTATATGAATTAAAAAGATCTACTATAAATCGATGGGATCAGGATCCTCAATTATTTACACAGCAATTAACTATGTTACCCTTTACAGATGAATCTACAAATGATCAGCGTGCGCTGGAGATTGCTTTAAAGTCGGGAATTAGGTTAAATATAAGTCCCAAGGTTGATGGTGATAATTATCACTTTATATCTGATGATAAAGAGATTTTCGTTATTTTTGGTGAATATAGTATAGCGTTAATGGATAAATTGAATATTCAGAGAAAACTACAAAACGCAAAAGTAGTTTTAAAAGAGATGGACAATGGTTCGCCTGAAAAATTCAATTTGATTGAACTATTGAAGCAAGACTCAGAATTAAATAATCACTTCAGTTTGGAGTGGATTTAGATGCAGATTAATTATGAAAAATTAGGTTATCAAAAAAAAGCGGTTGAATCAGTTATCGATACTCTATCTGGCCATGACAGCACTATGGATAAGATTATTGTTGATCCCGAAATATTAGATGAGTCGGTTAAGAAAACTTTATTAGCTAATAACGGTAAATATCCAGATGATACGTACTTGTCTCCATTTCCACAATTTAATATTGAGATGGAAACGGGAACTGGAAAAACGATGGTATATTTGCAGACCATCGTGGCGTTGCATAAGCAGTTTGGTGAGAATAAATTTATCATTGTTGTCCCTAGTAGGGCCATCAAATCTGGAGTGGCGGATAGTCTTGACAAACTTAAAGACTATTTGAGTGACATTTATAATACTGATAAATATCATTACTTTGTTTACGACTCAAAACAAATAAGCAATTTACAAGATTTTGAGGGTAGTAGCTTTGAAATAATGCTAATGACTGTTCAAGCATTTAATAAAGGGACTAACGTTATTAATCAAGAGTATAGTGAAGGCTTTTTTGGTGGTCGTCCCCTTGATCAAATCACTAATTCTAATCCGATTGTGATTGTTGATGAGCCCCAATCTGTTGATGGTGCAATAGCTGGTAAAAGGGCGATCTCTTCACTAAATCCAAAAGTAGTTCTCCGTTATTCAGCGACTCATAAGGATGTACAATATCCACTTTTATATGAATTTGGACCGGTTCAGGCATACAAGGAGCATATGGTTAAACATATCGAAACTTTAGGTACTGATGTGGATACTGATGGAAATATACCCGTGGTTGAACTTAAAGAACAGCCTAAAAATAAAGATAATAAATTACGGGCAAAAGTGATTGCTTATAAGGCAGTTAATGGTGACTTTGACAAAAAGGTTATTACGTTGTCGATAAATGATTCATTGGCTAAAAAAACTAAGAATCCTCGATATAATGCTTTAGGATTAGTTGCAGAAATTAATGTTTTAGAATCGTTTGTTGAATTTGAAAATGGCTATCGAGCTGTGATTGGTTCATTAGAGGGTGAACGTGAAATATGGGTTACTTCTCAGATGCAAGCGATGATTAGAGATCATTTAGATCGTGAACTTAGAATGCAGAGTCAGGGGATTAAGGTACTCTCCTTGGTTTTTTTAGATGAAGTTAAGAATTACCGTATTTACACTGAGGAAGGCTCTAAAAGTGGTAGGTATGCTAAATTGTTTGAACAACTTTATACTGAAATATTGCATAGCAATCCTAAATATCAAGTATTAAATGATTATAATGTCCCTGTTTCAGAAGTACATGATGGTTATTTTGCTAAGGATAAAGTAACAAAAAAGAAACCAGAAATGTATCGTGATTCTAAGGGGGATAGTGTTAAAGATGAATCCGCCTATAACGCTATTATGGCAGATAAGGAGGGCTTACTTACTCAATATGTTCCCGGAAGGCCGGAAACAGATACTAAGTCGGCTAAGTTAAGATTCATTTTTACTCACTCGGCATTGAAAGAGGGGTGGGATAATCCAAATGTTTTTCAAATTTTAACTATCACGACGCCTAAGAACGATTTAACACGTCGCCAGAAGATTGGTCGTGGGTTACGGATACCAGTTAATCAAGAGGGCGAACGTGTTTATAATGATGATCAGAATGTTGTCACTATTTATGCTAATGAAACATTCGAACAATTTGCTGCGGGACTTGGGCCTAGAATAAAAAGTGTACAAGTTAAATAGAGACTCTGATTTAGTATAATTAAGGAAGTAAATTGGAGGATCAAATAATGACGAAGCACAGTTAT
>NZ_BJDZ01000013.1 GCF_005405405.1 Lactiplantibacillus plajomi
TGCTCTTTTTTTATTTTCTATTATATCAAAAGCAGGTCTGGAAAAATCCGAAGATTTTTCCAGACCTGCTTTGTTTTTAGAGACTTATGTCACAGCCTCGGATAGTGCCCTAAAACTAATAATTGTCACCACCGGCCGTTCGTAGCAAAGCCCGGCGGTCCGTTTTTGTACTTTCAACCTTTAATTACTTAATTTTAACTTTGACTTTAATCTTGCGTGGGACCGTCTGGCGGGAGCGCCGCCAGTCAAGTAACCACCTGACTAACGACCAGCACCCGGCTAGAACGGTCACTAAAAACGATAATTTTCGGCGCACGCACTTCACCCCCGCGACGTTTTCTTTAGCTTACCACATTAATCGACGTGCGCGGCGTTTTGGAGTTGAATCATATCGTAATAATAACCACGTTGTTGTAGCAATTCATCGTTCGTCCCGCGTTCAACGATTTGACCCTGGTTCAAAACCAGAATCAAGTCCGCGTTTTGAATCGTCGATAACCGGTGGGCGATGGCAATCGTCGTCCGATTTTGTTGAATCCGGTCTAACCCGGTTTGGATCATCTCTTCGGTTTCGGTATCGACGTTAGCGGTCGCTTCATCCAAGATGAGGATTTTCGGGTCGGTCACGATCGTTCGGGCAAACGAAATTAATTGGCGCTGCCCCGACGAGTAGCTGGCGCCCCGTTCGATAACCCGCGAGCGGTAGTTCTCGGGCAAGTCGTTGATAAAGTCATCGGCCTTTACGAATTCAGCGGCTTCGCGGACCTGTTCGTCCGAAATCGAATCGTTAAACATCCGAATATTGGAATTAATGTCACCGTAGAACATGAACGGTTCCTGTAACACCAACCCCAGCTTCTGGCGTAACTCGGCTGCCGGGTAGTCGCGAATATCACGGTCGTCGATTAGGACTTCCCCGGATTGAAATTCATAAAAGCGCATTAAGACGTTGATCGTCGACGTTTTGCCACTCCCAGTCTGACCAACCAAGGCCACCGTTTGACCGGGTTCGGCGACAAACGACACGTCGTTTAACACCGGGTGGACGCCGTCGTAGGCAAACGTCACGTGGCGAAACTCGATTTTTCCCCGGGTGATCTTAGCCTGCGGATCGGCGTGTTGGGCCGGCGCAATCGTCGGGTCATCCATTATTCGGAGAACCCGCGACCCGGCAACCACCCCGTCCTGAAAATCGGACAGGTTATCCATCATCGAGGTCATCGGGTTATAAAAGTTATTCAGGTAAGTGACAAACGCATAAACTACCCCGGCGGCCACGTAACCGTTGAGGCCGCGCACCCCGAAGATGCCTAACACCATGACCGTCCCCAACGCGTAAAAGAGGTTAATCAACGGACTTAACAGCAACGCGTTAATTCGGATCATCGCTTGGCGGGTCCGGAAATAGGCGTCGTTGGTGTGGTCAAATTCGCCGTTAATGCGGCGTTCCTGGCGAAACTGCTGAATAACGCTGATCCCGGTAATTGCTTCGCTAAGCTTGGTGTTCAGCTCACTCAACCGCTCGCGCATCCGCCGGTAGACCCGCGAACTGTAGCGCTGATAATACCAGATGGTTAGGCCTAAAAACGGCATGAAGACCAGTAGCCACAACGCGATTTGCCGGTCCGTTAAATACATCGCGATAAAGGACGAAATCACCGCAAAAAAGGCAGTAAAGAGCGTATTAAACAGTGCCCAAAAGTTTGAAAACGACATGGTATCGTTCGTCAGCCGTGACAAAATCGAGCCACCCGGAACTTGGTCAAAATACCGCATGCCCATCCGGTGGAGTTTCTTAAATAGCTGCCGGCGGACGTTTTCTAACATGTACTCGGCACCCATCGTACTACTGTAGTTTTGCATAAATTGCATGATTGCCCGGGTCAGCATACCAAAGAAGTATAACGCCGCAAAGTACCACATAATGGCCATCGTCGCGTGATTCGTGCGTAAGTAGTGGTCAATGTAGTATTGCAAGACCCGCGGTAAGTAAATGTTGACTAAACTAATTAGCGCTGAAAAGATGATGGCACCGAAGAAGAACCATTTGAACGGCTTGGCGTATGGCAGTAGGCGCCGAATAACGGTCAACTGTTCCTTAACGGGCATACTGCGCGCCCAGACTGATTGTCGCTGTGCCATCACTGCACCGCCCCTTCCACTTTGGTTTCCAACTGTTGTTGGTCGAACATTTGCTGATACCAGCCGTGTTGTGCCATCAACTGCTGATGGTTACCGCGTTCCACGACCCGGCCGGCGTCCAGCACGATAATTTCATCCGCGTTCATCACCGAGCTTAACCGGTGAGCCGCGATAATCGTCGTTTTGTCGGCCCGTTCCGCCTTCAAATTACCCAAAATTTGGGCTTCGGTCTCGGCGTCGACCGCCGACAACGCATCGTCTAAGATCAATAGTTCCGGGTTGATCAACAGCGCGCGGGCAATCGCCAACCGCTGTCGTTGCCCACCGGACAAGGAAATCCCTTCCTCACCGACTTGGGTATCGTAACCTTCCGCCATCGTTGCGATTTGACCACTTAAGTCACTCTTGGCGGCAACCGCTTCGACCGTTTCCTGACTGACCCGTGGATCGGCAAAACGGATATTTTCACGAATTGTATTGGAGAAAAGAAAACTATCCTGCGGCACGTAGCCGATTGCCGGTAAGTAGCTATCCAGAGCGTAGCGTTTGATATCGTGGCCGCCGTAAACAATTTGGCCGTCATAGTTATCAAATTCGCGGAGGATCAACTTCATAATCGTTGACTTGCCGGCACCGACCCGGCCAACGATACCAAGCGTCTGGCCCGCTTTGAGTTCAAAGTGGACGTCCTGCAAACTCGTACCGGCATCGTCGGGATAGTTAAATTGCTTAATGGCGTAGCGTAAATCACCATGTGGCCGCTGTTCCAGACCATCCTTCGAATCGACGATTGCACTTTGCTGGTTCAACAGTTCCATAACCCGGTCGTAGGACGCGTTCCCACGTTCCATGGTATTGAACAACATGCCGACCGCAAACATCGGCCAGACCATCATGCCTAAATAGGTGATGAACGAAACCAGGTTACCAATGGTAATGACGCCGTCACTAACGTAAATCCCACCCAAAATAATCGTTGCGGCGTAGGAGACCGCAATGATCAGGGTAATTGCCGGGTCGAACAGCGAGTCCAGCACATTAACGCGACGGTTGATTTTAATCGTCTGGTCGATTTGGTCATTAAAATCGGCAACGTCGGCCTTTTCCTGACCAAGCGCCTTAATGACTTTAATGCCACTAATGCTTTCCTGGGCCTTATTATTCAGCCTCGAAAAAGCCGCTTGCGAAGCGCGAAACGCCACGTGAATCTTCTTGCCTAAGTAGCGTGAGGCCACCGCAAGTAATGGGAACGGGATGACCGCAATTAACGTCAACCGCCAATCGATCAGCATCATCATCGCAATCAGGGTCGTCCCACCGGTAATGATCGAATCCGCAAATTGCAAGATACCCCCGCCGGCGACCCGTTCAACCGCGGTTAAGTCGTTAGTCGCGTGGGCCATCAAGTCCCCGGTCCGGTACTTCTGATAGAAGGTCGCGTCCATTTTCATGAAATGCCAAAATAAGCGTTCCCGCAAGGTCCGTTCAAGACCGGCCGCCCCACCCCAGATGGCGTTACGCCACAGAAAGCGGGTCAGGTACTGCCCAACGGCCGCGGCCGCAATGATCACCAAGTAAATCGTTAAGGACCGGGCCGTTAAGCGGTGTTGGTTAATGCCATCCACGACGTTCCCAATCACCCGTGGCGGGATAATCCCAATAATTGCGGTAAAAATCAGCCCGATCACGCCCGCCGAATATAACTTCCATTCACGCCGGAAATACCAGCCTAGTTTTAGAAAAATACTCACGGTGCACCCCCTCTAATAATTTAATTAAATTTTAATTAAGACAACCATATACATTACCATATTTATTAGTTAAGCCGACATTATTTGTTCGTAAAAACCGGTAGCCACCCCGCAATGGTGCGCAGGGTGGCTACCGGCCAGTTTAACGATTCGACTTATTTGCCAGCCTTCATCTGAATTTCAGCTTCGGCAGGCACTTGCATATTTTTCTTCTTTAAGAAAACCATTGAAGCCCATAGTAAGACTAAGGCTAGGACGGCGAAGAAGAGCAACATCGCGATCGAAGACCAGAAGATACCGGTCCCCCAACCGCCCGTCAAGGATTGCCGGAACGCTTGAATCGAGTACGTTAACGGCAAGAACGGGTGGATGACGTTGAAGAAGTGGTTGGTAATTTCCATTGGGAAGGTCCCACCAGAACCACCAAGTTGTAACATCAACAGAACCATCGCTAAGAACCGACCTGGGTTATCCAGTAACATCGACAGGAACATAACGATGAACATCGACGCCAGGGCAATCATGATCGCCGTCAAGAAGTAACCGCCCATGCTGATTGGCTTCAAGCCAACGATCAACAACGCGATACATTCAATCACGGCCATGCCGATTGCGACCGGTGCGCCGACCGCAATTTTACTCCAGAACCACTGGGTCGCAGTCCCGTCGTCGTCCGCCATCCGCCGAATTGGATAGGCGAAGTTAAAGACGACCGCCCCAACGTATAACGCTAAGGAAAGCACGTACGGTGCTAAGGCGTGACCGTAGTTCGGCACGTAACTGTAGTTCGAATGGGTCAACTTCGACGGTGCCGCAAACATGTTGGCGTTCGACGACTTCAACGGCGTTGCGTTGATCGTGTCGGCCCCGCTTTGTAAGGACTTCGCTAACGTCTTATTCCCATTCTTGATCTTCTTGTTACCCGCTAATAACTTAGCAGAGTTGTTATCCAACTGATCCGCACCATCGGCAAGTTGTTGCACCCCGTCAGTCAACTGACCGGTGCTCCCTTGTAAGGTTTGCAACCCGGTGTTTAATTGACCAGCACCGTCATCCAATTGTTGAACGCCGGAAACTAAGGTTGGCACCTTACCGTTCAAGGTGGTTAAACCGCCGGATAATTGTTGAATCCCACCAACTAATAGTGGCACCTGACCGTTTAAGGTATTCAAACCACCAGATAATTGTTGAATCCCACCAACGAGCAGTGGTACTTGGCCGTTCAAAGTCGTTAAGCCGCCAGTAACTTGGCTGGACCCGTTGAATAACTGTTGGACGCCGCTAATTAACGTTGGAATCTGGGCGTTGAGTTGCGCCGTACCACTCGCTAACTGGCTGGCGCCATTCCGCAACTGACCGGAGTTGGCCATTAATTGGCTGCTCCCATCGGTCAACTGTTTGACGCCGTTGACTAAGGTTGGGACTTGACCATTTAAGGTCGTTAAGCCGCCTTGCAATTGGGTGGCACCACTCGTTAAGTCACCGGACTTGCCAACTAATTCCTGCGTCCCGGCTGACAAAGTACCAACACCCGAAACTAAAGCGGGCGTTCCGGTTGCTAAGGCGTTCGTACCTTTAGATAAATCACCGATTCCGGCAGTTAGGGCTGGTACCGACTGATTCATTTGCGCCAATCCGGTACTCAAACTACTCGTCCCCGCTTGCAACTGCGTCAGTCCAGCCGTGACCTTGGTTGACCCATCGCTCAACTGACTGGCACCACTGGTCATTTCATTAAGGTTCCCGATTAACGCGTTAACCCCCGTTTCCAATTCTTGGAAACTAGCGGCTAAGCTCTGGTCGGTACCGCTCGTCGCAGTCGCATTGGTCTTCATCATCGTCTGCATCTTGGTCATCGTTGCTTTTAGATCCTGTGCAGCCGCTGTTTTAGCCTGACTATCACCACTTTGACCGACCGTGGCTAAGCTTGCTTCCAACGCCTTAACTTGCGCATCGGTTAAGTTTTGTGATTTTTGCAGGCCTTCAATTTTCGCATTGATCTGACTCGTCAAATCGCTGGTGCTGGTCGTGGCCGTCAACGTGGTCACGTCCTTTTGAACCGCACTCATCATGGTATTGACTTGATCAGCACTCGCACCACTTTGGGCACTGGCCATCATTTTATCAACGGCTTTGAGCGCCGTTTCCATGCTAGCCATCCCCGTTTGTAACTGTTTAATCTTTTGAACGTTTTCTTCACTCGTACCCTCAGTGACCATGTCGGCCAAGCCTTGGGACACTTGCGTACTGCCCGCTTTTAAAGTCGCAACGGAATCGTTAATTTTAGTTGCGCCATTGCTTGCGTCAGTCACGGATTTTGGCAAGGCGGCCGTCTTCGTTTGAAGTTCAGTAACCCCGGCGTTCAGTGCCTTAGCACCGTCCGCAGTTTGTTGAATGCCACCACTAAGCTTCGTGACCCCTTCATCGGCAGACTTAACGCCGTTGGTATAAGCGGTCACCCCTTGTGCAAGGGTCGTGGAGCCGCTCGACAACTGTTCGACGCCACTCGCTAATTCACCGGTCTTACTATTCAACTTCTTTAAACCGGCCGAAACGGTGTAAACACCGTCCGTGTAATTCACGATTCCCACCTTTAGCGCTTGGGAACCATCAGCCAATTGGACGACCCCGTTCGCTAGCGTACCGGTCTTACCGTTCAATTGACCCAGACCCGCTGTCACTTGACTGGAACCACTGGTCAACTGGCTGACGCCGCTCGCCAAGGCGCCACTCTTGCTATTCAACTGGTTGGCACCACTGGCAAGCTGGCCAACGCCACTCGCCAAGGCGCCACTCTTACTATTCAACTGGTTAGCACCGCTGGCTAATTGGCCAACGCCACTGGCGAGTTGACCGGTACTCCCGTTTAAGGTGTCCAGCCCGGTCTTCAACGCACTACCACCGTTAGCTAACTTCGCAATACCAGCAGGCAGTTGCTTAACTTTAGTATTCAGCTCCGTCGTCCCGTTTTTCAACGTGTGGACCCCGGTCGTGTAGGTCGTTAAGCCGTCTTGCAGTACGACGCCACCGTCTTTTAACTTGGTGGCCCCGTCAGCGGCTTTCTGGTAACCGTCACCGGCCGTTTTAACCTGCTTGAACATCGCTAAGGCGTAGGCTTTCGTAACTTCGGAGCGGACGTTAGCGTTTAATTCGGTTGCCCCGGTATCACTAATAACTTTCCCAATGTAGTTCAGGGAGGCGTTCGTTGAGTAGTGCAACTTCATCTTCTGGGGATGCTCACTAGTGACCGTCGTGGCGTGTTTCGAAAAATTACTTGGAATCGTGACGACCATGTAGTACTTACGATTCTGCATCCCCTGCTTAGCCTTCTCCGCGGAGACGAAGTGCCAGCCAAGCTGCTTGTTCTTTTTAATGTTGGTCACCATCTGTTCACCAACCGCGAAGCGTTTGCCTTGATAGTTAACTGGCTTATCATTGTTAACAACGGCCACTGGCAAGTGCTTCGTTTCCCCATAAGGATCCCACACCGACGTCAGAAAGAAGACGCTGTAGAGAAATGGGATCAAAACCATAACTGCAACTGAAATCCATAAAATTTTACTATGACGAATAGCTTTCCATTCGTCGCGAATCATTTTCACTGACCTGAAACCTTCCTTCAAAAAACTTTAAACCGAATGTTGTTCGAGCGAGAACACCGTTGCCAGTGTTGCCCGGATCGTAGCCTGGGTGCTTTCGGCTTCCCCATCACGACCACTATTGTTGAGCCACTGCACGATACTCATCACCACCCCACTCACCAAGTAGGCGGTGAGGTCCGGGTGCTGCGAGTCGCGAATCGTTTCTAGGACGCGGTCGCTGGCTTCCGTCTGTGCCAGTGTCACAAAGCAATTATTGATGACTTGCTGTGAGCGACTATTGTCGGCGTCCGAATTCGTCACTAACAGGTGGCGTAGTATTTGGGTATGCGTCCCAATAAACTGCGCCATAATGGTCGAGCCCGCGGCGTTTTTACGCTCAGCCGCCAGTAACTCTTCCAGCGCGTGAATCACCATTTGATCGAGCAAGTCGAACTTGTCCGTGTAATAGCGGTAAAAGCTACTCCGGTGAATCAAAGCCTGCGAACAAATCTGCTCAACCGTTATCTGCGAAATTGACCGTTGCTCTAACAATTGGTACAGCGCTCGCTGTAAATCTAGCTCCGTACGCATTGAAATTATAATCACCCCTTTTTACATTCTTATATTCGAATAGAAGAATATAGTTCCCGTAAAAACACGCTGCATCCCCGTGCAACGATTTTTGGTAGCGCGATTAATGTAAGTACGGTTTGAGTTCCAAATCGGCTTTCAACGTATGAATCAAGTGTTCCACCTTGGTTAACGGCGCATCGAAAGTCACGTGATAAAAGTTACGGGTACCCTTGTGTTCCACCGAAACAAAATGGTGATCCTTCAACGTCTTTAACTGGTGCGACACCGCCGGTTGCGAAATGTGCATCCGCTTGGTCAACTCACCCACGGTCAGGCCGTGCGCATGTTTCGTTAACTCGATCATAATCTGTTGCCGGCGTTCATCCGCTAAGACTTCGAAAATCGGAATCGTTTCGCGGAATTCTTGGAGCGCTTCTTCACTGCTAACCATGTTAAACGGCCTCCCTATATTCTTATATTCCAATATTTGAATGAATCAATACTAACCCTTTTTATCCCGCTTTGCAACACCTCAATTAAGTTTGTCGATTTTCGCGACAATTTCAAAAAATTGGTCTTCTTTTTAAAATTGGTAACGATTACACTAACCACTAAGAAAGCGGGTGTTAGCTATGAAACCTTTTCCTCAACCAACCATCCTCGAACACTTGGGACTCGTAACGGGATGCTGGTTACTCGTTCAGTTATTGCTCCTGCCAAGCGCCCTCGGCAATGACGCTAACAGCTTACATTATTTGGGCATTGCCTTAATTGGTCTAATTTTTTTAATAACCTTGATCGATGCCTACCGCGTCTACGCCCGCCAAATCACGCGTCCCTACTTAGCAATCGACGTCCTGACGCTGGTTGCGGTCAGTCTGCTGCTGTTATTTTAAAGTATTTTCAAAATAAGTCGTGACAAAGACGTCACGACTTATTTAACGTACTCGGACGGTAATCACCAAAACGTGGGTTCCTTTGCCCTTGCTACTCACCAATGGCCTTGCCATCCGCCTCTAAATAGTCGGTACCCCAGTCCGCCATCGCCTGAATCACTGGGCGAAAGGTTGCACCAAAGGCCGAAACGGCGTACTCGGTTTTCACCGGGACGGTCGCGTAAACGGTTTTCTGAATAATACCGTCCGCTTCTAATTCGGCTAACTGCCGTGCCAGCATTCGCTTCGTCACGTAAGGTAATTTTCGTTGTAACTCAGAAAAGCGCAACACGCCCGCGTTGAATAAATGGTATAAAATCACCGTTTTCCACTTTCCCGCAATAAACTGTAACGTATTTTGAATTGGACATCCCGGTGCACAATCGTAATGTTTCCTCACCATTACCCATCCCCCCATTGCTGTTTTGCCTAACCATGCCTTAAATTTAGCACCTTCATCCGGACTTGTGAAGAAGGTGCACCACTTGTCACCTAGTGCACTTAAAGACACGTCTTAACTTTTTACGTGAACGGGGTATCGTTAGGTGCAAAGGGAGGCTCATCACAATGCCAAAATCAATTAAAGCAGTCGGTTTTTATCAACACTTACCTATTAGTAACCCCAATAGTTTTCAAGACCTTTCGGTAGCGGATCCGGTCGTTAGCGGTCACGACCTGCTTGTCGAAGTTGCCGGCGTTGCCGTTAATCCAGTCGACGTCTTCGTTAGAAGAGCCGGCCGGGCCACCCGCCGTGCCCATCCTAAAATTATCGGTTGGGACGCGTGCGGAACCGTCCGGGCGACCGGCGCGGATGTCACCCTTTTCCAACCTGGCGATCGGGTCTGGTACGCTGGCGACTTTACCCGCTCTGGTAGCAATGCCCAGCACCAACTTGTCGACGAACGACTAGTTGGCCGGGCACCGACTAACCTGACCACCGCCCAAGCCGCCGCGGTGCCGCTCGTAGGGCTAACGGCGTATGAATCACTCTTTGAGCAACTTCGGTTGGACCGGCACGATAATCACGGCCAAACACTACTAATTATTAATGGCGCTGGTGGGGTCGGCTCGATGGCCATTCAACTTGCAAAGCGTGCCGGACTAACCGTCATCGCCACGGCCTCCCGTCCAGACTCGGTTGGCTGGGTTCGCCAACTCGGCGCGGATGAAATTATCGACCACCACCAAGACTTGGTCCCGCAAGTTCGGCGGACCCGTAAATACGTCGACGCAATTTTAAACCTCAATAATTTAGACGCCCATTGGAACGAAATCGCGGAATTGATCAAACCGAACGGCGCCGTGGTCGCCACTACCGAAAATCGCCGACTGATTGATTTACAAAAACTAACGAAAAAACGGGTCACCTTCGCCTGGGAATGGATGTACAGTAAATCCTACTACCACAGCGCCCAGATGAGCTCGCAACACCAAATTTTAAACCGCCTTGCCGAACTGTACGAACTAGGCGCCCTCATGCCAATCAATAAAATAACCTACCAACCAATCAACGCGACGAATATGCGCCGTGCGCACGCCCAGGTAGAAGCCGGCACCATGGTTGGTAAAGTCGTGCTAACGGGATGGCCACACTAAAAATGACTGTGACATTAGTCGCAGCCCCTGTATATCTCCAAATACTGGTAGCCAAAACGTACGCTAAAAAAAACGCCCAACCACGCAGTTGGACGTCAAAGGGTAATTAGTACTAACAATCAATAACGATTGTTGCCACGCCGCGGTTGGGAGTCCGCAACGTACTATGGAAAATTCACAGGTACTTGGGAAGGAACCTGATCGTTCAGGTCAAACGTTACTTGTTAATGATATTGAGAGAAAAATAGCAATTAACGGCGGTTAAGTAACGCTTATGGTTCTTAGTATAACCACTGCGCATAATTTTGCTAGTCGTCCTGGTCACCACTGTCGCGGAATAGGACAATTTTCATGAATTGTACTGCTTTTCGTTAATTTAAATGCTTCTTAACGTACTTATAACCGTAACGGTACAGTTCGCGTTCCACTTGCTTAGTTGTCGTTGGCTTCTTTGAATAACGCCGCGAGCTACTCGTGTTCGCACTACTGTTGACGCGGTCGGCACCGGCAACTTGCATGTTACTGTCAGCCTTGCCACGACCGGTTGCATAATCGAAGCTCACTCCCGGCTCAACGTTCCAAATATAAACGTTGAAGTTCACACTGCCGTCCGTTGAAAGCGCCTGTGACCAGTAACCGCGCGGCATTAATTCGTCGCCCCGGAAAACGGTCGTCACCTTATAGATGACCTTTTTCCCTTGCTCCAACGCCGTTCGAACTTGGTCTTCATAAATTTGCATTGTCTGTTGGTTAGAATAGGCCGTCTGGGTGGCCAGGTTTTTTGGATTATCCAAACTCCCATCTTCGCCCTGCCGGTACTGACCGTCCTGAGTCAGGTTAAAGGTCAGCGTGTAGGCTAACAAATGCCCGCGGTTTTGCGGGTAGACCCGCTTACCGTTGACCTTGATCGGTTGGTTATGCCAGCCGGTCGGTTGCCAATTTTGCGCGGCGCGCCCCGCGGACCGACCCAAATTAGCCTTACTTAAGTAGGCCGTGTCGGTGGTCGTCCGGTTCAACCGGTCCAGGTTCCCGTAGTCAACCTTCGACTTTTTCCACTGACTGGCCGCCAACGTGCTTTTGCCGCTGTTGACCTTAATGGCGGCCGCCCCGCCCGATTTATACGTCATTTTTGCAAGTTGCTGGTAAGTTTGTTGGCTATTGCCACTCGTCTTTGTTCCGGAAGTCGCCGGCGAACTCTCCTGCCGCGCTGACTCACTGTTGGTCGTACTGGTCGTCGTGCTACAGCCCGCAAGCCCCAGTCCTAAACTAATAACGACGGCGACTGCCACCCGTCGTGTCCATTTAAACATACTTTCTTTCCGCCCCATCTTTTTAAAGGATACCTTAATGATAACGTACTTTGGCTAGGGGAACAAATGTTTTGTTAACTTTCAGAGATTAACTTGGGTGCGTCGCCGTCGTTTTTAAATTGGATTGCTTAGTCCGTCGTCGCGGCGCCCGAAACGCCCAGATATTGATGGCAATCCCCACGAGCAGCAGTAGGAACGCCACTCCCATAATGTGGTGTAAACCCGAGTGTAGGATGTGCCGCATGGCGGGCAATAATTTAGCTGGCAAGTGCCCCGCACTGGTTGCATCGCTTAACTCGTTCATCATATTCATCGTAATGTGACCACCCGACTTGGCAACCCCGGTCGTCAACGCGTGGTTCAAGACGATACTGTAAACCGACGCCATGAAGGTCTGACCCAGCATCCGCACCAACAAGCTAAAGGAGGTCGCAATCGGCACGTCGCGGTGACGCGCCTGTTGTTGCACGCTGACCTGCAACACGGTAAAACAGATGCCGATGCCACAACCCTGTAACGCACTAGCCACTAATAGTAACCAGTAGTTCGTTTGTTGACCGGCGACTGCCAGTAAGCCACACGCGAGTAACATACCGATAAAGCCAATCATGACCACCGTCCGTGTCGACCAGCGGCGTTCCATATTGCCACTCCACTGGGCACCCAAAAAGTTCGTGATTGACCCCGGAATTTGGGTGACACCCCCAATCACGGCGGTCGTTCCCAGTAACCCCTGGGCCCACATTGGGACGTAGACGTTAAAGCCGACGAAGAAACCGTAAATTAGGAAGAACATTCCGAAGGCCGCGACCAAGTAACGGTTTTTAAATAACCGTAACGGAATGATTGGGTCACTGGCCCGCCGTTCCACCACGACTAGGCCGGTAAGTAGACCAACTGCCACTAATAAAATGATGCCAATGGCAATGGGGGTCAGCTTGCCGATCATTTCGATGCCGACTAACAAACTGACCAAGCCGGCGCTTAACAATAGCGCGCCCCAGTAGTCGACCTTTTCCGTAGCTGGCTTGACCGCTGGTGCTTTGTATAACCACTGAATAATGATAATTGATGCGAGCCCGATCGGCACGTTGATGTAAAAGACCCAGTGCCAACCAAAATTATCTACAATGAAACCGCCGACTAGCGGGCCAATGATCGCCGCGGTACTGAAACTGGCAGTGACGTAGCCAAAGACCTTGCCACGCTTAACCGGGTCGCGGTAAATTTCGGCGTAAATAATGTACGGAATGGCGGTCATGCCACCACTACCGATTCCCATCACCGTCCGGGCGGCAATCAGGAAGATAATGTTCGGCGCGAGCCCCTCCAGCAGCGCACCAATCACGAAAATCAGCGTTGAAATCTGATAGGCTTTCTTATTGCCGATTCGCTCACCCAACTTACTCCACAGTGGCGTCGTTACCGCCCCGCCAAGCAAGAAGACCGCGACGATCCAGCCCATCAGTTGCAGCCCGTGCAAGTCACTGATAATCGCCGGCAACGCCGTACTAATAATGGTACTATCCAGGCCGTTCATCGCGTTGGATAATAACAACGCGATCGTGACGACCATCGTTACTTTTTTCGACACCTAAAATTCCTCCAAATATGTAAAGCTGATACTAAAATAATCACACCCTTTTAGCCTACACTAATTTTCAGAACAAGACTATGACCTTTTCAGAAAGTTTACAATGTTGTGTCGGAAAAATGGTGGACAACAAAACCAGCCACCCGTTGGTACGAACAACAATGATTATCAGTCAATACTAAAAAGACCTTATCCTAAACAGGGTAAGATCACAGTAGTCGTTCGTATAAAAATGGCTGTCAAATAACGGGTACGCTGACGTGTGGTGTGGTAAGTCGCCCTAATCTCGTCTTCCTAACCACTACCTTTGCTTACGCACTGGCCCGTTGCCAGTCCGCGCGGCTGAGCGCGTACATCATCACGTGAACCCGTTCACCGGACGTAATCGTGACCGTCTTTAATTCACCTTCATCGTGCATGCCCATCTTAGCCATCACCCGTCCCGAGCGCGGGTTCACGCTGGCAAAGTGCGCCTCGATGCGGGTCAAGCCTAACTGTTCAAAGCCATAAGTCATTAACCGGCGGCCAGCTTCAGCCACGTAGCCCGCTCCCCAGGCGGCTGGGCTCAAAGCGTAAGTCAACGCGGCGGTCGTGCCGGTGACGTGAAACTCAAAAAAGCCGATCAACTGGTGGTCGCGCTTCCGTTCCAGCCCAAAGGTCGTCGTCCGGTCCGCCAAAAAATGCTCTTGGAAAATCCGTTCAAAGTCGGCACTGGTCTTCACCGTTTGGTAACGTAAGTAAGCCACCACCCGCGTATCAAAAATCATCGCCCGTAACGGTGCGGCGTCGGCTCTCGTTAGTGGCCGGATCACCAAGCGGTCCGTCTCAAATTGCATGCAATCAATCCTCTCTCATCAAAGTCGCAATTTTTACATTATAACTTTACTGAGCGGGTTGTAAATTATTTTGTTTGCTTGCTAGTAAAAGGCCCTTATCCAAAACCGGATAAGGGCCTTTGATTACTGGCTCAATACTTAACCAATCGAGCCTTCCATTTCAAAACTAATTAGGCGGTTGAGTTCAACCGCGTACTCCATCGGTAACTGTTTGGTAAACGGCTCGACGAAGCCCATGATGATCATTTCGGTCGCTTTTTGTTCAGAAATACCGCGGCTCATTAAGTAGTAGAGTTGGGCTTCTGAAACTTTCGAAACCTTCGCTTCGTGCTCCATTGACACGTTACCGTTCAAAATTTCATTATACGGAATCGTATCACTGGTCGACAAGTCGTCCATGATAATCGTATCGCATTCCACGTGGGCAAACGAGCCGTCGGAATGGCGCCCAAAACGGACGGTCCCGCGGTAGTCGACCGCCCCGCCGTCCTTGGCAATCGACTTGGACACGATCGACGAAGTCGTGTTTTTAGCATTATGGATCATCCGTGCACCGGTATCCTGGTCAACGTTTTGGCCGGCAACCGCGATTGACAGCATCGTACCGTGAGCGCCCTCACCATTTAAGTAAACGGACGGGTACTTCATCGTGATCTTAGAACCAAGGTTACCGTCGACCCATTCCATCGTCGCGTTGGCCATGGCTTGCGCCCGTTTAGTTTCCAAGCTATACACGTTATTCGACCAGTTTTGAATCGTCGTGTAGCGACAGGTCGCGTTGGCCAACACGTTAACTTCTACGACCGCCGCGTGCAGGCTGTCGGAGTCGTAATTCGGGGCCGTACACCCTTCTACGTAGTTCACGCTGGCACCCTCACCAACGATGATCAGCGTCCGTTCAAACTGGCCGGTATTTTCCGCGTTGATCCGGAAGTACGACTGAATCGGCGTATCTAACTTAACGCCCTTAGGGACGTAGATGAACGTGCCCCCGGACCACACGGCACAGTTCAAGGCCGCGTACTTATTGGTGTTGGCCGGAACTAGTTTTCCGAACCACTTTTTGAACAGTTCCGGGTACTTTTGCAGCGCCGTATCGGTATCGGTGAAAATAATCCCGGTCTTTTCAAAGGTCGCCTGCATGCGGTGATAGACGACTTCCGATTCGTACTGGGCACTCGACCCCGCCAAGTACTTGCGTTCCGCTTGGGGGACGCCTAACCGGTCGAAGGTCTGCTTAATTTTATCCGGGACATCGTTCCAGTCACGGTACTTCTTATCGGTCGCCTTCTGGAAATACTTCATGTGAACCAAGTCAAGGCCGCTCAAATCCGGCCCGACTTTTGGTTCCGGTAGTTGTAAGTAGGTGTGGTAGGCTTTCAGCCGGTAATCCAGCATCCACTGCGGTTCGTGTTTCTCCGCCGAAATCTGGCGAACGACCGCTTCGGTCAACCCCTCACCGGTCGAATAAACCGGCGTGACGTCGTCGTGAAAGCCATATTCATAATTATCGGTACCCGCAACCACTTCACGGGCTTTAGTTGGTTCTGCCATTAGTTGCATCCCCCATCGTTAATAATTGATCCGCCGCGTGCCACGCCAAGGTCGCACACTTGATCCGGGTCGGAAATTCGGCCACCGTGGCTAAGACGGCGGCGTCCCCCAACGCGTGCTGAGCGGCCGGGGATAATTGCGTCCCGGTGATCAGCTTGGAGAAATTGGCAATGCGCTGCCGGGCTGCGCTGACCGGCTGACCTTGCAGGACGTCCGTCATGATACTAGCCGACGCCTGCGAAATCGTACAGCCGTCACCGGTAAAGGCCGCTTGCTCGATTGTTTGATCCTTAATCACTAGTTGAACATTGATCGTATCGCCACAACTCGGATTATGCAGCGTCACGCTGGGCACCCCGGTTAGCGTCTCGCAATGGTGCAGTGCCTGGGCGTTTTCCAAAATAACCGTCTGGTAAAGTGCTTTTAAATTCAAAATACTCATACGTGAAAGAACTCCTTTACCGCTTGAAGCGCCGTCAAGAAGCGCTCAACGTCCGTGGAATTATTATAAAAGCCGACACTGGCGCGGACCGTTGCGGTCACCTTTAAGTAACGCATCAGCGGTTGCGCGCAGTGGTGCCCAGCCCGGACTTCCACCCCGGCCATGTCCAGGCCGGTTGCCACGTCGTGCGGGTGTAAATGGGCTAAGTTAAACGCCACCACCGGACCGTGGTCGGCCAGCGCACGGGGCCCATAAACCGTCACCCCGTCAATTTGACTTAACCCCGTTAAAAGTTGGTCAGTCAGCGGTTGTTCAAGTTCCTGAACAGCATCAAAGCCAACGCCTTGTAGGTAGGTCAACGCCGCGCCTAGACCAATCACGCCAGCAATGTTCGGCGTTCCGGCTTCAAAGCGCGCCGGAATCGCCGCAAACTCGGTCGTTTGCCAGTCCACGTCACTAATCATTTCGCCACCGAACTGAGCCGGTGTGAGTTGTTCTAGTAACGCATACTTTCCGTACAGGACACCAATCCCGGTCGGACCGTACACCTTATGGCCAGAAAAAGCGTAAAAATCAGCGTCTAACGTCTGAACGTCGACCGGTACGTGGGCTACCGCCTGCGCACCGTCCACGACGACCACCGCACCCTGAGCGTGAGCCAACTTGGCAATGGTTGCGACCGGGTTGGTCACCCCGAGGACGTTAGAAGCGTGGGCTACCGCCACTAGCTTGGTTTTAGCGGTAATTTGGCGGCGAGCATCCGCTAGGTCCAGCTGCCCATCCGCCGTTAAGCCGATGTACTTCAAAGTGGCGTGCTTACGCTGTGCTAATTGTTGCCACGGCACTAGGTTACTGTGGTGTTCCATGACGGTCACCACGATTTCATCGCCGGCCGTCACAAACTGATCGCCGTAAGTTTGCGCAACCCAATTCAGACTATCGGTCGCCGAACGGGTAAAGAAGACCTCTTCGCGCCGCGCCGCGTGCAAAAAGGCTGCCACTTGGTCCCGAACCGCTTCGTACTGGTCAGTCGCCTTGGCCGCCAGCGTATACACGCCGCGGTGAACGTTGGCGTTATCGGTCGTGTAATAGTGCGTCAACGCGTCGATGACCGCTTGTGGCTTTTGACTGGTCGCCGCGTTATCCAGGTACGTTAACGGTTCACCATTAATTTGCGTCGTTAAAATTGGAAAGTCGGCGCGATAATTAAGCTTCTTCATCGGCTAACCGCCTCTCTATCAACGCCATCAGTCGCTTGCGTAACCGCTGTGAGCGCAGTTCGGTCACGACGCCCGCGAGGAACCCGCGAATCACCAACCGTTGGGCGATTGGTTTCGGAATCCCGCGACTAAGTAAGTAGTACATTTGTTGTTCGTCGACGCGGCCGACACTGGCAGCGTGGCCGGCTTCGACGTCGTTTTCATCGATTAATAAAATTGGGTTAGCGTCACCGCGGGCCTTGGAAGACAACATCAATAACCGGTTTTCCTGATCGGCTTTGGAACCGTGCGCCCCGTGAACGATGTGGCCGATACCGTTAAAAATCAGGGTGGCGTCGTCCAAAATCACGCCCCGTTGCACGATGTTGGCCACCGAATTCGGTCCGTAGTTGGTTACCCGGGTATCGATGCCCTGCGTCTGTTGCTGGTTAGCCACCGCAATCGTTTTGACGTTGGCTTCCGAGCCGCGGCCGCGTAGTTCGGTATCGAAATCGGCAACCACCCGACCCGCGTTCATTTCGGCTAACTCCCAGTTGAGGTGGGCGTCTGGCCGCAGCGTTCCGCGCCGGTTTAGGTAGGCCGTTGCACTGGCCGCTAAGTCGTCGATGCCGGCAAAGTTAACGTGACTCCCCGCACCAGCAACCACTTCCACGATCATGTGGACGCTAGCATCGCTGGTACCGACACTACCGAGGCGTTGCACCAGGTCAACTTGGCTGTTTTCTGCCGTCACGACTAAGTTATGTTGCACAAAACTTTGCGGTCGGCGCTGATCAACCAGTTGCATAATTTCCAACGGTTCCTTAATGACGACGTTAGCCGGTACGTACAGGAAAAAGCCGTTGGTCATCAACGCGGCGTTTAACGCCGTCAGCTTATCAGTATCGGCCTTCAGTGCGTGTTGAAATAGGTTGGCTTTAACCAGCTCGGCGTGCTTGCGAATTGCGGTTCGTAAGTCACACAGAATCACGCCCTGTTCGCGGACAGCCGCCGGTAAAGCGGCCCGGACAACGGTATCGCCCACCGTAAAGAAGTCGGTTTGCGCCCCGCGCGCGCTGACTTCTTCGGTCAGCCCGGGCTCAACGTCACCCGTGGGCGCGTCAACGTCCAATAAGGGCCAGTCGTGATAATCAATTTTTTCAAACGTTGGTAAGGCTAAGCGTGCGTAGTCGGCAACCGCCTGACTCCGACGTTTCATCAACCACGCCGGTTCCGCTAAAGTTTGGCTATATTCTTGAACGTTAGCCAACATTTGTGCTGTTTGCATCCGCTCGCCCCCTATTCTTCCTCGTCATCGGTCAACGGGACGTCTAACCCCAGGTCATCCCGCAGGCCGGCGTACCCTTCTGCTTCCAAGGTATTCGCCAATTCAGCGTCGCCGGTCTTCACGATGCGCCCGTCCATCATCACGTGCACGTAGTCGGGGATGATGTAGTTCAGTAACCGCTGATAGTGGGTAATCATTAAAGTCCCAAAATCCGGTCCCTTCAACGCATTGACCCCCTTAGCCACGACTTGGAGGGCGTCGATATCGAGCCCCGAATCAATTTCGTCTAAAATCGCAAACCGCGGTTTGATCATTAATAGTTGTAAAATTTCGTTGCGTTTCTTTTCACCGCCGGAGAAGCCCTCGTTTAAGTACCGTTCGGCCATTTCCGAACTCATGTTAAGTAAACCGAGGTTGTGATCCAAATCCGTCAAAAAGTCGGTCACACTGATTGGATCATCCTTTGGCCGGCGGGCATTGATTGCGGCCCGTAAGAACTCAACGTTGGTCACCCCTTTAATTTCAGCCGGGTACTGCATCGCTAAAAACAACCCGGCGCGGGCCCGTTGGTCGACCGTCTGGCTCAACAAATCTTCACCGTCTAACGTAACCGAGCCACCGACCACGTGATACGCCGGGTTACCCATGATGGTTTCCGACAAGGTCGACTTCCCGGTCCCGTTTGGTCCCATAATGGCGTGGGTCTCACCGGTATTGAGGGTGAGATTGACCCCCTTTAAGATTAACCGTTCCCGTTCATTTTCGGTCACGCTGACCTTCAAATCCTTAATGACTAGTGTTGACATGCCGATACCCCATTTCCAGTAAAAATACACTACATTTAGCTTAAACGCAGTGACCAATCCCCACTGCTTGTGGTTGGTTGAATGACTCTAGTATACGTGAATAGTCGCTAACCGCCACAATCGATTGTAGGCAAGCGATTACGGCATAATCCCATTGTTCACGGGACTCGACTTTACCACCGACCGCGACTAACCCGTTCATGCCAAATCGGGTTCCGACCGGTGCCCCCGCAACCCTCAACAGTCGCAACTAATTCGAACTTTTTTATTCGGCGGCTCGCCGCACAATCGTGCATTGCCGCGTCACCCAACCACTGATTGAATACCAAAAGTATAACACGTTTGTGATAACGTTTACAAAAGTCAACAAAAAAGACGGGCACCAACGTACCCGCCACTCGATCGGCTCGCAAGCTTTACGCTTACCAAGTTATGTGCCTCGTCATGGACCCAGCCCATCCCGAGAGGTTTAACGTGCTCACTAAATTATCAGTTCACCCAACTGAGCAACTTTCCCCACCCGCTAACCAAGCGGACGGCCTAAAAAGTTCACCGATCTGGCTCCCAACTATGAACTAATCTAGCGAAGCGTATGTAAGTCCTGATAAACTTCCATATCTGACGCTAGTATAACCAGCCGGCGTTGCGTTTAGATAACACGAAGATTACAAAAATGTTACAAAAGGTATAGACCAGTAAAAGACGGGGTACAAAGCTGATGATGACAACGTTTTGTGTACAATTGAGTTGTCGATGAATCATTAAGGTTCCATGATAATAATGCCGAACGTTTTAGGTTAATTTACTTAATTAGTTCCCATCCTCAACGATTTGCCGACACCGCCGCTGAACGACCCGCCGCCGCGAACCCGTCAGTAAATAGGCGGTCACAACGGCAAATAAAACAACCGTCACTAACAGCGTTTGCCATTCAAAGGCGTCCGGAACCGCCATGGTCTGCGATCCGGAAGCCATCATACTCAATATATCGAGGAACGCGTGCAACCCCATCGGCAAAACGATACTGCCGGAGTAAAGATAGAGCCCGGCATAAAACCAGCCGAGGGCGGCCGCAAACGCCATTTGTTCGCTGGTTGCCGCCCAGGACTGACCGGCCAAAACGTTCGTAACGTGCCAAGCACCAAAAATTAACCCGTTACTCCAAACTGCCCAGTCGAGCCGCGCTCGTGAGCGCCGAACCATCGTCAGCATCAGCGCCAAAACGGCGTAACGGTATAACCATTCTTCGGCAATCCCCGGTTCTAGCCCGTTCAAAAACATGGCCCAGGTTGGCGCTTCTAAATGAAAGTTCCAGCGAGTCAGCGTCGTGGCCCAACTGTCGCCGTCACTAAAGGCGTTCCACAGGCTAAAGGCGACCGCCAGTAAGACCAGTAACAACGTTATGCCATGGTTCGCGGCGGCGTTAAGGCGCCAGTGCGGGGCCTTGACCTGCCAGCACGCCAACAAACTCGTCAGCGTCACGACAATCCCGAGTACCCCGAGAATCCCGCTGTCGCTAACCACTGTAAACCCGGCTGGGGCCCGCAAGCCCGGAAAAACCAGTAAGGTCGTCTGGGCACCCACCACGCCACTAAATATCGGAACGATTAGAATCAGTACCCGCCCGGTCAACGACTTGATTTTAGCGGTCACGACCGTCGCCACCGGCACCCCGGCAACGATCAAGTAGGTCATCGCCACGGCAATCAGCCCCCGCCGATCCAACCCCAACCGGATCAACAAGTCAATAAAGTTACCAACCAACAGCGGCAGGCCCGTAAAAAGAATGGTGGTCTGAAGGTAGTCGTTGACCCGGCGGGAGCGCCGCCAAGCCGTTTGCTCATCTTCAAACGCCGGTAACAGTGCGGTCAACGTCCAAATAATCAGCATAAACCCACCGGCGGAAAAAGCCGCGCCGCCCATCACGAATAAGCGTAAAAATAACGCAATGTTCAAAACGGCTAGCTGGCCGACGTACCAATACCGTAACGTTTGTCTGTAATTCGCCATCAAAAAATCCCCCCGTCTGGTATGCTTCTAATCATACCAGACGAGGAGATTTAATGGGAACTAATTAATAAAGGTCTTCAACGCGTCCCTGGGTTGCCTCGTGGGCCAGGTATTCGTCGTAAGTCGTATCACCCCGGTCGACAACGCCCTTGGCACTCACTTCAACGATGTGGTTAGCAATCGTTTGAATGAACTCGTGGTCGTGGGACGTAAAGATAATGGCGGAGTTAAACGCAATCAAACTGTCGTTCAACGCCGTGATCGATTCCAAGTCCAAGTGGTTGGTCGGGTCGTCTAGTAACAAGACGTTGGCCCGACTCAACATCATCTTGGACAACATGCCGCGAACCTTTTCGCCCCCGGACAACACGTTGACCGGCCGTTCGACGTCGGTTCCAGAAAACAGCATCTTACCAAGGAAACCACGCAAGAAGGTGTTGTCACTTTCCTCTTTGGAAGCGAACTGCCGTAACCAATCAATAATCGGTAAGTCGCTCCCGGCGAACTGTTCGTCGATATCCTTAGGTAAATAAGTCCGTGAGGTGGTTTGCCCCCAAACGACTTCACCGGTATCCGGTTCCAGGTCGCCCGCGATAATTTGCATCAGCGTCGTCGTGGCCAAGTCGTTCCGGCTGATCAACGCCGTCTTTTCGGTCGGGCGCAGCGTGAAACTAATGTTATCCAAAATTTTGACGCCTTCGATGGTCTTCGACACGTTTTCGACCCGCAGTAAGTCGTTGCCGAGTTCACGGTCGGGCGTAAACTTGATGAACGGGTACTTCCGTGAGGACGGCTTAATGTCGTCCAACGTGATTTTTTCCAATTGTTTCTTCCGCGACGTGGCCTGCTTCGACTTCGACGCGTTGGCGCTAAAGCGGGCGATAAATTCCTTTAATTCCTTGATTTGATCCGCCTTCTTAGCGTTCGCGTTGGCTTGCAACTTCGCCGCTAATTGACTGGATTCCATCCAGAAATCGTAGTTCCCAACGAAGAGCGTAATCTTGCCAAAGTCCACATCACACATGTGGGTACAAACCTGGTTCAAAAAGTGGCGGTCATGGGAAACCACGATGACCGTATTTTGGTAGCCCGCTAGGAAGTCTTCCAACCAGCTGATTGACTGAACGTCCAGCCCGTTAGTCGGTTCGTCTAGGAGTAAGACGTCGGGGTTACCGAATAGCGCTTGCCCTAATAAGACCTTCACCTTTTGGGGTTCGGTCAGTTCACTCATCTTCAAGTGTTGCATTGGTTCGTCGATGCCTAAGTCTTGCAACAGTTGGTCCGCTTCAGCTTCGGCGTTCCAACCATCCATTTCGGCAAATTCGCCCTCGAGTTCGGCGGCACGAATCCCGTCTTCGTCATTAAAATCTGGTTTGGCGTACAACGCGTCCTTTTCAACCATGATCTCGTAAAGTTTACGGTGCCCCTGAATGACGGTCGATAACACTTCTTCATCTTCAAAGGCAAAGTGGTTTTGGTTCAAGCTGGACATCCGTTCGTTAGGACCCATGGAAACCGTCCCGGTCGTCGGTTGGAGCTTGCCTTCCAAAATCTTTAAGAAGGTTGACTTACCAGCCCCGTTGGCCCCGATTACGCCGTAACAATTTCCCGGTATAAATTTTAAGTTAACATCATCATAAAGTTTGCGCGTTGAAAACTGCATACTAACATTATTTACGGTGAGCATTTAAATACCTCTACTTTTTTATTATCGACCAATCATACAGAAAAGAGGTCGGGAATCATCCTCCCAGCCTCCTGCATCGTTAATCATATATCCTGATGATAGCATGCGAACAATCTAGATTGCAATCAAAACAGTTAGTCATTTTCTGAAAACAACGTTATGGTTTCAAAATATGTTGTTCAATATAGTGCAACACGCCGCTGTCTAGGTTCGTGCCGGTGACCGCGGTAGCGTTAGCCTTGACGTTGGCCGGCGCGTTTTGCATCGCAACGCCGGTTTTAACGTAGTGCAACATTTCGAGGTCGTTGGTGCCGTCGCCAAACGCCACCATTTCCTCGGGTTTAATGTGCAAACGGGCCCCTAGCCGCTTTAAAGCCCGCCCCTTGTGCATGCCCGGCTGAATCAGGTCCATACTACCCTGACCACCGGAAACCGGCACGGCGATTTCGGCCAGCTTAGGCTTTAACTCGTAAAGCAGCTGGTTCGTCTGTTCGGGCGCGCAGATCAGGTCAAACTTGACGACTGGATCAGTGACCTGGTCAAAATCAGCCACACTGGCCACCTGGTAATAATAATTGCGCATCTGCGCGACGAAGACCGGGTTAGCCGTTTGTAACACGGACACGGTGTGGGTGCCACACAGGGCAACTTGTAATTCCGGGTAAGCCGCCAGTACTTTTAAGACCTGGTCAGTGGCGGTGTGACTAAACGTTTCGGCGCTCAGACCAGCATCCCGGTTCATCAACTCCGCGCCGTTACCACCAATTAGCCAGATATCGGGGAAATCAGCGAAAAACTGCGCCAGTTCCACGGCTTGGTGGCCACTGGCAATGACGAATTGAATGCCGCGCTTTCGTAATGCTTTATATATTTCGGCGAACCGGCCCCGGTCATACTCCCCGTGATCATCCAGGAAGGTGCCGTCCATGTCGGCCGCAATCAGTTTAATTGTCATTCATTAATCATCCATTCTATGTAAAAACCTTACCACCTAAGTTTACCGGTTTATCGCGCGCTGAACAACTTCGGACGGGCGAAAACGTTAATCGGTTATAAAATTAACCCCCGGGTGGTATTATGCTTAAGTTTACACCTTAATTCGCCGGAAAAACACAGCAAAAACGACTACCCCATGATCGAAGTAGTCGTTGATTGCACTATATATTAAAACGCACCGCCACCGGAACCACCGCCGACGCCCCCCGAGCTGCCACCGGAAAAGCCGCCGGAGCCCCCGGATGAACTTGAATTACTCGACGCACTGATCGACCCGTTGAAGCTCGACGTAATAACGTCCGAAAAGTCGAAGTTGACATCCGAGTAAAATAACGGGTAGTACAAGATCCAATTATCGGCCAGGTCACTGGCACTAAAATCAATCGCCAACTGGTCGGTCACTTTTTTACTGAGTCCAAAGGCCGCCGCGTACGGTAGTAACTGTTCCCATAAAATTAAATTCCCGATTTCAGCGGTATTGAAGTGCCCAATGTCCTTCATCATCCGCTTTAAGCCCCCAACTTGGTTTTCGATGTCCAGGCCCGCCGGTACGTAGCGGGTGATTTTCCGGTGTTGAATCAGCGTCATGATGAGACAAATCAAAGCGACAACGCCAACCACCATAGCCATCGTTAGCGCTAGTCGACCGCTGATCAGTAGCGCGAGCGCACTACCGATTTCCCCCACGACCAGGGTCAAAACGGTCAGCGCGTCCCAAGCTTGTAACCAGCGGATATTAGTTGGGTCGCGGTAGGCGTCCAACTCGTGCCGGACCGTTTTTTGCCACTTGGTAAAGGCCTTCGCTAACTTACCGGACTTATCGCGTTTACCAAACGCCTTGAGGTCCGCCATATCCAGCGTACCGTCCGGCGCAACGAAGGTAAAACAATCCGCTAAAAAGGCGTTGGTCACCGGCTTACGCTTCGTGATCAGCACCCGCTGCTTACCGCGTTTTCCCGGAATGGTGGTAATCTCATACTCACCGGCAGCGGCGCCCCGCAAGATTTCACCGGTCAACGCCTTGGCATTGGGATCCTGCTTACTTAGCATGGCCTGCGCAGCGGCTGGTGAAACGTTAGGGACTTCGAACCAGTGGTTCACCGGTACCGGCCGCGGGTAGCGGTGCGCAGCATGGCGGGCAAACCAGACACCGTAGCTCACCAGGATAATCAGCCAAATGGCCGCCACCACGCTAACGACCCCGACCCGAATCAGCCGCGACTGGCGGCGTTTCTGGTTGGCCTGTTCCGCTAGCTTAGCTTCCTGTTTACGGACCGCGGCTAAACGCTTCTTAGAACTCTTCTGCTGGTTAGCCGGCGTTACGCTGGTTGGAAATAACAGGTGACTTTCAATAAACTGGTTGGCCGGGTTACGGTCAACCGTCATCGTCACCAACCCCCGCTTACGGTCAACTTTGGTCTGGCCGTCAAGCGGTCCGTGCGTCCAGGCCTGTAACTTTGAAATTTGATTGGCCGGCAGCTGAACGGTGATCTTAACGTGGTGGAGCGGTTCGTCCCAGCCGTTACCGACAATCTGCCAGTTCAATTCGGCCGTATCCGCGTAATTGGTCACTAACCCGTATAAGTCGTAGACGTACCCGACTTGTAGAACGTCGTCGTCTTCAACTTGCTGGTAGACTTTAACCCGCATTCGTTGTTTATTTTGACTAACTTCGTACGTGTTATTCTGACCACTCGTTGCCGGTTGCGCCCGTTTGAACGCCCCGTTATTGACCTGGGTAAAGACGTCGCGCAACTTGGCGCCACGAATTCCCTTCAGGCTCTGAACGTTAAAGACCCCGCTATAATCGTCATCGAATTCGTAACTCATCGACTGGGTGACTTCCGCGCTGCCATCTTCGCGCACGTTGACCTTTACCCGGTAATTGTCGATGTCGTAGTCCGCGCGTGCGTTGAGCTGCCCGCACCCCAAGCCGATAATGATTGCGATGACGCTCAGCAGGCCGAACAAGCCGCCCGACCAGCACCCCTTTTTAAGCATCCGTAACCCCCGCCTTTCCGTTGTTAGTGATAGTTTACCATACCAGCGACTGACTTTCGTGTCCAAAGCGGGGAAGTTGTTGTAAGATAAGGCTATCAAACCATGGCGCGCTAATTGCGGGCGCCTGCCTATAGAAAGGAAGTTTGTCCATGAAAAACGTCACCCGCATTTTAACCCTCAGTAACGGCTACCACCTGTGGAGCCACACCAGTAACCTCGGTGGAAAAATTAAGATGCTCTGCTTACACGGTGGCCCTGGTGACACCCACGAAGTCTTCGAACGCTTCGGGCCGGAGCTAGCCGCCCTCGACGTGGAAGTCACCATGTACGACCAACTGGGTTCGTGGTACTCCGACACCCCCGACTGGGACGACCCTAAAGTGCGCAGCCAGTACTTAACCGAAGACTACTACTTACAAGAAGTCGACGAGGTCCGCCGTCAACTTGGCTACGACCACGTCATCCTGGTCGGTCACTCGTGGGGTGGCATGCTGGCCATGACCTACGCGGCGGCCCACCCCGAGCAATTAGCCGGTCTGGTCATCATCAGCATGATTGACAACGTTGCCGACTACCTGACCCACATGCAGGCCATCCGCGAAACGAATTTTTCGTCCGCCGAAAACGCCTTTATGCGCTCGATCGAGCAACGCGGTCAGTGGCAAAATCCCCACTACCGCGCTTTGATCCGGACTCTCTACCACCGTTACGTGAACCGGCATCATCCCGAACTAATGGCCCATCAAATCGATATTCAAGCCAAGCCGGTTTATAACTACTTTCAAGGCGACAACGAGTTCGTGCTCGAAGGCGACCTCGGTGACTGGGACTTCTCCGAACAGCTAAAGACGATCCAAGTCCCGACCCTGCTCTCCTTTGCCGACCACGAAACCATGCCACTAGCGACCGCCGAACGGATGGCTAAGAACATGCCCCACGCCCGCTTAGCCGTGACGCCCGACAGTGGTCATAACCACATGGTCGACAATCCCGAGGTCTTCTTTACTAACTTGCGGAACTACTTGCTAGATTTAAACGCTGGAACTTTTGACTAACGTTAACTTAAAAACAGGGAACGGTTGACACACAACTGAGGTGTGTCAACCGCTCCCTGTTTAGTTTTCACGCTCAGTACCAAGCCACTACTTCCCCCAAATGAACTTGATCAACGCCCGGTTAACGGTCGCATTATCGTGGAGCTTACTATGTTGCGCCTGCGGGCCGACCACCCGTTGTTCACGGTACGACTTGGCACGGTCGGCCACTAGGTAACGTAACGATTTGGACGCGGCGTTGCTGACGCGGCCGTCCGAATGACTGCCATCGTTTAGGTCACCATAAATATTTAGGACGTCAATTTGGTGGTACGGATAGCTTTGCCGTAACTTGGTCAGCTGGCGGTAGGTCTTAATCATCTTGGTCGGCCGCCCGTTTTGCGCCAGCTGCATCCGGTTCGGTTCATCGTCCATGCCCAGCACACCGTTGTAGTGACCGGCGATATCCACTTGCTTACGCAATTGCGGGTAGTCGCGCCGTTGCCCGTAGTCCAACAAGTAATAGGCAATCGCTAAATTGCCCATCGAATGACCGACGACGTTAAAACTTTTAACGTGGTCACGCTTCTGTAACGCCAACACCACGTTACGCATCCAGCGGCCAACGGTTGGGTAGTCGCCGTTGCGGTTATCTAGGAAGCCGACTTCAACGATTGGGTACTGATCGCCACGTTGAAAATGACCGGTCAAGTGCACCCGCCCGTTTTTGGCGACGGTGGCCTGAACGACCGAGTTGGTAACCCCCGCCCGCTGCGCCGCCCGTACCATTTGCTTTTCAGCGTTGATACTACTGCCGTAACCGTGGAAAAACAAGGTCGGTACCGGCCGGATTGCTTGCGACCGTCCCATTTTCGTCGGTGCTTGACAACCACTCAAAATTCCCATAATTAACAGTAGCCCGAACAGCCACCGCATCTTTTTTTGCATGCTGATTCCCCCAACCTTTTCGTTTTAGTGTACCGCAAAACTTAGCGGTCGCCGCTTTCAAACCCCGCCGACAAAAAAACGCCCACCAGTACGGTGAACGTTTAAGGACGTTAAGCTTGCGTCGTTGTTTTTCCTAAACGGGGCAACGCCAGAAAAATGACGAGACCAATGATGAATAAAATGCTGAGCGAAGCCGCCCCAATCGTTGATTTACCCGTAATTTGGGTCACAATCCCGACCAGTACCGGCCCCATAACGGCGGAAAACTTCCCGAGAATGTTATAAAAACCGAAGAATTCACTGCCGCTCTGCTTCGGAATTAGCCGCCCAAAGTAGGAGCGGCTCAGGGCTTGAATTCCCCCCTGACTAGTTCCGACCAGCACCGCCAAAATCCAGAAGTCGACCGTTGATTCCAGTCGCAGTGCATACAGGCAAATTCCAAGGTAAATCAAGATACCTAACAAAATGCCGAAACGCGTCGAGATCTTATTCGCCAACCAACCGTATAGTAGTGAAAACGGAAAGGCGACTAGTTGCACGACCAGCAAGACGATCATCAACGTCGTGGTGGTGATTCCCATGTCCATCCCGATCGAAGTGGCCATGGTAAAAATCGTGTCGACCCCGTCAATGTAAAAGAAGTAGGCCACTAAAAACCAGGCGGCGGCCCGGTAATTACCGATGTGTTTCAAGGTCGACCAGACCCGCGCAAAACTCGACCGGATCGGGTGACCATTTGGTTCCAACGCGTACTTTTGGTGCACGTTCTTCAATAACGGAATGTAAAAAATGATCCACCAGGCGGCGGCTAACGCGAAACTCCAGCGCGCGACCCCGTAACTGGATAACATGCCGAAACCGCTGGTTAGTTGCAACACTAAGAACAAGACGAAGGCCAGCACCCCGCCCAGGTAGCCAAAGCCGTAACCATATGAGGAAATGCGATCCATCTGCTTGTTAGGCGCAACGTCGGTCAGAAAGCTATCGTAAAACAGGTTACCGCCCGAATAGCCAATGATTGAAAGGATGTAAACCACTAGTAACCATTGCCAGGCCGACGACGGTACCAAGCTTAGGCCGAGCGTCATCACCATCCCCAACATCGAAAACGCGTTTAAAAACCGCTTCTTCGTGTTTGGGTAATCAGCTAGCGCGCCCAGAATCGGCGCCAAGATCGAAACCAGTAAGGTCCCGAAACTATTCGCGTAGCCCCAATAAGCCGTGGCGTTTGCGGGACTGACCCCGCTGCTTTGCGCAACCGCCTTGAAGTAAACCGGCAGTACGGCGGTCGTGACGATGATCCCGTAACCGGAGTTTGCCCAGTCGTAGAAGATCCAACCCCACTGTTGCTTATTAAATTTCATCAAAAAACTCCTTATTTAAAAATCCCGTTCAGTTCGTGTCCCGGTAACGCGCCGTCAAAGTGCAGCCCGAGGAGCCGCGCAAAGGTCGGGGCTTCGTCGACCAAGTCGGCCCGTTCAACCGTCGCACCGGCTTTCACAGCTGGTCCGTTGAATAGTAGCGTCGTTTGGTAATCCGGCTTAGTCGGGTCGTAGCCGTGGACCCCGTGATAACGGTCCGGTTGGCCCAAGGTATCCGGATGGACCGGCTCAACGACTAACGGCCGCCGGCTTTCATCGGTGAAGTAGTAGCCGGCCTGCGCTTCGGCCATCAGGGTACACTGCGGATCGGCACCGCGGTCGGCCGCGGCGGGCCCGTCGATTACCGTTTCAACCCCTTCGACACCGGCAACCAACGCTTTGAGTTCGGCCACCGCGTCAAAGTTGCGGGTATAAACGTAGGTCGACCCGTCCGTCGTTTTAGCCATGACCCGCCAGTCGTCTTCAAACGTCTGGTCCGGCCGCGGCGTCAACCAGCCCTTGGCCGCAAACAGCGTGTTCAGGTGGATCATGTGGTCAACGTTGATCTGGTAATGGTCGCCTAAAATCACGAAGTTGGTGTCGGCAAAGGTTCCGGCCGCCTTGGTTGCATCAATGATTTGGCCAACGTGGCGGTCTAACCGGTGTAACGCCTGCATGGCCTGCTTGGAACGTACACCGTAACGGTGGCGCATGCTGTCCATGTCAACCAGGTGGATCATTGTTAAGTTCGGCCGCTTATGGCTGATCGTATCGACCGCACACGCCGTAATGAATTCGTCAAGCTCCGGCTGTTTAATCCCACGCCGTAAATGCCCGTACTTGCGGTCCATATTGAGTAAGAACAGCGGTGAACTGGCCTTTAACGATACCAGTACCTGGTTGGTCCAGATCCGGTTCGGGAAAATTTCGGCCAAGTTGTAAGTAATCTTACTGCCGGCCGTCACCGGCCATAAAAACGCGGCGGTCGTCATTTTTTGCTTGCGCGCCAAGTCGTACAGTGTCGGGACGCGAACGTCCTTTTGGTACCAGAACCAGTCGGGCGAGCGCCGCTTAGGTTGTAACTTCGTATTATTCACAATCCCGTGAATTCGCGGGTATTGCCCGGTAATAATCGTCGTGTGTGACGGGTAGGTCAAAGTCGGGTAAATCCCGGTCACGGACTTGACCCAGGCCCCGCCAGCCATCAGTTGACTTAGCACCGGTAATTCCGCCCCGTGTTCGCGCAAGTCGCGGAACCCGAGTGAATCTAATGAAATGATGACTAAGTGTTGGTTGGTCGCCATCAATAATCGCTTCCTTACATAATTAGCATAACTTTGATTATACCGCAGAAATTTCCCGCCTGTCACACCCGAAATGAAATGGTCGCCACTCAAAAACGAACGTGTGCCAAAAGATGGCTGACTTTGGGCGCACGTTTCGCCCCTTATCCGACGGAGACACAGAGGCGGCCGTGACTTTTGCCGTAGCCCCCTTTCCTAACATCAGCCAAGTCCGAATCGTGGCAACTTGCCGCCTTGCCGGTTGGTCCTAAAGCGGCTGGAGCGTGGTGGACACGACTTTAAGCCAAGCAACCCACTTGTCTTAAAGCTCGGTCTTTGGGTAAGTCGGGAAACAACCCCGACTAACGCAAACGACACCACTGAGCCACTTTAGGACCGCCCTCACGGCTAAATACGTGTCCATTAAACAGTGTCTCCCAACGATTGAAATTGGAAGTATCAACGTGAGATAGCCAGGATTAAATTATAAGGTATGAACCTTATTGGACTGTCCGTAGTATAAGTAATCATACAATTGGTCGGTGCACCGTGTTTCGAATAGTAAAGAATAAAATACGACCTGCTCGGATGTTACCACGTCCATTAATATGATTTTTCACGGATAGGCACCAAATTGATAACGATTCTAGTCAACGTCAATAATATTGTGTATTTCCAAATTAATAGTAGCGTCATTACGAACTCGAAGTCCAAGAGGCCATGTTTGATTTTTAGCGCCATATATTCCACTATAATTCAAAAAAATCCGTAAAACCGTTTTTGGTTTTACGGAGCTAATCTTAGTATGTTTAAATTAATCAGTCGTTAAGATGCCCTGGGTCTGTAACCAGCGGGTCGCCAAGTGTGGCCACTGGCGGGCTTCCGCGTTCAAGTACTTCGGCTTCCCCGGCTTAGCGGTCACGTGGTCCGCAAGCGCCAGGCCGTGAACCCCGTTACCGAATAAGTGGTATTCTACCGCCACGCCCTTAGCCATTAAAGCTTGGACGTATAACAGCGAGTTTTGGGCCGGCACCAGTTCGTCGGTCCGGGTCTGCCAAACAAAGGCCGGCTTCGTAGCCGCAGTGACCAACGCCTGCGCCGCCCATAATTGCTGGTTTGACGTCACCTTGATTCGTTCTGCCTGGGTCGTTGGAAAACCGGCGCGGAGGTCGATCACCGGATAACTCAGGACGACCGCTGCGTGGCGGCCGCGGTACGCGTTTAACCCGTACTGCTCACGCAACTGCGGGTCGGTCGCAACGACGTTGAACAACGCGGCAACGTGACCCCCGGCTGAAAAGCCAGCTAACACGATCCGGTCCGTGTCGACGTGGTGCGCCGCGGCCTGGTCGCTAACCCAGTCCAACGTGGCCGCCACTTGGTGCAACGCCCGTGGATAAACCGGCGTTTCCGGTGCTTCCAGTTGGTAGTTCAGTACGATTGTGTGCATGCCGCTCGCGTTAAAACGGGTCGCAATTGGCGCTTCTTCCCGACCAGAATGGTAAGTAAAGCCCCCGCCCGGGCAAATAATCATGAGCGGGTAGTCAACCGGCGTCCCCAAATCAGAAATCTGGTCGAGCCAAGTCGCGGTCAGGTGAAACGGTTGGTTGTCAGTCGTTAGTGTCACGTTTTCAATTTGCATTACGAATCCCCCCATATTGCCTAATTAATTAACTTTCATTTCCTCACCCAACATTATAGATTACAGTCGTAAGCGCTGTCAATTTTTATTCGAATAAATATCTAAATTTATTCGAATTATTTATTCAATTGATAAAGAATCTGATATAATGTAGGTAAATAAAGGAATGAACGAGGGTGACAGCCATGGCAAAAGCAACTTACGCAACCATATACGAAACACTCAAAAAGCGCATCCTGGCTGGGGACTACAGTATCAAGATGCGCCTACCGATTGAAGACGACTTAATTAAAGAATTTGACAGTAGCCGCTACGCCGTGCGAAAGGCCATCGAACAACTGGCCGCCGAAGGATTAGTATACAGTGTAAAGGGGCGCGGTGTGGTGCTGCTTGAACATTCACCGCAAACCCAGCAGTTTAACTTAAACCTAGGCGATACGACCGGCGTAGCCGCGATGAATCGCGGCCGCTCCATCGACTACCAAACGGACGTGATTTACTTTGAACAGGTCATCGTTGACCAGGCCCTAAGCGCCAAAACAGCTTTCGAAATCGGTATCCCGGTTTACGCCATTCAGCGGGTACGGGTCATCAACGGTACCCGCGCCGTAATCGATATCAACTATTTTAACGCTCAACTAACGCCCGGGATTACGGCGGCAATCGCCAAGCAGTCGATTTACCATTATTTAAAAACGACGTTGAAATTAAAAATTGCGGTCGTTAAGCGAATATTGCAAATAGACTCCGCCAAGGATCTCGACTTGGAACAACTCGATCTCGGCGATAATAACTGTGTCGGCAATATGATCAGCATCTCTTTTAATGATCAGGGGCGCCAGTTCGAATACACTGAATCACACTTCATTCCGAACGAATTTAACTTCACCCGCCTCATTCGTAACTAGAGCAAACAAACTAAATCCCCGCGGACTGTGCGCAACGGTCCGCGGGGATTGCTTGTTAAATCAACGATTGGAACGTTTACCAAAAGTTAGCGACCAATTGTTGCATTTTAATTACAATGTTTATTTAAAATATATTCGAACAAATATTGACTAATTAAGCTAACCATTTATAATAATAGTTGTAAAAAGCTAATGGGGGTTAGCCTTTACACCACGAAAACTCGTGGTCGACATGGGGTCAAAGGATTAGGTCAAGGAGTCGTCATAAGATTGGGTGTCACTGGTTAGGTAACTAGTGACTTTTTTAATGCCCAACTAAAATTATCCCTTATACCAAACGACCGTCAGTGGTCCAACATGCAACGGAAAAGTGTGCTAATTTATAGTAGCCCTTATCAATCAGTTTGGATACTGCTTGATCAAATACTTACTAGGGTGACTAACAGCCTCGTCTTAGGCATCGGCCGTCCTAAGTAACCAGCTAACAAACGGCAACTTGATACTCACTGTATATCAATAGTATGGTAGAATGATATATAAATAGAGGTGATTTATATGAAGACAACGCCAACTACCGTTCGTCTTGATGATGATCTCAAGAAACAATTAACTAAACAACTAAAATCCATGGGGCTAAGCATCAATGGGTATTTCAACTTAGCTGCTCGTCAATTGGTTATTCAAAAGAAAGTGCCTTTTGAAGTACTATCTGAATCAGATGTGCCAACGGAAGCAACTAAGAAAGCCATCGTAACGGCCCAAGCGAAGGAACTCGGCATCCTCCCCGATGACGCCCCTACTTTCAATAGCGTAGACGAACTGAAGACCTATCTGGATAAAGCATGATATACCAACTAAAAGTCGAGCCTTAATTCAAGAAAGACTATCAGCGGTTAAAACTTCGGCACCCTGAGTTGATTACTCATCTCATGAACAGCTTAAATCAGTTGCACTTTAACGGTGTCGTTAATGCTGAGTATCAACCACACATCTTAAATAATCGCGGTGGCAATTATACTGGCTGTTACGAATACCATTTATCCGATGGCAAAGTTGACGTGCTCGTTATTTATATGCCCCATAAAACTAATCCAACAATTCGCCTAATTAGAGTTGGTAGTCATCATGAGTTATTTCACGGGACGTTAAAATAGTGATTTAATTAGCTGTATGATAATGCTCCTAAAATTTTTGCGCGGTAGTTGAAGTTACCACGCTTTCTTATTTTTAGTCGTAAAAACTCCTATAATTATTAGACAAATGGCTCTAACAATTATAGGAGTTTTTTTGCTAAACTGAATGTTACATTAACACTTTATTCAGTTACCCGGTGCCGACGTAACCCGTACGCCGCAACCGCTAAGCTGCTAGCGAGGCCGAAACCAGCTAAGGTCAGCCATTGTGTCGTGGCTTCACCAGTTTGTGGCAATTGCTGTCCCTTGGCTTGGGCAAGCGCGGTTGCCACTTTTGCCCGTAACGTCGTCAATTGCTTGACCAACGCGGTGTTATGTTGCGCTTGGGCAACCTTAATCGCTTCATCAATCAGCGTTAATAAGTTACTTTCATCTTCGATTTGGTCACTAACGGCCTCTTCTTCGATTAAGTCGAATAAGTCTTCGAGTTCGTCGACGGTGTCCTCGGTCACGTTCCCCGCTTCAAGCTCTTCTTCGACTTCCTCTTCAATTTCATCAATTACTTCATCGGTATTCCCATCGGTTTCCTCGTCCGGTTCCTCAACGTCAACCGGTGCAGTCGGTACTTCGGGCACTTCTGGTTCCTCCGGTTCGCCCGGTTCTTCAGGGCCTTCTGGTTCCTCCGGTTCGCCTGGTTCTTCGGGGCCTTCCGGTTCTTCGATATTCGGCATTTCAACGTCGATACTTGGGTGGACCGGCTTATCAAAGTCATCGGGATCCTTCTTATTATCCACGTTGTCTTGTAAATCCCAACGGTGGGTTTCGGCATTCACTACGACTTTGTCAGCAATGATGTTACCATCCAAGTTTTGGTTGGCCACGATTTCCGCTTTGGGTGCCAGAACACTTCCTTGGAACGGCCGGTCAACTGAAATCGTGCCGGTCGCTAACTTGTCACTCGCCGTCGAGTCGTAGAAGTTCCAAAGCAAGTGGTTATCACCGAAGTCTTCGGTTTCCTTATTATTGCGTTCAGTGCCGTCATCGTAAATCACTTTGATTTGCGAGTTAACGTGGTAATCCTGGTTGCCTTCCGTATCTACGTTAATGATAACGGTGTGGCCGTCCTTATCAGCAGAAAGTCCCTTGATTGTCAGTGGTGTGCTGTTCGCCAACACGTCGGCGGATAAGTTAATGATAATGTGGCCGTCTTCATCCGGTTCCAGGTCGGTCACGTCGATCACCCGGTTATTCATATCTTCAAAATCACTGTTGTTGTAGTTGACGTGCGGGTTAATGGCGCTCAAACTCCCACTTAACTTTTCCAACTTGGCAAACTCTTTGTCAAAGTCAATGTAGACGTTGCCGTTCTTGTCTTGGTAAACTTCTTCGGCTAATAAGTGGTCGATGTATTCACCATTAACTTTTGGCCGGTTCGGGTTAGAAACGTCAATCTCAATGTCCTTACCAAAGATCACTTTATTGACCCGCTTATTGCCTTTTGAAACGAAGGAACTGTTGGCAATGTTTGTAATATTTTGAATGTAGGAAATATCCTTATCCAAAAGTTCTTCCGTGATGTTGGTCCCAAAGTTGACGTTACCAATCAAAGTTTCCACGGCAACGTTCCCGTTCGTGTGCGCGTTTAGTTCCGCTTCACGGGCAAAAATATGAAATTGCGAGGAAATCCCCAAGAGGTTATGTAAATCCGGGTAGTCATCTTCAACGTTACCACCATCTTTGACGGCACTGTTTTCTGACTTTGGTGTCGCTAATTGTGTTGTCATCGCCGCAACTTTAGCGGCTTTCGTCGTAGGTTTGCTTGACGACTTCACTGGTTCACCCTGAGTCGTTGATTGCGCTTTGGCTTCGTCACCGGTAGTATTGCTTCCCTTGGCACTATTTTGTGACGCACTATTCTCCTTAGTTGAGTGTTCATTAACCGAACTTTCATTGCTGGAAGCATCCGCCGCAGAATCATGGCTCTGCTCAGTATCCGTTTCGGAACCTTGAGCGTTGGCTTTCACCGTTGTCTTCTTAGCACCGGTCGTTTCAGTACCCTGATCATTGGACTGCTGCTCATCCTGACTAGCTGCTTTACTTCCCGAGCTGCTGACGTCACTGGATGATTGGTCACTAGCCTGGTCCACTACGGAACTAGTCGTACTAGCGGTGCTCGATGTCGTTTCGTCCGCTTGAGCCGCCACCGCGGTACTTCCTAACGTTAAAATCACCGCGCAGTCAAAGGCCCAACGCCGGCCAATTTTATACATTTTAAAATGTGTTCGTTTTGATTCCATTCCGATCCCACCTAATATGTTTATTAATATTTACTATAATCCACCTCCATTTTCACGCTTTTTCCGGTGACATTCAAGCGCCCAATTAATATTATTTATAGCTTATCTGCAACAATGGTCTAGTTAAAAATATTACGGTAGTCACTATTTACACTAATTGGTATACATCATCATCAACCCATTATTTCATCATTAAATAACAGTTTTAATATCACGTAATGGAAATACTATCGCTAATTTCAAAAAAACGCTGGCACTAAAAATGCCAACGTTTTTACAATTCAATTCAATTAAAGTGACGTAATCGTGCTGTCCTGACCATATAAACTTTCCCAGTCGTGGGTAAAGTCGGCCACGGCGGCACCGATTGCCGGCACGTTCAGCGCCGTTTGTAAGATATCCGCGCCCATGGTTGCGGCCTGAGCACCGTTGGCAAACGCTGCGTTCACTTGCTGAACGGTGTGGAAACTGGCCGCCAAGATCTTGGTCTTCGCGTGGTCGCGTTCAATTTGGGTTGCTAAGTCGTGAATTACCCGGTCGGCATCGATATCCATGTTGACCATCCGGTTGTAGTACGGTGCCAAGTAATCCGCCCCGGCCGCAATTGCCAAGTTACCTTGGAAGGTCGTGTAGATAGCGGTGGCCGTCACGTTGACGTTTTCCGCCTTCAACTGCTTGATTGCTGCCAGCCCAGCCTCGTTGGTCGGCACCTTAATATAGACCTGATCATCAATTTCCTTTAAGATATGGTGGGCGTCGTCCAACATCGCGTCGGTCGTCGTGCCAACGACCTGGGCGTGCAACGTGGCGTCCGGACCAATAATTTGTCGAATCTGCCGCATGTGACTGAAGAAATCAATTTTCCCCGCCTTTTTAACGATCGACGGGTTCGAGGTAACCCCGCTTAGCGGGATAATGTTGACGTACTTTTGAATTGCCGCAATGTCGACGGTGTCTAGTAAAAATTCCATGATTATCGCTCCTATAAACTGACTTATAAAACTCTATCTTAATCTTGGTACCCTTGAATTAAACGATTTTAACTTGGCTACCAACTTTAATATCCGGGTATGCTTTTTCTTCAACATACATTGTGCCAGCCAATTCCGCTGTCGTTTTTCCGGTGAAACTAACTGCAATGTGGCCAAGATTCTTCAAATTACGTTGAACTTCATTTCCTACCGCCGTAATTTCATACGTCACATCATCGATAACTAAATGCATTCCAGGTTTAATCTCCCCATTAATCGGCTTAACATCGATAATATAGCAGGATGATCGTAATGCATCCGGTGCTTCGTCACCAAAAAAGATGACCATGTTGATCTCAGAAAATTCCCTTGCATCCGCACCAATTTCTTTCACTTGCGTTTGATACGTTGCGTTCTCATTAATTCTCATCATTTAATTCACCTACCGTCAAAAATCTATTTAGCGTACAAACCAAAACTAGCAATCCAAGCAACTAAGACCCGCGGAACCCCGTTAATAAACCGTGAATATAGTACTGATGGCACACCCACTTCAACAGTCTTTGAGTCCGCTTCTTCAAGTCCTAACCCAACTGGGATAAAATCACAGGCGTTTTGCGTATTAATCGCAAACAAAGCCGGTAACGCGTATTGCGGTGCAATGTTTCCTTTACCAATTTCAACACCAATCAACGTCCCGATAACTTGCCCAATAACAGCCCCAGGTCCGAGTAATGGTGACAGGAATGGTAATGAACAAATGAAGCCCATAATCATTAATCCCCAAACGTTACCAGCAAGTGGCGTCATCAATTTCGCAAAGACTTTACCAATCCCCGAACCTTGAATGATCCCAATTAGTAGGGCAACGAACGCCATAAACGGAATAATCGTATTAATCACAGTTTGAACAGAATCCTTAGCGGCTTGATTGAACGTTGCAACGACTTTCCCGGCGCCAATCCCAATTTTGGCAATGAATCCTTTCTTTTCCATTTGTTGGGTAATTGTTTTGGAGTTATCGTATTTAGAATCGCTTTCATTTTCTTGTGAATCAACCGGCGCTTCCTGGGTTTCTGCAACTGGCGTTTCTTCCGCTTCAGTGGCATCTGATAACTTAATTTGATTAACACCTACACTGGAAACGTATAATTCAGGTGTGATGAATTTTGCCAGCGGACCACTCTTCCCAGTAGGAAGAACGTTGATTGTCAGGATATTCTTCTTAGGGTAAATACCACAGCGAAGGGTGCCACCACAATCAATAATTGCAACAGCAATTTCATCATCCGGGATGGAAGTCTTGAAACCGTCAACGGCTTCCATACCAGTCAACTCTGCAATTTTATCAACAATTTCTGGTCTATTGCCACCCGTAACGTAGATAAACTTATGCTTTTTTTCTGTCGGGGTAATAACTAGTGGGCCGCCCCAGCCACCTGCGCCGTGTTCAACACGAATACTTTTCCAAGCCATGTTCTTCCCTCCTTAATTACTTTCCGGTACTGCTGCAACGTTAACTTTCTTAGAAAGCTTGACACCACTTGTCCGGCAAACATAAGCCGTTGTGTAGTCGGTGATCCAGCCACCAATGAAGTTCATAACAAGCCCGACTAATAAGTACCGAATGGCTAGATCCATCGTATTTAGTCCGAGCTTTTCAACCCCTTGTGCGATTCCCAACCAGATAAAGAGCTCCCCAGGGTTAATGTGTGGGAAAACCCCGTTACTAGTGTGACAGAATTGTGCTTGCGAAGCATAGTAGCTAGGTTTATAAAATTCCGGTAAGAAGCGTCCCATTGTAAATGACATCGGATTACCTAACATGAATGCCGCTAAGAATGGCAATACCATGTAACGCGTTACAACATTTCTAGATGAAAATTGAGCTAACCGAGTCATCCGCTCTTCACCTAAATATGCAATGATTGTATTCATCAAAACTAATAATAGCAAGACAACTGGTACGATCGAGCTCATCCACCCGATAAACGTTTTAGCCCCAGTTTGGAAAAGTCCCATAAATCCTGAAGCAAAATCTGTAATATACTTCATAATTCATTTCTCCTTAATTTATTTACTTGATGTTGAATCAACTGAGTTAAGTTTCTAAAAGCCTGTTTTCCTTTTTCGAATAATGGCATAGCGAAGATGTTAACACTAGTGTCCAAATCGTCATATGCCAATTGTCCAGTTTTAAAGTTAACAAAATTTCGATAAGCGTTTAAAATACAACCTTGCGTTAATTTATCAAAATACTGCATCTCTTGATGGTCACAGGCAACCATCCCAATGTTTTTTCCAACTAATGCCGGCAAACTTTTAAAGTGGGCAAATACCGTGACACCTTTCATCATCCGTGCTTTTGAGATGTTGCCATCAAGATCGATTGCCAGCAGTAGTAAGCTTCCCGCCTGCAAACGTTTTGGATTTTTCCCAATTAACACGCGGCCATGTTCACGCATGGTACGATAATTAATCGTAAAATTTTTTATTTGAATAAAGCCAAACAGCCCTTGGAGTAAAAAGGCTCCCGCCAGCCCTATTCCTAAATATAAAGTTAGCGACATTTAGATTCCCTCCGTTATTTGTGTAAAACGTTGCTCGGAATCAAAGTTTAATAATCCTTGATAAATATTTTGATTGCTAGCAACCTGAAAGACTAAATCATAAACTTCCGACAGAGTTTTGCTTAATAAATGATTTAAGTTGTTAGGAATACCAATCAGAAAAACCATCTGGACTTCCCTACCCTGATATTTAACCGGTCGTTGAAAAACGCCAATTTGTAGTAAAATTCGTGGTTTACTCGAACGGTCGACAACGTGTGGCATAGCAATACCATTTTCAAACACACAGGATCCCTGCGCTTCGCGGTCCCGCCAAGCGGTCAAGAAATCCTCCGTTAACTCTCCGTCAGCGATACGCGTCTTGATTAAATGTTGGACTCCCGTAAGATAAGTCTCACCATCTTCAAACCGCCAGTAATTAAAGTGGCAAGTACCATTTAAGATATCTTTCTCGACGAGTGAAGCTTGTAACTTTCCACGTAACTCATCAACCCGAAAAGCTGCACTAATCCGCACTACCGGTGTTGTCTCATCATGATAACTAATCGGCTTATCTGAAAAAATTAGCAAATAATGATTTTCGTCACTATTCAGTTGCCGAGCGTCGCTAAAAACCGTCACAATAACCTCATCATCAAAGATTTCAGATAACTGATGTTTTATAAACCGAATAACGCTTGAGCCAACTTGTCCAACAATTGCAACTTCAAATTCAGGTTGAGCTACCCTTTGCTGATCTTCTAATTCCATTTCAAAATAGAGGACGAGATAGCTAAACTCCGCTTGGTTAACCGCGACACCCAGGTAATCCTCAACAATCGATACCAAACCTTGTGCCAAATCATAGGCCGTTGGGTACTTGGTTAACAAACTACCTGGTAACAGCTGATTAGTTTTGGTATGAAAGAGTGTTCGGTTGAGCAAGAATAGAAAATGGTATTTAATTTGCTGATAAAAGTGTAAATAATTAATATGATTTTTTATGCCATACTTATCAGGCAATTTTAAGAACAACGGCCAGTTCCGGTCTAACTGTTGGTTAACTAAATCTGGCTTAAGCCATTCATTCGCTTTGAACGTCAACGGCGATAAAATAAAATCCATTTCAAATTCTGTTAGCGACTGATTTAATACCGCTTTAATCGAGTTACTAATTATTTGAATAATTTGATTATTTTGCCATAATCGTGTGAATTTTGGAATTGGATGCTTAATTCTATAATGATTAGTAACCGCGTAATTTAAAACTAGCGCATTACGAACAATCAACTTTGTCGATCGATCATCTAACTCCAACGGCTGTAGAATCTTCATTAATCGACCACGCTGCGGTGCGTAGTCCCCACTCTGTAAGTCAAAGTAATCTGCAATGAAATCATCAATAATAATCGGCGCCTCATAGTCCTCTTTAATAACCAACTTAATTCCATTATTAGTCATCGATTTAATCTCAGCCCGGTATGGCGCTAACAGTGTCCTCAATTGTTTGAGATCTCGATTTAGTGTCATCTTACTAATAATTAAATCTTCGGCTAAATTATCGAGCGTAATATAGTCCTGATGTTGAAAAAGCTGCTTTAAAATATAGCCAAACCGTTTGTGCACATCATTAAAATCAAGTCGTTTTTTTAAGTGGCCCGTTTGTAATTTTGCTAGTTGTTGATAATCATCAACGTGTAAATAGTAGCGTCGATGCTTCTCCACGATTTGAGCTGCTGATTGCAACTCCTGATTTAATTGTTCAATATATTTGGTCATCGTCCGCTCTGAAACGTGTTCAGCTGCCGCCAATTCACGCAACGTTACAGAATCATTCACAATAAAGAAACTTAAAAGACGTAAATATTGATTATTCAATTACCTCATTCCTTCTAGCCCCTGGATTTACCACCAGCAACGTTCGTCGTTACCCCGGTAATATAGCTGGCCCGTTTTGAAAGATAGTAACAAACTAAGTCAGCAACTTCGTATAGGTGACCACTGCGACCAAGTGGCGTTGTCGTCGTACTCTTATAGCCAGCTCGCAACTCGTCAACGGTTTTATGACGTGAGTAAGCCAGCGTTTCTTCATAAGCCGGTGTCCGTAACCCAGTGGCTTCCATGATACCTGGTGCTACACCAACGACCCGAACGTTAAACGATCCCAATTCTTTAGCCCACGAACGGGTAAAGCCATTAATGGCACCCTTAGTCGCAGAGTAAATGCTTTGCCCCTGTGATCCTTCAAGGCCAGCTTCAGAAGACATGTTAACAATCACACCTTCATTTTGCTTAACCATTTGCCGACCGACAGCTTGTGACAATAAGAAAGTACTCTTAACATTAACCGCAAACATCTTGTCAAAATCAGTGACGCTCAGCTCGTATTTTCCTTTTGGTGTCTTTGCATCTACCAATAATCTTGGTAAATTAATTCCCGCATTATTTACCAGACCATCAATGCGGTCGTGCGCCTTAATGATTTCGGCAACGCCAGCGTCCACTTCTTCTGTTGAAGTTACGTTACACTTTACGAAATGCAAATGCGCATCATCCAACTTACTTGGATTCAAATCAAAATCATAAACCTCTGCACCGTGACCTAACAATTCTTTGACCACAGCCTCACCAATGCCTGATGAGCCTCCCGTCACAATAATAACGTTTCCATCTAAATCTAACCAATCACTTGTCATCCTAAAATCACTCCTTAAGTATTATTTACTTTATGTTTCAATAATAAAGTAAGCGCTTACAAATTTTAATACCAAGAGTTTCCGACTAAGAATACAAATGATGTTATCAATCCGTTTCACTTATACTGCCAATCTAAACAATGTTAATACTTTGGGATTTGATAGGGATATTCAGATTATTTCAATTACAATTGTTTCCATAAATCCAATAATTTTCGCAATTATCCCACTACTAAAAATTATTCTTAATTGGATAGTAAACTTAATAAAATAATCCATAAAAAAGCCGGTGTCGCGTCACACCGGCTCAAACTATTCTAGGGTTCCTATAAGCGTGTTTCAGTGATGGCCAAACCACTGAATTATTATCCTTACGGAACAGTCCTAGTTTACGATATGGGACCGGTTACTTGTCAAGCTTTGACCGTCAGTTTAATTAAAAACTCAGTTTAGCCGGCCTAACGGTGATGAATCATTAGTACGCCCATAATTAATAACCCTAATCCCAAGTAACGCCAAAATGTCAGGCGGTGGCGATGGGCACCCAGCCAACCACAGCGTTCGATCAAGGCACTCAGTGTGAGTTGCCCACTCAACGCTAAAACAACGACTTGCCCGGTACCGATTTTAGGCACTAACCAGGCACAGCCCCAAAACGTAGGCCGCCCCTAATAAGCCCCCCGACCAAAGCCACCAATTGGCCGTACCGGCTTGCTGCCAGGCTTGGCCAAGGTGGACTGGCACCCGCAGCGCGACCACTAGGAGCAGTAGTAAAAGCGCGCCGGCGGTAAACGAAATCGCGGCGGCGTGACTGGCCGAACGGAGTACCGTACCCAAACGACCGTTGATGGTGGCCTGAACCGCCACCAACCCACCGGCAAAGATGCCCAGTGCCGACCACCGCCACTGACCTGGCAATTTAAACCGGAATGGTCGTGGCTGCCAGCCAATCGCTAATCGTACGCCGCCGGTCACCGCCAATAAGCCGAGCAGCTTAATCGCGGTCAATGGTTGCCGCGGCGCACCCCACCAGCCAAACTGATCGATTATGATTCCCGCTAAAATCTGCCCAAAAATCGGCAATACGGCGGCGCGGACGCTACCGAGACGGGTAAACAACACTAAGTTAACCGTCAATCCGACGACCCCCAGCACACCACCTAGCCACAGCCACGCCGGTTGACGAGCAAATACGCGCAACGGAATCGTGATTGGCGTGCTTGTGACCAGCAGCAACCCGTTCAGCGCCAACGCGCCGATTGCAAACGACACCGCCGACGCCAAGAACGGTGACCCGACCAACTGCCGGAGCCGGGCGTTAACGCCCGTTTGTACGGCTAAGCCCGCACCAATTAAAACCGGTAACCAAACCATCCTGACACCCCCTGCCAGTAGTTTACCCAGCAACGGGGCGCAAGCGATACTCGCATGCCCAGTTCGGTCAGTGTGCAAATAAAAAGTGCGTCACCACAACGTCTGTGATCACGCACTTTCTAGAAAACTGACTAATCAATATCGGTTTTTTCCGCAGCTTCGGTCTTTGCCGCCGTTGCTTGTTGCATCTTACCAAGCACCGCCCGGGCAATTGGGCCGACGATCAATAATTGTAACGGTAACGCGACAATCAAGTTAAAGATCCAAGTGTGACCGTACGTCGCCAGCACGTGACCCCCGGCTAACTTACCTTCAACCGCGATTCCGAACAGTGACATGCAAGTCACCATCCCAAGGACCATCAACACCGAAATGGTAATACCGATTAAAACGACTTTTTTCCGCATATAATCATTAATAATGTATTTAAAGGCTAAGCCCTTCGCAATCGGACCGACAACTAGGAGGTCCAATAAGATGGCAACGACTAACCCGAGTGGATAACCACTCAAAATTGCCATGATCAGACCACTCGTGAAACCTTGCGCCAGCGTCACGTTATACGCCGTCATCACAAAGACCATTAGGCCCGCCATGATTGCCGTAAAAACAACTTCTTCTTTTAAATTCCGTGGCATTAATTTCCACTCTCCTTAATATAGTGACGAGCAGTAACCCTACCACCTTTTCACTAACCATGTAAGTGATTGGCCTTCGTAATTAATTTTAGCTCGTTCGTTAACAGTTACGGTTGCTAACTATAGCACGGAACGCACCAACGTCGTAAGTAACAATTTAATGATAAATTATGAACCGGTTACATCTACCGCTTGCACCAAAAAAAGCACTTGGACTGGTTTCGTCCAAGTGCTGGCTGAAGCCGTAACCAGAGTCACAGCTTCTTCAACGTGTCCGTCTAATAATTGGCACACGCTCGCTTTAATTAGCCCGCGACGTATTCGCCGACAACGTTTAACTTCTTCAAGACACCGCGTCCGTGTGGTGACTTTTCATCAATAACCGCCGTTAATTCTTGTCCGGCTAAGTTACCGTGATGCTTACCACCGGCCCAGGCAGCGACTCCCGTGACGTCGTAAACCACACCGTCGACCGCAACGTATGCGGGTTGGCCATTTTGACCATCGTATTTTGCTAATTCAGCTTGATTAAAGGTTTTTGTACTCATCGAATCACTCCTTCACAGTTTATTTAATTCTAAACTGGACTGCCAAATAATAGCAAGTAATTCGCTTACAAACCTAACCAACTAACTGAATGCAAGCATTCGGAACCATTACCGGCAACAATCGACCCCCAACGTGCCGGGATAACGGTCATCCTAACTTTTGACCACTATGAGTGCTTCAAACCATTACCGTATCTCGGTACCAGTCACGGCACCTTCCTCAGCGTCACCGGTCGGTAATGACCCGGTGACCTTGTGAACCAGCCATTGATTATGACTGCCCCAATGACACCTCAACCACACTATCCGTTAACGGACTGTTGAAGCGCTGCGATTAGTGTTCCCACTAACCGATCGATGCTCTTCTTAGTTTGAAGCCGTTGGTGGTCCAATCGTTGCCACGCGGTGGGTACCGGCCAAACTCGTCACCAGGTTCGGAATTACCGTGCCCACGGCAGCCACGCGATTACTTGCGGCCAATAAAATGGCTAATATTCTAACCATAGCCGCACTAATTGTTGCGACCACCGGCTGTGGCTCCGTCCAGTCCCCGACTTCAGACCGTTGCACGGCCAAAACCTGGCCGGGCGTGACCCAATCACCAATTTTGACCCGGACCCGAAAGCGCGGTGATCGCACGGCGCCACTAAACTTGCCAAGTTGTAACCAACCGTTTAAGCCGTAACCCGTCGTGAATCCCAATAAGTGGCGCTGCCTATCGATTACCGTGACCCGCCCGGCAAACGGTGCCAACAGCTGTTCCGTCGACGGGTAATAACGACGGCGGTACCCTAAAACACCGTACGGGTGGACCATGGCAACTAACGACCGGAGCCGAACCATGGCGCCGCCAACGTGGGCAACGACCGGTATCAATGGACTAACTACAGTTGACACGCGTTTCACTTCCTTACTTTAAACTGATTGATAACAAAATCACAATCGTATCCCAATTAGTTGTAGACTAATTAGTTCAACCGGTTGACAATCTAAATCTCTTTATCGACTTTAACATATTTTAGCATAATTAACAGCTTTTACTATTTATTTACTCAAGGTTTACAATTGTCTACGTTAGTTCGTAAACTCAAAAAATGAACGTTTTGCCACTTTACTAACCCCACCCTTACCAGTGGATTGTTATTAGTGGAATAGAAAATGACCGTAGAAGTCACCCCCGTTTTGTGAATAAATGAACTTTTTCGCGTAAATAAAAACCGTCCGGATTGTAACCCGCACGGTTTTACTTTCATTATCGCTTTAGCCGCCCAATAGCGTTCCCACTATGTACGTCACAAAACCAGTCACTAACCCGATCACAATATTGCGAAGAACGACCCGGCGAATCGGAATCTCACCCCGTTGAGCACTAATCGTGGCGTTCAGGGTCAACGCGACCGCCATCGCCACCACCGTGTTGAACAGGCGCCAGCGTGGCGTAGATAAGCTAATTGCCAACAGCAGAATTAGTGCGCCCAACATGAACGAGACGAACGACATGATTGCCGCGTGTAACGGGTTCAGAAGGTCAATCTCATCAATTTTAGTCTGGTAATCCTTTGACTTGCGAAATTCGGGGCTAATTTGGGCATTGAGCCGCGACAGCTGCACGTCCTTTTGAGCACTGACGGAGACGTACTCGCCCCCGGCCATTGAACAGGCCCCGGCCAGCATCCCAGAAATACCGCTAACAAATAGCGTCTCGTTACTCATGTTGGCACCGACCGCCCCGAGGACGATCCCCGATACCGAAATAATGCCGTCGTTGGCGCCGAGCAGTCCTGCCCGTAAGACGTTCAAGCGGTCCCAAAAGTGTAGGTAGCGAATTTGCCACCGTTTTATCATCGTTAACATGGTGTCATCCCCTTAATTTAATCTAAAAAAACGGGTTGAAGAAAACGCTTTCTTCAACCCAGTATGCACTGATATCCTTCTAATTGCAACGTCTCGTTAGGTATCCTAACAACTAACGCACTAATTTATCCCAAATGACAACTTGGCCACTTGCAAGTGACTTCTGGACGTCGATAATGCGTTGGTTAGAACTCCCGCGAAACTGAAGTTTTAAGTCCATTTTAGCTTGTAAGAAACGGCCATCCACTAAAATATCGATCAGCGACAGCATCTTTAACTTATCTTCCGAATCCTTTTGCAGCTCATCCCAAGTGTAACCGGACCACGACCAGATATCCTTGGTGTGGCCGAACTCGGCGCGGACCCGTTCGCAGATACGAATGGCGACTTGAGTATTTAAAAACGGTTCCCCCCCGAGTAGGGTCAGTCCCTGGACGTAATCCTGACTCAAGTCTTCAATAATTTGGTCCTCAAGTTCCTGCGTATAGGGCTGGCCGTAGTGGAAGTTTTGGGCGGCCACGTTATAGCAGCCCGGGCAGTGGAACGGGCAGCCGCTTAAATACAGGCTGCAGCGAACCCCTTCCCCGTCCACAAAGTTAAACGGTTTATAGTCGGCAACGTATTGCTCACTTAGATCGGCTGCCAGCCATTCTTTGGGCATCGGATTGTTTGGCCCTTTCGTAGCGCGCGGCATTCTTAATCATCTCCGGAGACATATTTTTAGCACGGGACGCGATTTCAACGTGACGGCCATGCACCATCGGACGCTGTTGCGGATTACCTAGGTAACCACACGTCCGCTTGACCACGTCACAGTATTTCGGATCGTGGTTGCCACATTCGGGGCACACAAATCCGCGGGCGGTGGCGTTGAACTCGCCCTTGAACCCACACTTGAAACACTGGTCGATCGCGGTGTTAGTTCCTAAATAGCCAACGTGATCGTAGGCCCAGTCCCAAACGGCTTCGAGCGCCTTCGGATTTTGCGTCAGGTTCGGGTATTCACAGTAATGGATAAAGCCCCCAGAAGCGTACTGTGGAAACCGTTCTTCCAGGGTCAGCTTATCAAACGGCGTGGGGTGCTTACGGACGTCGTAGTGGAAACTATTCGTGTAGTATTCCTTATCAGTAATGTCGGCAATCTTACCAAACTTAGCAATGTCGTCACGACAGAACGTATCGGTCAACGATTCGGCCGGCGTCGAATACAAACTATAGTGGTAGCCGCTTTCCTTCGCCCACACCGCACACTGGTCACGCAAAGCCTTGACCACTTGTTCCGCAAAGGCGAGTGCGTGGGCATCTTTTTCCCAGTCCGGTCCGAAGAAGGTCGTGCAGACTTCGTAAATACCGATGTAACCGAGTGACACCGTGGCCCGTTGATTCTTGAATAACTCGTCAACGTTCCCACCGGCCGGCAGCCGTTTACCAAAGGCACCGTACATGTAAAGTAACGGGGCGTTCTCCGGCTTGGCCTGCTTAGTCCGTTCAATCCGGTAAGCCAACGCCTGGTGACAAGTCGACATCCGTTCGTCGAAGATTTCCCAGAATAACTGCTGATCCCCGTGGGCCGATAACGCGATCCGCGGCAAGTTGACCGTCACGACCCCCAGGTTCATCCGGCCGGAATTGACCTCGTGGCCATTTTCATCCCGCCAGCCCTGTAAGAACGAGCGGCAGCCCATCGGCGTCTTAAAACTCCCCGTTAATTCCTTGATTTTATCGTACATTAAAAGATCGGGGTACATCCGCTTGGTGGCACACTCAATCGCCAGCGTTTTAATGTCGTAGTTCGGGTCGCTGGGCGCCAAGTTCAAGCCGCGTTTCATCGTAAAAATCAGCTTAGGAAAAATGGCGGTTCGGTGTTCTTTGCCGAGCCCCTTGATGCGGATCTTTAAAATGGCTTTTTGAATTTCACGTTCGATCCAGCTAGTTCCCAGACCAAAGTTGACCGTCGTAAACGGCGTCTGCCCCTGTGACGAGTAGAGCGTGTTGATTTCGTATTCCAACGCCTGCATCGCGTCGTAAATATCCTTCTTCGTCTTGGTTTTGGCGTAAGCTTCCCGTTGGGGTTCGGCGACCCACTGTTCAGCGTCATGCAAATGTTTTTGGTAGTTAATGGCCGCGTACGGTGCCAATAACTGGTCGACCCGGTTGGCAGAACAACCGCCATATTGTAGCGAGGCGACGTTGGCAATAATTTGAGCCATCTGAGCGGTCGCGGTCTGGATCGAACGTGGCGACACCACTTCGGCGTTCCCAATTTTATAACCGTTTTTAAACATGCCGTCAAAGTCGATCAGGCAGCAGTTGGTTTCCGGCGTGACCGGAGAATAGTCCAAGTCGTGCCAGTGAATATCTCCGCGCAAGTGCGCCTTAGCGACTAAATCGGGTAACATTTGAAGTCCCAGCGCCCGACTAGCCGCCCCGGCTTCCAAGTCCCGTTGGGTGTTAAAAACGGTACTGTCCTTATTGGCATTTTCGTGAACGACGCTCGCATCACGGTTAAATAATTTTTCGATGCGGCCACGAACGTTCTTGGCCGCCGCAAAGCGCTCCTGTTCGGCAATAAAGTAGTCCTGAAAAGCCTTAGCCGCGGCGTCCAGACCACGGTCCGTCAACATGGCGATCAACGCCGGCCGCAGTTCACGGGTCTCAATTTGGTCCGCATCCTGATAATGGTCAACGATGGCCCGTTTAATGGCTAACCGGTCTTCCGGATCATCCAGAATCCGGTCGAGCACAAAGTTTAGTTTATATGGATGAAATTTAGTTTGTGTCCCACCGCGTTTAATAACCGGCAGTGCGCGCAATTGCTCTAAGCAATCGTTGGTCGGCGTTTTAATCATGCGTATCCCCACTTTTCAAAATTATGTAAGCTGTGAACTAAGTTACATCCCAACAACTAGTCGTCATCGGGATGCAATCAACACTATATATAGTAGCTCATTTTCGATAAGTTGCCTACCCATAGTGGGTTGTGCAAAAAAAGCTTGTGCCGGGCAAACGAGCCGATTCACAAGCTTAGGTGATTCTTTTGATTAAATAAAATTTATCTTTTATATGGCCTGAGTTATAAAAATAGAATTTTTAGTCAACCGCGTGTACCATCGGCTTGCGGCGTGCCGTCACCCGTTTTCAACTTTTTTCAGGCGCCAAATTTTGCCGTAATCAATCGTTCAAAATTGACCGGTTCACGATTAACCGTTCCCCGATTCGGTCGCGGATTCGGCCGGCTGCTCGACCAGTCGGTCCGAAAAGCCGAATAAGTAGACCGCCGCCGTGGTCAAAACCAGCGTCCCGTAATGCGTGATCAGATAGCCGTAAAAGTTAGCGTCGATGCCGACTTTCTGGTTAATGAACGCCGGAAAACCAACTAACGCACCGGACATGGCAAAGTTATCGACCCGCAACAGTCCGGTCAGCATCCCGCCGAGGGCACTAACGACACTGGCGATAACGAAGAGCCGCTTATACTTGAGGTTAACCCCGTACAACGCCGGTTCGGTGACCCCACAAAAGGCCGAAATCGCGGCGGCCAGCGACAAATTCTTAAGCTTTTGATGACGGGTCTTCAGGAAAACGGCGAGGACCGCGCCGCCTTGGGCCACCATCGTGACCGACAAGATTGCGTTCAGGTAACTATGCCCGTTCATTGCGATGTCGTTAATGGCGATTGGGACTAGCGACCAGTGCAACCCAAAGATCACCATCGTTTGGTAGACGCCACCAATAATCAGCCCAGATAACGCCGGACTGAGATTGTAAACAGCCATGATGCCGTTAGCAATGCCGCGGCTAATCACTGTGATCAGCGGTCCGATACCAACCAGAACGACTAAGCCTAAGACCATTACTTCCAAAATTGGCACTAAGACACTGCGCAGTGCGACCGGAACCCACTTTTTCAAGTAACGCTCGACGTACTTCGCCAGCCAAGCAGCCACGATGATTGGAAAGACCGACGCCGAATAGTTGACGAGGTGGGTTGGCAAGCCGAACACCGTAATGTCAGCAGTTGTCGCCCGCTGCGCCGCGCTGATCAAGCTTGGATAAACCAAGACCGCCCCCACGACCGCCATCACGATCGGGTCAACCGCCATTTTTTTGGCGGCCGTAATGCCTAATATAATCGGCAGAAAGTAAAATACCGCGTCCGCTAACGCGTTTAACACCATGTAAGTGCCACTGACCGCGTCCAACACGTGAAAGCCGGTCAGTGCCGCCAGAATCCCTTTTAAGATCCCGGAACCAGCCAAGATACCAATAACGGGCACCATTGAGGCGGTCATCACGCCAATCACGTTGCCTAATCCCCGTTTAAGCCCGGCGACCACGGTTTGCGGGCGCGCCTCGGGACGGGCCGGGTCCGGCTTCCGCGGTCCAAGTAACTTCACGACCGCGTCATAAACGTCGTTGACCGCCGCGCCAATCACAACCTGGTACTGATTGGCGGCCTGAACCACGTCAATGATGCCGTCGGTCGCTTTTAACCGGGCCGTTTGTGCAACGGCACTGTCCTTTAGCTTAAAGCGTAAGCGGGTCATGCAGTGAACCACGCTTTGAACGTTGGGCGCACCGCCGACCGCGGCCACGATGGTCGCCGCTAACGGCTGGTCCGGGTTGGCGGCTGCCAGCGGCGCACTAATGTTATCCGCACTACTGGTCGTCACGAGTGGTCGGGTGACGACCGCTAAGGCCTCCCCGGCCGCGACGGTCGTCGTCGCCGTCACGAATAGTTTGGCCGCCTGTGCCTGGCCATTGGTGATTGCCACGATCACACTCGCCGCCTTACCGGCTTGCTGAATCGCGGCTACCGCCATCGTGGCGACGGGCTGACCCGCCGTCACGTGTTGGCCCACGTTAACGGTCACCGTGAACGGGCGCCCAGCTAACCCCACGGTATCGATACCCAGGTGTAGCAACAGTTCCAGCCCGTCAGCCGTTCGAATCCCGAAGGCGTGCTTAGTTGCCGCCACCATCGTAATTTCACCACTGACCGGTGCGACCACCTGATCAGCCGTGGGTTCCATCGCTACACCCGGTCCCATCAGCCCGTTTGCAAACACCGGGTCGTGTAACGCACTGACGGGTTCCGGTCGTCCCGTTACCGGAGCTAATAACGTTAAATTTGCTAAGTCCGTCGCCATCAAGATCACCTTCCGTTCAGGCGCACTGCACCGGGTTCCCTGCACCCGTTTTAATTAATACTTTTATAATCAAATATAAATTATCCACCCCGATTCTAACGAACAAACCAGCAAAAGGTCTGGTGATTGCGCACATTTGATTGCTCACCTTACTAACTAAGTGCTTGCACCCAGTCCGATTCGCCACCTATAATGGAGTCATTCACTAACGTACCGGATGGAGGAATTCTTATGATCAGACCCGTTGTTCACGACCCGGCCGCCCTACAAACCGTGGCGCAGCCGGCGACTAAAGCCGACCAAGCCGTAGTAAGCGACCTACTCGCCACGTTGGCGGCCAACCAGGCGACCTGCGTGGGGATGGCGGCCAACATGATTGGCGTCAACAAACGCATCATCGTGGTTCAAATCGGCCCGCTCGCCCTAGCCATGATCAACCCGCAAATCACTGCAAAAAACGGGCGCTACCAAACTCAGGAAGGTTGCTTATCATTGACCGGTGAGCGCCCGGCGACCCGCTACCGAACCATCACGGTCAGTTTTCTGAACCAAAATTTTCAACCGCAGCAGCAAACGTTTAACGACTTCACCGCCCAAATCATTCAGCACGAAGTCGACCACTGTAACGGCATCCTGATTTAAACCAGATTGGACTGACAACTATGACAACTCAAAATTTCAACGGCGAGCCCGCCCTAGCCGGCCTGGCTCGCCAACGCCGTTACCAGGGTCACCACGCCCTGGGCACTGACATCGACCTAACGCTCTTCGGCAGCGACAGCGACGACTACCTTGACCGCGCCCGCCAACTGATCGACCAATACGAGGACCGCTTAACGGTCAACCGCGACCATTCCGAAGTCGTGGCCATCAACCAGGCGGCTGGAAACCACCCGGTCCAAGTCAGCGCCGCCACCTATTCACTGGTCAAGCTGGCCGTAAAGTTAAGCCAACAACACTTCGGCTTCAACGCCCTGATTGGCCCCCTCGTCCAGCTTTGGCGCATCGGTTTCTCCAACGCCAAGGTGCCGAGCGACGCAGAAATTCAGCAACGGCTAGCGCTCGTCGATCCCAACCAAGTTGAATTCAACGACGACGACCTAAGCGTTTTTCTCAAAATCGCCGGCATGCAACTCGACCTCGGTGGCATCGCGAAGGGCTACATCGCCGACCGGGTCCAGGATTACTGGGACGCCTGCGGCCAACGTGCCGGAATGGTCAACCTTGGCGGTAACTTATTAATGGTAGGAAACTCGCCGTTACATGCCGACCACCAGTGGCGCGTTGGGATTCAAAACCCACTGACACCACGGGGTAACGCGATTGCTAGCGTTCAAATTGGCCCGGTTTCCGCAGTTACGAGCGGGATTTACGAACGGCACTTGGAATTTAACGGCCACTCTTACCACCATATCTTGGACGCCAAGACCGGTTATCCGCGTGAAAACGACCTCGAAAGCGTCACGATTTTCTCGAAGAAGTCGATTGATGGTGAAATCGAAACGACCCGTTTATTCTTCGCGGGTAAACCGGTGGCCGGTTGGGCGCAGGACCGGCCGGACATCTACGGCGCTATTTTCGTGAACAAGCAACGCCAACTGCAAATTGTTGGACTACCACGCACTAGCGTGACATTGCTTGATCCGAGCTTTACAATTTTAGACGATTAAATAAACCGGAAACGGGCTGTGCGGGCCTGCTTCCGGTTTATTTGTTAACATTCTTTATTTTTGTGAAAGTGAAAGTCGGTGATTAGTGGTGCTTGCGGAACCACCAAACCGCACTGGTCAGGCCGAGGGGGGCCAGCCCAAGTTGTTGCCACCAGTTAGCTGCTTGCTCACCCGTTTGGGGCAGGTGAGCGGTTGCGGCGGCCGTTACCGGTCGTTCTGGCGTGTTCGGTCGTTCGGTTACCACCGTTTGTGCATGAACGGTACTAGCCGTCGACTGTGGTGCTACTACTGAGTGGTGGGTCGGCGCTGGTTGTGCTGAACCAGTCATCTGACCCGCCTGTTCCATTGGTGCAGATTGACCGGACTGCATCCCGGTTTCAGGCTTTTCCGCCGGTGCGGGCTGCGTCGGTCGTTCCGGTTTTTCTGGGGTCGGTTTCCCAGCTTGACCGGGACGTTGCGGTGCTTCGGGTTGTTGCGGCTGACCTGGTTTTTCAGGCTCGCCCGGCTGTTCGGATTGTCCCGGTTTACCTGGTTTTTCGGGTTTGCCCGGCTGTTCTGGTTCACTTGGTTCTTCCGGTTCACCCGGTTTTTCCGGTTCGCCTGGTACTTCCGGTTTACCCGGTTCTTCAGGTTCGCCTGGTACTTCCGGTTTGCCCGGTTCTTCTGGTTCACCCGGTTCTTCAGGAACCCCCGGTGCGGCCAGGTCCTCATCGACTTCGTAAATATATTGAACGATCAATTCACCGTCAACGAACGTCCCGCTTTCGTGACCGTTGACTTTCGATAAGTGAAAGCCCTGAATTGGCTTCGGTTCAACGGTATAGTCCTCACCGAACTTACCGGTAACCGTCTCGGATTCAGCCAGTGGTTGGCCCGCTTCGTTCACGAATTGCACCACCACCGTGCCAGTTTTCCGTTTGAAATTAAAGGTCAACGTTTGATACTGGTCGCCAAATTTGCCACTAACTTGACCGTTTTCAACCGTTAACGACTGATCCCCCTGGTTAACGGCGACCAGCTCGTATCCCGGCACGTTCGGTACGGTAATCGTCCAATCCGCCCCGACTTCGCCCTTTTGATCCAGCGCGGGGAACTTTGGTACGGGGTTACCCGCATCATCGGTCGCCGTTACCGTCAAGCTAGTCTTTTGGGTCTCCATGACAAAGGTCACTTTTTGAACGGTATCCGTAGCCTGCCACTGCGCACCCGGACGAACTTCTTTAAGCGTTAAGCCTTTTTTCTTGAGGTCGTTCAGCATGGTTTGAACCTGCGCATTTTGGCTCAAGTCCTGGGTTTTACCCAGTTCACCGTGCAAATTGATTTCTTGACCGATTAAGTTGCCCGCCTCGTCCACGAATTGCACCTGGGCGTTACCCACGGCTTGGCTGACCTTGTAAGGAATAATCAAGTTACCGTGAAACGGCGTGCCCTTGACTCCCGCAATCGTCGCCGGTGCGTTCCACTCCATCGCAAAGTAGCCGGTATCACCTAAATGGTCCCACTCGATGGTGTAATCATCAAGATTATGGCCCTTCGCCGTTGCTAGGGAACTGACTTTAACCGGCACCCGCTTACCATCCAAGCCAATGATGTTGGCGGTCGTGACGTACTTGCCAGTTACCGGATCCACGTGAACGTAGACGCCAGGGTACTTAATGTTTTGGTAACCCATCGGCGAGTTGCCCTGCTTGTTGATCAGTTCGTCGGAAAGAACGCTCGCATCCGTAATAAAGTTCCGCGACATGCTAAATAACCGGATCTTATGCATGTTTTTTAGCACGCTCACATCACTAACCGAGGTAAATTGAAGAATAAAGTGGGTCAGTTCCGTCTGGTCCTTCAACGCGCTAATATCGCGGAGCTTACTCCGGATATTTTTCAATTCATAACCCCACTTAGTATAGGCATTCAGTGAAATATTGAAGTGAAACCGGTCCATATTCTTAACGTATTGCAAACCGGCTAACGTTTCTATATTAATAACCGCGTCAAGGTAGGCTTTATCCTTACTTTGGTACGCTTCATTGACGAAGAAATCCTTCATATTTTCAACCATTTCGCGGGTAATTTCACTAGTCGCCGAAATCTTATGCCCTTTTTTCTGCAAATGACAAAGTACTAAATATTGCAAGTTCTTATCCGGCATCCACGCGTTGATGTCTTCGGTGACCTCGGGGGTGGTCCGTTCAGCCTTAATCGGGGTTGGCGCGGCCGGCGCTAAACTGTCGGGCGCAGTTTCAGGTAAATTAGGGGACGGCCGTTCACTGGCCACGACACTAACCGGCTGATCAGCAACGCCGCTAGACGCGGGCGCTACCGTACTAGCCGGTTCACTAGTCGTGGCAGTGGCACTAGTTTGCGCGTGCAAACTTGTCGGTGTGCTCGTTGCCGCACTGGTTGCTTGGCTGGCCAAGCTCGCCGGTTGACTGGTCTGGGCAGCATCGCTAGCCGGCAACGTAGCTTCCGGGGCGGCGCTTTCCGCGGACGAACCAGTTAGGCTCCCCTGCGACGTTGCTTGACTAACCGGTTGTTGGTTCGTTAACTGAGCGTTTGATTGGGGACGACGCTCATCACTAATTTCGATTGGTGCAACTTCGGCGATGACCGGTTGTTGATCGACCGTGGGTTTCGTCATGCCGACTGCGGCTTCAACGGGGGTGCCGCCGGCCGCTAAAACGTGTGTCTGGCTGTAAAAGGTCAGGACGGTTAGGGTCAACCCGGCAATTACCCACGTTTTACCAGATTTATACATTTTATAGTGAACGGTAGCATCTTTCATTAATTTAAAGCTCCTTTCATGATTAAAAACTGTTCTTAATAATTAAACAACGTGCCATTAAAATTGATCACTGCCGAAACGGACTGGACGTTCGGTAGTGGCTATTTGGGCGGAAACGGTGGTTAGGCGTTTTCGCGGCGAATTGAGTGGTCGGAATTCCCCGCGCAAGTTGGTTGGGCGCGACGTTACCATCACTCGTAGATTGTTCGGCTTAAGGCGTTCCACGCTCAACTAAACTGTTAATCGCAGTTTTATGCAAACGTAACTGTTGGTCGCAGTTTAAGCCGAACGTTCGCCGCTAAGTCGCCCCACTGAGCATCCGCCAGATGAATTTTGTCGTCATTCCTGGCTACTCCTTTCAATTTCTAATTAATTAAATTTGACTCCCAGAGTATACGGGACACTTACGGATTCGTAAAGCCCCAAAAGACGCAAAAAAGCCCCCCAACCCGGTTTTTAGCCGTTAGTTGAGGGGCACACTTTTTATTCTTAAGGCCTTATAGTTCCCATTCTAACCGGTTTATAATAGCCCGAACATCATCGGTGGTCTTAGTTTGCATTAATTCGTTACGTATTTCGGCGGCGTGACGCATCCCACGAACGTAAATTTTAAAGAAACGCTGTAACGGCGCGAAATGGCCCTGCAAGCCCATGCCAACAAATTGGTCGTATAAATCGACTTGGTAACGTAAAAGTTCTAATAATTCCCGCGTTGAGTGTGGGTGGCTTTCTTTTTCAAATGCAAACGGATTCTGGAAAATACCGCGACCGATCATAATGCCATCGATACCGGGGTGTTGGTCCGCCAGTGCTAATCCCGCCTGGTAATCCAAAATATCCCCGTTGATTTGAAGTAGCGTCGTCGGTGCCAACGTATCACGCATCTGAACTAAATTATCAATTAATTCATAATGAGCCGGCACCTTACTCATTTCTTTTTTAGTCCGTAAATGTACCGTCAAGACCGGCACTTGTTGCTTCAACAAGAACGGAATCCAGGTTTCGTATTCGTCTAACGATGAGAACCCCAAGCGGGTCTTAACGCTGACCGGTAACCCGGCCGTCCGTGCGCCTTCAATGACTTGCTGGGCACGGTCGAAGTGGCGAATCAGGTCGCTACCGCTATTGTTTTTAATGACCGCCATGTCCGGGCAGCCCATGTTCAAATCAATGGCGTCGTATCCCTGATTTTTAACCTCCACGGCCGCCTTGGCAAAGTCTTCTCCGGAGTTACCCCAGAGCTGGACGATCGGTTTCGGCGATTCACTCGGATCGATGTATAAGCGTCCCTTCGTGGTGAACTTCGCCTTGGGGTGGGTGATGCTCAGCGCGTTGGTGAACTCGGTGTAAAAGACGTCCGGGGCAGCCGCCCGCATAACGACCCGCCGAAAGACGGAACCGGTCACCGCTTCCATCGGTGCTAAGCTAAAAAACGGGCGCTGCTGCTTGCGCGCACTGTCAGCGATTCGCTGCCAATAAGTTGGCTGCGTCATAGTAGTCCATTCCCTTCAAATATCATTTCTGCGATTAACACAATAGCACTATCATAGCCACTGTGCCCCGCATTGTGCAACTAATTCGTTCACGCAACCACAAAAAAACCGGGTCCCCGCCCGGCCTTGATCAACGCTTAATCCGCACTCGCTGATCCAATCAATTAATAAATTGCAATTACTGAATTAATACTAACGCCCACATTAATAGTAATACCATTAATAGGACGTTTAATACTGCCATCCACACGTCTGACAGGCTAAGCGAGCCGAACGTGACGCCGGTACCGGCCGCAATATAGCGGAAAAATACCCCACTTAATAAAAGTCCAACCATTAAAACCGTGAAAAAGAAAATGACCGTCATCATCATTACAAACTCAACTCCTTATTTAGCAAATTTCTGGTCTCCTTTTGACCACGTTTATTGTGGACCACCCATCCCCGCCATTCAAGTAATTTCGTCTATTTTTAGGGGCTTCTTAGCGGATTATTATTAACCAATTTAGTGCCCCGATTTTGGAATTGGCAGAGTGCTGTTCCGGTGTTACTATTAAGGTCAATAACAATTTACGAACGGATAAAGGGGACCCTCATTATGACCATCAACGACCTACAAGCGTTCATTATGGTTTACGATTTGCGCCATATTTCGAACGCCGCCGTGGAACTGCACCTCTCCCAATCGGAACTATCCAAGCGGGTGCGCGCCATGGAAGCCGAATTGAATTTACAGTTGATTGACACGACCAACAAGCGCCGTTTGAAGATCACCCCCGCCGGTGAAACTTTTTACCACCACGCCCACAAGTTGATTGCCGATTACGAAACCATGATGCACGATTTGGCGCCGAACCGGGCAACCAAACTGACCAACTTGACGATCGGCTCGGTACCGATTTCCGGTCAGTACAACATCGCCAAAAAAATTGCCGAGTTCGATGACCAGCACCCCGCCACGAACTTTAAACTCGTGGAAGACGAAGGTGACCAAATCATCGCCCAACTGCTGGCCGGGCGGATTCAAGCCGCCATCGTTCGTGATACCCAGACCCGGCAGTTGCAGCCAACCGACTTTCAAAAACAACCGTTACTGAGTGACGAACTGATGATCATCCTGCCTGCGAAGCACCCGCTGGCCCAACAACCACTAATCAGTATTCAAGCCTTAGCCAAGCAACGGATTGCGACCCTGCCGCCGGGTTCCGGCGTGTACGAACCGATTAACGGGCTGTTCCACCAACAGGGCGTGATCCCCCACTTCTTCTTCCAAAGCACCCACATCGAAACCTTGCTGGGAGTGCTGGGCAATCAAAACGTGACCTTTTTGTTCAAGCAGTCGGTGCTGCCATTCATGAATGACCGCTTTGTAATGCGCTCACTGGCGGTGCCGTTCATCAGCGAGTTGAACTTCGTTTACCCGCAACGCAGCGGTAACCAGTTACTGACTGATTTAATCGACTACCTGTCGTTACGGGCGGCCGCTAAGGAAAATTAAAAAAACTCATCCGCCAAAAGGTGGATGAGTTTTTTTAATCGAAACCGTGATAAAAAACACGGCCTACTTTCGTCTCCAAACAATAATCGTTGAAACGTCACCAAAAGTCAGCCGGTTCCGCTTAACCCCGTAAATCCAACAATCCAAGCCCAGGATTATTCGACTTACGCCGTTAATGCTCACCAACTAACCGACTTTTGGCACACTCTCTAGGCTAAACCAACTAAGTGGAACCAGAACATCATGACCAGTGCCACAACGAAGGTCACCAGCGTCAGTGGAATCCCAAGCCGCATGACGTCGGCCTGCGTATACCCACCACCGGTATCCGGGTCGCTGCCGACCAGAATGGCTAGGTTGTGGAACGGTAAAATGTAGTGCAAATTGGTGACGGAGAAGACTAACAGCGCAATTGCTAACGGGCTGATACCCATGTTGGCCGTTGCCGCCACGAAGGCTGGAATCGTGATCCCCATAACCGCAATGACGGAGCCCATGAACATGTGAATGATCATGGCAAAAATCGTAATCACAATTGCTAACAGGTAAATGTTAGTTGGCAAGTTGCTTGGAATTAAGGTCTTGGCGATCCAGTTGTTCATACCGGTGTAACCCCCGACTTTCCCAATGGCGATTGCCGCCGTCAAGAAGACCAGCACGTTGACCGGCACCCCTTCCCACGACTTGGCCGTCAGGATATCCCCAACGATTGGTAAACTCATCATTAGGGCAACGATCAGCGTTAACCAACCAACGTCTAAGCCGGTCACACCACTCGTCAACCAGAGGGCGATGGCAACCACTAACCAAAAGATCGTCCGCACTTCTTTACTCGTCATCTTACCTAACTGCGCCTGTTGCTTCTGCAGCGCCGGCACGTCGACTTCGAGCGGCTTGCTTGGCTTGAACAGGAACAAGAAGGTCATCATGGTTAAAACGGCCGCGATAATCATCGGCACGCCCATGTAGACGAAGTATTGCACGAAGTTGACACTTTGACCCGACGCCTGCACGGCTAACGGATTCAGTGAGGTGTCACCGGTATAGAAGACTCCGGATAACGGGCACGACGCGGCGAAGACGGCCAAGCCGAGTTTAGCTAAATCGCGCTTCGGCATGTGGGCCGTTTCCGCGACCACCGCGATGACCGACATGATCATGAAGGCCCGTGGCCACGGGTGTGGAATTAGTAGGGCTAAAATAAAGGTCAAAACGAAAATGGAAATGACGAGCCCCTTCCAACTACGCACAAACCTGATAATGAAGGCGTACGCGATTCGTTGGCCCAGCCCAGATTCGTTGACGGCCCCGGCAATCAGGTAAGCCCCAATCACCAGCCACATAATCGAACCGGTCCACGCCGACGAGAAGACCTGGGTCGGCGTCGCGACGTTGGTTAAAATCAATAGCATTAAATAAATCCCACCGACAAAGGCTGGTTGGGCAATTTGGGTCGCCCACCAAACCACCGTCATCAGACTGAGGGCTAAGTCCATCTGTCCTTTGGCGGAGAGGCCGGAAATTGGGAGTAGGTAAACGATGGCGAACACGATGATCCCACTAATGAAGCCAACCGTTTTTTTATTCATGAGAATACTCCTTTCAGCTTAGACACAGGAAACCCGCCAGTCCAGCATCATCATTGAACGTTGGTCTGACGGATCTCCGACAGCGATACTATGAATTAGTCGCCTTAAACGTTACTTATTTTCAGTTATGCGACCTTAGTCGAGGTACTTCTTCCAGTCCGGTACCTTCATGAACTGAGCGCGTTCAAATTGGTCCTTCATGTCGAACGGTACCGTTCCATCAACCACTAACTTCGAACTCATCCCGCGGAACCGAATCGACTTCGGATCGTATTGCGGCCGTTCGGACGGGTCTAACGGGTGGTTACGCATGCCGGATAAGACCATTAAGTCTTGATCGGCTTGGAACCGAGTGTTCATGGTCCAAATCACGTCGTTCATGTCGAAGATGTCAACGTCTTCGTCCACTAAGATAACGGTCTTAAGTTCCTTGAACGCCGAGAACGCGAGCAACGCGGCTTGGCGTTGAATCCCTTCATCGGCTTCGTTTTCCTTGTGAATTTGCATGATGGTCATCAACTTACCCCCACCAGCCGGCGGATTGTAAACGTTGGTGACTTTGCCAGGAATGGCGCGGTTAACCAGTTGCAAGATACTTGCTTCGGTAGGAATTCCGGCCATGCTGACGTGTTCTTCGGAAGGCCCGATGACACTTTGCATGATGGCGTTCTTCCGGTGAGTGACCGCCGTCACCTTAATCACTTGTAAGGCCGGGTTGGCGTCGCCATCGTAACCTGGGAATTCAGGCATCGCTTTCCCAGTATGGGTGTTGATGTCTTCTTGAATCCGTTCGTTTGGCATGATGTAGCCTTCCAAAGTATATTCGGAACGGGCAATCGCCTTTTCGTCAACCGTCAAGCCGTCAACGAGTTGCACGGCTTGGTTCCGAATCGCGCCAGCAACGCCGAGTTCGTTATAACCGAACGGGGTGGTCGGTGGCTCAAAAGTTGCACCGATTGTTACGGCCGGGTCCAACCCAATGTTGATCGTAATCGGCATTGGCTTGTTGGCTTTCTCGTACTCTTCCGCAAACGCGCCGATGTGCCGACCACCAGGCATAATGTAAATTCCCAACTTATCTTTGTCTTCAAGTACCATCCGGTGAATCGTGACGTCACTCTTGGACTTGTCCATGCTGGAGCCAAAGACCACGCCGACCGTGATGTAAGGACCCGCATCAACCGGGGTGTTGGTTGGCGCGGCGACTAACTTCCGAATATCAAAGCCTTCGTCGGTGGCCTTGTAAACAACTTCGTGCGCCGGAGCGTCTTTCTCGTTGACCATCACTGGTGCGACCGGGTTCGAAACGGAGTCGTTCAAGAACTGGCCTAACGTTTGGTAGTCGTGGTGGAACATTTTACCGACCCGCCGCCGACTGGCCATCAAGCCGATTAAGACGCGGGTGTCCGGAAAGCCCTTCACGTTATTGAACATCATTGCTGGGCCTTCTTGGGTTGGCCGTTCAACGGTCCCACCGGCACCAATGTAGCGGTAGACCCCGGCAAGTTCAGCTTCCGGGTCCACTTGGACGTCGGTTTCGTGATAGTTTTTCGGATCATCTTTGATCTCATCTAGCACGCGCCGTAAGTCCCATGGTTTTTCTGCCATAATGGTTCATCTCCTTATCAGATTACGATTCCATCATACGGCCGGCCGAAAACGGGTTCAATTCGAATCCGGCTGGTCCGTTATTCCGGATAAGAATAATAAAAAACGGGAGCTGTGACATTAGTCACAGTCCCGTGTGTGTTTCCGAATATTGATAGTCGAAACGTACGCCAAAAGCTAACCGACTTTTGCCACACGCTCGGCAACCCACTAGCGTTCGAAACGGTGCTTGACCGTTCGGGCACCTTGGTAGAGTACCAAAATCAAGGCAATCAGGCTGCCCGCCGTGACGGCGGTTTGACCAACTGGTTTGAAACGCATTATTAAGCACTCCTTTCATAAACGTCATCCGAGGTGTACCCTTATTGTAAGGGGGAATTTTCAAATGACAACCGAACAGCAACAAACCGCTACCCTGATGCAAGCCATCAAGGCGGCCTTTCAAGATCCGCAAATCAAGGGGGACGCGGAACTGCGGGCTCTGCTAGTTAAAAATAGCCAGCGCCTGACGGATGGTCACTACCACGAGGCGGCCGCCGACTTGAACCAGGGACTCCGTTACTGGGGTATGGCCCACTTGTACGGTCCCAAGGTATTAAACGACCTTTACCAGGCCACCATCGATGGCACCCGTGGCCGGGCCTACCAGCGCCAACCAACCGGCTTTAAATAACGAAACACAAAACCCGTGCACCGCGGTCATTCCGCGGGCACGGGTTATTTTTCATTTAAATTCGCCTTAATATGCCCCCATCTCATTTTTAAACTGATTATAAATAATTTTTTTCAATCTTTCTCGGTCACAAAGTTTTACACCGGTATCTTTTGCTTGAACTTTAGCACTATTTGTAAAAGAACTATTCGTAACAACAATATTTTGATCAGTATGATAATGTTTCGAACCTGAATATGCTTCTTGAATAGCACCATTACTAACTGGATTTGAATAAACTTTACATTGAACACCCACCTTAACAGAGCCATTATAAGCAATGACATCCAGGCCAAAATCGCCTGATTTTTTTGTCTGAATAGCTTGGGTATATCCAAGTTTAGTCAACAATTTCACAACATACGCTTCAAAGTCTGTTCCTATCATATTATCAATTTTACTGATTTCTTTTTCCGTTCTATACCGCAAATAATCTTTAAATGACTCACTGGCAAAGAATGCCTTGACCTTAGACTCTCGCTGGGCTGCATAGTCCAAATCTTTTTTAATTTCGAAACGTTTATCAATGGCTTCCTTAACGGTGAAATGCTGATTACCAATCTGAATCTTTTTCTCGTTATTTTCTAAAATTCGTTTTAACCCTTCATACTGCGTAACATCACGCTGATACTGTTCGTGAACAGCTGCAAATTTGGCCTGCACTTTCCCTGTCTCCTGAATCGTCTGACTAATAGCCTTTTTGTATTCAGTTTCCTTGGTTTGTAGTGCTTGAATTTGCTTGTCAACTGTATCCCGCTTACTTTCTTTCTCTCTAATTTCATCAAAAAGAACTCGATGTTGCTCGTTTAGCGTCTTATTCTGTTCACTCAAATCTTTATTTTGCTCATTCAAACTATTGTTATTCTCAATTGTCTTTTCATTCTGTAATTGTAAATTACGTTCCTTTTCAGTAAGCTGATCAATGCTACGTTGTTGTGCTGCTAATTGCTTTTGTAACTGTGCATATTCTTTTTTACGTTCCATCGCCAGTGCGCCGTATTTTTCAATATCGATATGGGCATCCCTTAATTCCTCTGAATGGCGATTAATCTGTTCATCAACTTTAGATAAGTCTTGCTTTTGACTGTTAATCTGTGACTTAATAGCTGTCAGTTGCGTAGCCTTTTCTGCCATTTTTTGTTCTGTCCGGAGCTGAACTTTTTTGAGCATTCTTTTCTTAATTTGCTTAGGTAAAGGCAGTCGCTTTACTTTTGTTTCCATAGTACCGGGTACCACAAAAAAACTAATACTAATTAGAATAATTCCAACAACAAGCGTAAATAGGATTGTTCCTAAATTGCTGTAAAATGACCGATCAAGAAGCAGCGCCAAAAACAAGACCCCAGACAATAGTAGCAAAACCGCAACAACGTACCGTATAACATTAAAAATCCTTTTGACTTGTCTCAAAGTATGACTCCCTATCAATAATAATTATATAGTTTCAAACAAATTACTTAAATTATACATTAGTACATCTAAAATGTTCAGACAGAAAATAAGTAACGATATCTTTTCACGAAAAAAATCTGGTTCATTTGAACCAGATTTTTTAGCATTTATTAACCTATCACTTTCACGCTAAACAATTTCCAACTGTAACTGTTGCGATTCGACCCACTTGGCCGCCAACAAAACGCGGTACAACACGATTGAGATTACGGCTGGAATCACTACCCCGGTCAACATGTAAACCATGAAAGCCGTCGTGTTAGTTGACGCTAACGTAATTGGTGCAATCAACGAGTTTAACCCTAAACCAGCAAGCTTATAAGTTGTGGAGAAGTTAAAGACCAACGTCGCAATTGGCGCGGAAACGATTGCCGCAACCATTGGTGGAATGGCTAACCGCGGGTTGACCAACAGGTTCGGGAACTGAACCTTCGGCGTGATAATGCCTTGTGCAATGTTGGCGCCCAAGTTATTTTGCCGGAAGGACATGATGGTAAAACCGACGAATTGCGCGGTCGTCCCGATTAAAGCGGCCCCTGACGAAACTGGGTCCAACATGACCGCAACGGCTAAGGCCGCCGACGATGCCGGCGTCATTAGGAAGAGCGCCCAGGCTAACGACACGGCCATCGAACCGATCAACGGGTTAACCTTCATCGAAGTGGCGATAAATTGACTGAGCCAAACCAGCGCCGGCGTGGTGACCGCCGCTAACCCTAAGCCAACGACCGCCCCAACAAAGGTCGCCGCCAACGGGACCAACATCATGTCGAGCGGCGTTTTACCCGTTAAGTAATTGCCGACCAACACGGCAATTAAGCCGGCGGCAACCGCCGAAATCGGTTGACCGGTCGTAAAGATCGAACTCTGGGCAGCCTGAGCTAAAGTATGGCCGGTCGCGGTGATCCCGGTCGTCCCCGATTGGGAGAAGAAGACCGCGTTGGCCCCGATAGTCGATGAAATCATCGCGCTAAAGGTAACCAACGTATTGCTTTTAAGCATCGTGGCAATCGCGACTCCGAACGCCGGTCCTAATAAGACTTGGGCCACCGCCCCGACTTGGTACAACGCGTGCCAATGTAAAAAGTTCGCGAATGACTGTAGTAACAACCCAATCCCTAAACAAACTAGAATGGCGTTCGAGACCCCAGCGGATACCTTATAAACATAATCCATGGTCGTCATTTTATGTGTCGCAGTTTCTGCGTGAGTAGCTTCCATATGTATGCCTCCGTTTTAATTATTAAAAATTAGATTAGAACTATGTGAGAATGGTTCTTATTTTGCCACGCCACTTTGACCCTGTCAACCGCGATTCGGTCGCTAACGGCAATTACTTTCAAATCTAAAGTCATTGATTAATGTAACCGGATTCTAACCTTCTTTAACTACATAATCGTAAGTTGATTAGATTAAACACAAAAAAAGCCAACCGCAGCAACACTGCGATTGGCCATTCCTTATCGTTTTCTAAAACCAGTGACGAAGTAACGCCCCACCACCAAGGGTCAGTACTGCTAATAAAATACCAACTGAACGTAACGCTTGACCGTTTACCGCGGATTCATTAGTTTGTGGTAACTTCGGCTTGGCGCTTTGGCCGGCCGTCACACCGTCCGCCTTCGAAACGGTTGTCTTGGCGCTCGACTTTTTGGTCTGCGAGTTGCTAGACGCGCCGCCCGTCATTGCCTGACTGCTGCTTTGGCTGGAAACGCTACTGCTGGACGACTGGTTGTTATCCACAAAGCCGCCGTCAACGTCGATCGTCCCGGTTCCTTCGTCAATGTCCGGATTAACGTTGGTGTTGTCTTCGGGATCATCGGGGTCGGTCACACTCGGCGTTTCACCGTTACCGGCAGAACTGGAGCTACTGAAGACCGAGCTTGCGCTGGATGAAAAGTCGCTCGACGAACTAGCCGAGTTCGAACTAGAACTACTCGTACTGGTGCTCGATGAGCTTGATGCGCTACTACTCGATGAGCTGGAACTGATCGAACTTGAGGAACTCGAACTGCTGGACGAGCTGGAACTCGATGAACTGACGCTCGAGCTAGAACTAGAGCTGCTGGATGAACCACCGCTCCCGGAACCGTTATTATAGTTCTTATCGTAAACCTTGCCGTTAGCTTCTTCCTGATTACGGCCGCCGCTCGTGCCGCCGCCCCATTCCAAGATGGCTTGGTTCTTAAAGTGGTAATCGGTATTCATCAATTCCGGTTCGGTAACTTTAGTGTAGTAGTCAATAATAATCAGATTATTCACCGTATCATTGAAGTCTAAATCAAAACCCTTTTCGTGGTAGCTGACGTTATAAGCGTCTTCGCTAAGCTTATCCTCACGCTTATACGTTGAGGGCCCCGACCAGGTTCCGTTATAAACTTCAAGGCCTTCGATCATCGTCTGCTTGTCACCAATGGTATCCGCAATCGTCAGGTTCTTCATTTCGAGTTCCTGGCGGTTCACGACTAACGTCCACTTGATCATGCCGTTTTCGTGATCCATCGTGCCCTTCTTCGAAAGGTTGGCTTCGTCCTTGACGATGTTAATAACGTCGGTCGATTGGTTACCGCCTTCCAGGTCGAAGACGACGTCCTGCTCGCCAGTATCGGTCCCCCGATACTTCGTGGCTAAGTTCAATTTGATTTCGGTGCCAGTCTTGCCCTCAACGTGGTCGTTGAACGTCACGACCACCTGGCCATCCGAAGTGACCTTAGCCGTCCCGATAACTTCGCCGGTTTCGTCGTCGGTCACGTCAAAGGTGTCACCGACCGTCCGGGCCCGTAAATTTTCCGGTAAATCCAAAGTAACGGTGTCGCCGGCGTGTAGCGTCGTGTCGCCAAACGCTAACTCGTATGAGAGTTGGATTGTATCGGCGTGCTTAAAATCCGGTCCGTTGATGACCGACGCGGACGTCGTGTAATCCTTCGCGTTGTAATTAGTAGCCGCCTGCGCGGACGTTGCCCGCCCAAACAGCGTGAGTAATAACACACCCACAACCCCTAATAACCAGTAAAATTGGTGCCTATTAAACTTCATTAGTTGCTCCTCCTTACGCTAGTTCTAAGGAAAAGTATACGCTTAAGACAATCAATTTCAACCTAGTTTGTGAATGGTTACGCTTAGCGACAACGCGCATCGATCCACTCAAATAAGTCGCCTAAATCATAGTCGCCACTATGTGGCACGTCCCACGGGAACGCCAAGTCAACGTCTAAGCCCCGCTGCTGTAAGCTGGTTGCCAGAATGAACGGGATCGCAAAGCTGGTATCACGGTCGGCCGCACCGTGGCGAATCCGCCAGTGCTTGGCGACCGTCGTCCGATCAGTTTGCAACTGACTGACGGGGTCGATCAACGCCACGAGTGGTGCAGCTGCCTGAGGTCCGCGTACCGCTCCGTGGGCCTGCGCAAAGGCGGTAAAGTGCTTGGCGCTGACCGTTTCATCCCCAAATAAGTTGTTTTCAGCACTGTCTAGGTCAAAACTGTCGAAGGCCGGCACCGCCTTCATCCGCGTTAACGACCGCACGTAGGCCGCAAAATCAACGCCCGTTACCCCGGCCGCCTCAGTAGTAATGCCAGCATACTTGTGGACGTCGGTGCCGGCGCTTGCCGCCGTTTGCGCGGATTGTCGAATCAATTCCGCCAAGGCCCGTTCAAAGGACCCGTGCCCCGCAGCGTCCAAGGTCAGCGGGCGACCAGTTGCGTCCGTCAACTGCAGGCCGTTTAAGTAGTCGATAAAGGCGGCTTTCAACGCGGTCGACGCCCGTTGCTGACGCGCCGTTAACTCGCCGGCAATCGGGGTGAAGTGCGGCCGCTGACCGGCGATTGGGCTCATCGCATAGCGGTGCCAGTCGTTGACGCCGTTAAATTGCCATTCGTAGGCCATGTCGGCGTGCTGCAAGTTGTGAATCGGGCAGTACGCCGAAACCGCAAAGACGTCGTCGCGCTCATCAGCAGCGCCCAGCGCGGTCAGGTACGGAGCAAAACCGTTCGCGTTACCGGACGCCCCAACTAACGCGGACGTCGCCCCACCGGCACTCGTCCCGTTGGTCACGATCCGTTCAACGTTACCCGGCAAGCGCTGGGCATTATGGCGAACGTAGCGAATCGCCGCCTTCATGTCGACGATGAAAGCCGGGGCGTGACCGACTTCCCGCCCATCACTAACGGTCGTGCGCCCCCGCAACCCCGCGGCAACCACCACGTAGCCGTGTTTTAAGGCTGCAATGATCGCCTTGCCATTAGTCGGCCAACTGGTTTTATCCGGGGCATCGGCCGGCCCTGGCAAATAACCACCGACCGTGTTCGGCATAAAAATCGGCGCGCTGGTGGCGTCATAGCCGTTGACCGTTTGGCCATCCAAGTAGGCGTTCGGAACAAACACGTTTAACCGCTGAATCGGCGCCACCGGATTTTGCACGTAACTGATACCGGTCGCCGCGGCGTAAGCCAACGGTTGGCCATTGACCATTACCGTTTGCCGTTGCAACCATTGCGGATTAAAAATTAAGGGCTTCATTGCTAACCATCCTTTCGTCATACCCTCAGCCTACCCCGAATCTGACCGCCAATCAATTCGAATCGGGCACGCCGTTAGTCGCTTTGGGCATAAAAAAAGGCGCCGGCAAACGGCGTCTCAAAATGTAGCCATTAACTTATTCGCCAAACCGCGCCGCGCGGGCCGCCATGAATTGTAGCAACGTGACGCTGACAATCAACGCCGCACCGATAATGCCGAGCGGTTTAAAGCTGACCCCCAGAAAAATAACGCTTAACACCGTTGCCGACAACGGTTCAATGGTGCCAAGCACACTGGCAGTCGTGGGTAAAATGTATTCCAAACTTTGCAGGAAGAATAGGTAGGCCAGCATCGTGCCGAAAACGACCACGAAACCGACTTCACCCCAGCCAACGATGTCCAGTTGCGGCCAGTGTTGCCAAGCCCGACTGGCAACGAAAACAATCGCGCCACCAATCAGCATCGACCAGCCAACGATTGGCGTCGCCCCGAACGTTTTGATTTGGCGAGTCGGCATCAACGTGTAAATGGCGGCACCGACCGCCGCCAGCAGGCCCCAAACGACCGCGCTGATTGGTAACACTAAGCTGTGCAAGTCACCCTGCGTAATCGTTAGGACGGTTCCTAGTAAAGCCACTACCACCGAAATGACGTTGATTTTGCTAGGCACCGACCAGGTCCGCAACGCCAAAAAGATAATGATCAATACCGGCGATAAGGATTGTAAAATGGCCGCGGTCGCCGCGTTACCAGCACTGATGGCCATAAAGTAAGTCAGTTGAGTGCCAATCATGCCCAAAATGCTGAACGCCACCAGTTCGGCGGCCGAACCGGCGTGGCGGAAAACCGCCCCGACCGGCACTCCCCGAAGCGCTCCGTAAATGAGCAAAAGCGCACCGGCAACGACCATCCGGATTGAGACCAACCACAACGTTTCTATATTGGTCGTTTCAAACAGGTGTTGGGCCACCGTCCCGGAACTTCCCCAAAAGAACGGACCGACACTAGCTAACACGAACCCTAACGTTTTCTTTTCCATCTCCCAAGCCCCCCGTCTACGTTGTCCCTAGTCTAACAACTATCCCCCGACTTTGAAAGCCTCACCCGTAAATCGGTGATTAGAATTGACACAAATAGGTGGGTAGTCTAATCTTATACCGTGCGAGGAGGAAAATATGAAGCATCCAAAATTAGTTTATTGGTTACTCGGAATCTTTGCGGTCGTCTTTATTGGCGGCGCGCTGATCATTCCGACCCCGACGTTGAAAAATCAGGTGGTTAATATCACCCAAATTTTCACCGGCGGGTTCAAAACCAAGGGCGCGACCCACGAGGTGGCGGATTCCAAGTTAGGCCAAAAGTACCAACTTTCTGAAAGCGAGCTACGGACTCTCAGCAGCCTCGACGTCACCGGCATCGGTGATTCGATCATGGTACGGACCACGCCCGACTTCAAGGAAATTTTCAAAAGTTTCAACGCTAACGCTAAGGTCGGTCGGCAAGTTTCCGCCGCCCCGGCGATTATTACCCAGCTAAAATCAGCCGACGCCATCAAGAAAAACGTGTTGGTCAACCTAGGAACCAACGGCCCGACCGACGCGGCCACCATCGATGGCATTATCGAGCAGATCGGGTCCGACCACCAGATTTACTGGGTCAACACCCGCGTGCCGGGCAAAAAGTGGCAGGATGCCAACAACCAATTGATCAAGGCGGCCGCTAAGAAATACGACAACGTTCACCTGATTGACTGGTTATACGTCAGCGGCAGTAACGACGACTGGTTCGACGATGATAACCTGCACCCGAACAGTCTCGGCCAGCGCGAGTACACCGCAACAATCGGTCAAGCGATGGCGAAAAGCGCCACCCCGTAATTAGAAAAACAAATTAAAAGTTGCGGCTGTGATTAGAATCAGGCGTCTGATTCGAAATCACGGCCGCTTTTTTTCGCCTTTTTCACGTGGGATTGTAACTAATTTCGGCCACTTTTCATTCGAAAATAAAGCGCCCACACCAGCCGTAAAAAAATACCAATCTTTTTTTAGGCTTACAAATAATCCATCGGTTGAGCTAACCAATCTTTACCAGCCGTGGTTAACCAGTTACTTAACATTATAAAGTGACCATAGACCAAATTTAACACCGGCATCACGGCGTTCATCTACTGGCATAGACCAATATTTCAGCGGTTGAAAAAGCGCTTTCAGGACTGTACACTAAATTTGCATTTATCATCGCTACTTCAATTAGGGGGATTGTTATATGAAGAACTACTTACAACGCATGGGTCGCTCGCTGCAACTACCAGTTGCGGTGCTGCCGGCCGCTTCATTACTAGTGGGGGTCGGCCTCTGGTGGGCTTCCGTCAGCAACGACTTTGTCGCCAACTTTTTACAGGCCGGTGGGAACGCCGTCCTCGGTCAATTACCACTACTGTTCGCCGTTGGGCTCGCCCTCGGGATGTCCAAGGACAAGGACGGCGCCGCTGCTTTAGCCGGCTTAGTCGCCTTCGAAATTCCGGTCAACGTCCTAAAACCCGAATCGGTCGCAACGTTACTCAACGTTAAAGTTGCCAACGTCGACCCATCATTCACTCAAATCGGCAACGTCTTTATCGGGATTCTCTCCGGTTTAATTGCCGCAGCGCTCTATAACCGTTTCCACAAAACCAAATTACCAATGGCTTTATCCTTCTTTAGCGGGAAACGCTTAGTCCCAATCTTGGCATCGTTAACGATGTTGCTGGTCAGCTTACTACTGCTCTTCGTTTGGCCACCAGTTTACACCGCCCTAGTTGCCTTCGGGAAATCAATCGTGGGTCTAGGGGCGGTCGGTGCCGGCTTATACGGATTCTTCAACCGGTTACTAATTCCAACCGGGTTGCACCAAGCGTTGAACTCGGTTTTCTGGTTCGACGTCGCCGGAATCAACGATATTGGGAAGTTTCTTGCCCACCAAGGTACTAAGGGGATCACTGGGATGTACCAAGCCGGCTTCTTCCCAGTCATGATGTTTGGGCTCCCAGCCGGGGCTTACGCGATTTACCGCAACGCCCTGCCCGAACGGAAAGCCGAAACGGCCTCACTGATGCTGGCCGGTGCCTTTGCCGCCTTCTTCACCGGGGTAACCGAACCACTAGAATTCTCCTTCATGTTCGTCGCTTGGCCGCTCTACCTGTTACACGCGGTCTTCATGGGCCTATCGTTAGCCTTTGCAGCCTTCATGCACTGGACCGCCGGCTTTGCCTTTAGTGCCGGGTTGGTCGACTTCATTTTGAGCTTAAAAAATCCCATCGCCAACCACCCACTGATGTTGATCGTCCAAGGGCTGGTCATGGCCGTCATCTACTACTTCGGGTTCGACTTCGCCATCAAGAAGTTCCACTTAATGACCCCTGGTCGCGAACCAGTGACCGCCGAAGATGAAGCCGAAGACTTAGCGCTAGACGATAGCGACGACGATAAGTACACGGTTCAAGCAAAACGCATCTACGCCGCCCTCGGTGGGAGCGATAATTTAAAGGTGATCGATAACTGTACCACCCGCTTACGACTCCAATTAGCCGACACGACTAACATTAACGAAGCGGCTATCAAACGCAGTGGCGCCGCCGGGATCAACCGCATCGACGACACCAACTTACAAATCATTATCGGGACCGAAGTGCAATTCGTCGCCGACGCGTTAACCAAACTGAAAGCCAACAACGCGCCAATTACGGTCACCAACACCACGGCGGCCGCTGAACCCGCTTCGGAACCAACTTCCGGTCTCGCCAGTGGCGTTAGCGCCGACTTCTTCAGCGTTGCCAACGGGACCTACGTTGACATCGAAAACGTGGCCGACCCAACCTTCGCTCAGAAGATGCTCGGTGACGGTTTCGCCATCGAACCTAGTGATGGTACGATCACCGCGCCGGTTGACGGGACGGTCACGACCGTCTTCCCAACGAAGCACGCCATCGGCTTCAAGACGGCCTCCGGCTTAGAGGTGCTATTGCACATGGGTATCGACACGGTCGCCTTAAACGGTGAACCGTTCGACGTCAAAGTCAGTGCTGACCAGAGCGTCAAACACGGTGACGTGGTTGCCACCGTTGACCTCAATGCAATCAAAGCAGCTGGTAAGGCGACAACCATGATGGTCATCATTACTAACATGGACGCAGTTGGCTTGCTGAAGTTCAAGCTGAGCAGCGATGCCATGACCACTTCAACGAAGATCCTGACCGCAACCACCAAATAACTTGTACGATTAAAGGCCCGCACCGGCGATTCTCGGTGCGGGCCTTTTTTAAACTCGTTAATCATTCAGAACTGCTAGGGACGTCTTCCACCGACCAAGTAATTTCACCACTGTACTGCGCTTGGCGCACACTCGGCGGTACAACCACGAAGATCCCCTTATCTTGCGGTGAACCGGCCACCGCGGCTTGGTACCAATCGGTTGTTAGGTTGGTTTGCGGTTGGGTCGTCGTCACCCCAATCAGTTGCTTGGTCCTTAAAGGTTGGGGCGCCCCACCGTGCCCGTCGCGGTAAACTAATTCCAGCTGTTGGCCGTCCCTCGTTTTGAGTGGCTGGGCCGTCGCAAAAACCCGCAAGTTGGCGTAAGAATGCTGTACCGCCAACTGCGGGGCTGGCGCCAGCCGCTGCAACGTCGGTTTAGCGGGCACTTGTAACGACCCGATTGGTTGTGATTCCACCTGAATTGCGGGGCTTAAACGCACGGTCAATTCGTACGGGTTCGACAAAATGGTTTCATCTTTGTTAGCGCCGCGGAGCGTCAATACTTGGTGATCAACCTCACCATCAAAGAGTTGACCAAGGATGGCGCGGGCGTAGGATTGGTTACCCAGGTCATCACGAAAGTCATCTTCGAGAACTAGGTGATCCAACTGAGTCGTTTTTTGATTGTTTTTTTTAAATTCAATGTTGGCAATATTCTGAAGGTCATCAGCAAATTGACGGGCTGCCTCTTTTGGTTTTACTTTATTATTTGTTAATGTAATGACGTGCTTCGGTGTTAATAGCAACGTATCTGAATGACTATTTTTTGCGCTAATTTGAAACGGATTAGTAACATCTGCACGCGCTAATCCATATTCCCTATTATTATTTTCTTCTTTAATTACAATCTTTGTTGTATCAGTTAAAATCCCCTTAGCAAGGTTTAAATGAAACGTCCCATCCTGGTTAACTTTCGTTGTACTTGTATTTCCAGAAGGACTGAGCAAACTAATCGTATTTCCAATTGTGGCAGTACCCTCAACCGATGTACTTTCAACGGTGATTGGCTGAATAATCTTTGGATTCAGCGTATTTTTACCAGTCTTAGCGGGAAAACGTGCTAAAGCAAATTCATTAGAAGTAGAAACACTTGAAAGCCAGAGTATTTTCCACTTCCAAACTCCATAGTTAATTGTTAGATAAACCGGTTTTTCTCCCGTAGTACTAATAAGCTTTTGCTTATTAAGAATACTCATCGTCACCGATTTTGGCATTGGTAGCGTCAAGCGGGCCACACCTGGGATTCCTGACACCATAGGAATGTCGCCCGTTGCCAAAATTTCCTTCTCCGAATCAATAAATCTAATTTGATTTTTATAGTCTTTATCAAAGAAAGGACCCCACACATAATTGCTTGGCAACACCATCTTATTGTTAAGTACAATCTGAATGGTCTTAGTTTGATCAGTTATCCATCCATTTTCAGTATAATCAGCTTGTATGTCCACTAAATCTGGATACTTTTGAACTGAAAATTTCCATTTACCCGAATCCATTAACCGTCCCATCCGATTCTCATCCCCCAAAATCGACCGCATTTCGGGATCAACCACCGCCTGGGCTTCCACACTCACCAGCATAACAACACTAACCATGATCAACAGCAGTCCACCCAGTCGTCGGCCCACCGTTCGCCTACTCATCCGTCACAACCTCATCTTCTGGTTGCCGTCGTTTGTTGCGCCAAGCCACGAATAACCAAACGGACAGGATCGCGGCTAACATTCCCGCAGCGCCGACGCCCAATAACCACCACGGACTTTTAGGTAACGTATCGACGGTTGCGTGGTTATAGTGCTGGGCCGTCTGCCAGTTGATCGAAAAGTCACGGTCAAAGACCCACCGGTGGGCAAGGTTTTTAGCCACCATGTGTAAATGGTAATTCCCCGCAGATAATGGCGTGTGTCCCGCTAATAATGGGTACCGGAACTCTGAGTTAGGCGCAAATTGAACGTCCGTCTTATGAGCACTTCGAACAACTTTACCATCCCGTTTGCGGGTAATTTGCGTCTGCACATCAACACCCATCAACATGGCTGGTTGTACGTTACGAATATGCGGAAAGATGCCGTGATGACCGTTTAACATCTCCGGTTCAACGTTGGCCAGTTTCAATTCCGGACTGGGGACCTGACCAACCGTATAGCGCATTCCAATCACGTACGAATACTTACTGGTGACGTTGGTCGCCCCCTTAACGACCCCGGTAGCTTTTTGATCCACTAGTTGAAAGTACCAGCCCCCAAGCAACACGCCCTGAAATTCGCCGGCCGGCAACTTAACATCGGCACTGACAACCTTGCTGCCATTCGCCGGAACCGTCACCTCACTTGGACCAACTAGCTTAGTAAGTTCCCCGAACCGGTATTTTAATGACGAATCATAATGATCCGGGTTCTGAGCGTATTCAATGATACCGTTAGGATTGGTCGACGCCGTGTGAATGGCGCTCGTAACTCGAATGTCACGATTCGTACTGTTCCGAATTGTCACTTGCAAGCGCTGGGTCTGACCCATTCGCATGGTTAAATCAAAAAAAGAGTGGTTAGCATTACGTTGATTTTTGGGTAGCTGAGCGGCCACACTGAAACCAACCGTTCCGTTAGCTGGCATCTGATTACTAGCGGCTTGCCCCCGTAAGCCACCAAAAATGACCATTCCAATGACTGTTAGCAGCCCCATCCCCGACTTCCACCAATCGTTTTTCAGCATTAGACTTCCTCGATTCGTTAGTAAACTATGTAAACACGCCGCCATCAACGGTAGCGTGGCGGACCTACGCCTCTTGGGGAACGTTATTCAACGTCCACGTCAAATCAGTGGTGAAAGTCCCCGTTTTAGCATTTCGCGGCAATGATAAGTTAATATCATTAGGATTAACTCGCATTGTCGTCATACCGTAGCCGGTGCCTTCCGCCGCTTTTAATAACGTCTGCGATCCTGCTTCCGTTCCAAGTTGAATATCCGTTTCATCCTGATTCACCTGCGCCTGGTTCTCAGCTCCAGTCATCGCGACTTTCTGATTCGTATCAGCCGTCGATGATAAGACCTGCTCATTCTTAAACGTAACCTTTGCGCCCGTGATCATCGCATCCGTGGCACGCGTTCCGGCGTCCTGCTTAACCAATTGACTACCCCGAACTGACAATTGCCAACCAGCCAGCGTACCGCGTAAATCACCAACTTCGACGACCATCTGCTTATTCCATAAACCGGTATCCGCATTGACGGAGCTGGTTTGCTCACCGGTCGCTTTCAAACTGATAGGACCAAAGTTCAACGCTTTCGTGACGTAAACTAATGCCAACGGCCCACTGTTAGTCGTACTATCAGTTCCATTATTAGTCGCATCCGTCGCCGCAACATTCGGATTATCTGGCTGAACCGGTTTAATATCTTTCCCAGGTGTAACGTCCACCGTAATATGCGTTTGACCAGTTGATTCACCAGCAGTGGTTGCCGCGAGAACCGGAGTTAACGTTCCTAACGTGACGATACTGCTCACTACTATTCCCATGAACATTTTTTTCATTAATATTCACCTACCTACATTATTTGCGTACAGCCATAATTTACCACGTCAACTGATTATGACAAGTACTGAAAATTACGATTTGAGTTACTCTCATTAAAAAAACGATTAGCACCAACGTGTTGAGCTGTTAGTTTCGTTTAATTAATTATTAGTTAGAACGTGTTTAGAATCTTTTCAAGAGTATTCGCAGGAAGGCTAAGCTAATCATCATCTTACTGGTGTTCAGCTTTCGCTCACAATTGCGCCAGAGGCGCCGATATTTTCCTAGCCAGCTAAAACTGCGTTCGATAACCCAGCGTTGCGGGGTCACTTGACCGTGCCTAAGGTC
>NZ_BJDZ01000014.1 GCF_005405405.1 Lactiplantibacillus plajomi
CTATAATGGTGTGCAAAGCTTTTCATGGATTAAAAACTCCTGTTTTTGATCTAATTTAACTAAAATCAAATCGAATGTCAAAGTATCCAAACACGTTCTTAGAATCATTATTGACCCGCTTTAATGTGCCATATACAAGATAATCTACTTCACAATTTTTCTGGGAATCAACTCGGAACATCACTCAGCGTCCAATTTATAATGCCTTCATACTGTCCAGCAACATTTTGCGGTTGTACGTTCAACCGCAAGCCCTTATCACCGGCTAGGCCAATGGTGCCATTACTACGCTGGCTATCCGTGATCAAGGTTTCCTTTTCACTTAACGTTAGATCACCAAATAAGAGTTGCCCCTTAAATGGTTGTCCGTTAACCGTTGATTTGGATAAGGTCGCCATCAATTGCCACTCATTACTTCCGGGACGGGTATCCGCGACCGTTAGTTCTGAGGATCCGGTCAATGCCAATTGTTTAGCTTGGTACATTGGTAACTCACAACTACCAAAGTCCACACTTGCGGGGACCTTACCGAATGCCAACTCACCGCCGACGTAGGTCGCAGTAACCGTTGCCGGCTGCGAAGCGTTGCCATTTACATCTTGCGCGGTAATTTTAAACGTAGCGGGGCCGTTTATCTTAGCTGCTTTAAGCTGCTGTAACACATCGTTAGGGTTAGCAATCAGTTTTAAGGCCGTTCCACCGATAACGCTTGCTTGTAACTGTGCCCGGTTCGCCAGCCAGTTGACGATATCTTGATTCGACTGACCTTCAAGTGCTGTCAAATCCGCGTTCGTAAACTGAACGTTAGCCGTCGCCGGACTAATCGTAGGTAGAACGGGCTGAACCCTAACCGTGGTTTGCCCGTGTGCCCCGGTGTGTGTGCCATACACGTCTGGCGATTTCTGAATTACCGTAATTTCCGAATTCTGATTGCCGATTGGTTGTTTCCATCTTAGTGTAAAATCACCGCTGGGCTGAACCTGAGTCATCACAAGCTGACCGTTAATCGTCGCCTCAATACCGTACCCTGGCTTACCCTTTCCGCTAATCTGACTCTCCGTAGCAGAAATTGTGCTCGGAAGCTCGGGATTGGTTACCTCAGGCTTAACGTGGCCAACTTCAATGGCGTAACTCTTATACTGATCCTGTTCCTTAATAAAAAAACGAACGCCAACGGCAACGCTACCATATTGTTGCGGGTCAACGCTGACGTTGACAACTTTTTGGGTTCTCCCAAAGTCAATCCTGTTTACACCATTTTCTTGATTAATTAACAGATTATCATTGGTTTTAGGATCAAAAGGCGTCGCCCGCAACGACTGACCCACGTAGTCTGGCTCCGGCTCTATCAGATTAATAGTATCTGGGTTCTCATCAGCCATCAAATCAAAATACGCAGCGTTCATCACCTGATCACTCGCCGACAACGCTAGCGAACCATCCAACGTAATCCGAAATTGCGTGGTTTTATTAGTTATTTGCCCATCAATCGTGTTGTTAGCCGCAACCTTAACTACTTTTGGGTAAGTCGCAATTCCATTGGGCACCATCGCACCGATCGGGTTACCATTATCGCTTACAAAATTGATATCCACAAAGTTCGGATTTAACGTTGCGGCGTTTCCTCGAACCGGATGCCACCCGATTAGCAGAAACACACAACCAACGGTACTAATGATACCAATCCACCAATGTTGATAATTTTTCACTGGTTAGCCTCCCCCTTCTTTTCATCATTGATTGTTCAAATAATAACCGATCCATTAACCACCGTTCTGGCCGGGGACATCTTGTAACGTCCACTCAATTTCACCCGCGTAAGTACCGGCCAAGTTATGCGGTTGCACGTTCAAATACAGTCCTTGCGCACCATCTAGTCGAACAATTTCATCACCGATACCCTGACCCGCTTTTATTAAGGACGCCGCATCCGATAACGGGTGCTCGGCATCTTGGTAACATAGCTGGCCTTTAAACGACTGACCGTTCACCGCTGATTTAATCAGCTTGGCCGATAGTTGCCAATGCTTGGCACCGGTACGAGTGTCCCGAACCACTAACTGACTGGAATTTGCCAACCAATGCTTTTGTGACTGTAACCGTGGCAATTCAAAAGTCCCAAAATCAACTTGTTCCGGAACTGCCCCAAATGCTAAGATACCGCCAGCATATTTTGCGATAACCGTGGCCGCTGATGATTTCTGACCCTCTTTCGTCTGTGCGTATATTTTAAACTGCGTCGATCCAGTCTTTTGGGCCACTTTTAGTATCTGCAAGGCGTCAACCGATTCGGTCATAAAGACTAAATTATCCGCACCCGTAGCCTTTAAGTTAGCCTTTTGAGCTATCCAGTTTACGACCTCTTGTTGGGATTTCCCTTCCAAGTTGTTCAAATCGTCAGCCGTATACTCAATCGTGGCCGTCGTTGGACTAACCGTTGGTAACGCCAAAACCTCACCAGTGACACTAGCGTGTTCTCCCGTGAAAACATCCGCATTCGAATTTTCCATCTCTGTAACGAGCACCGTTTGATTGTTCGTGCTAATCGGCTGGGCAAAAGTCAGTTGGTAACGACCATCTGCCGCCACCGTCGCCGTTTGTGTTTCTCCATTAACGGTCGCAGTTACCGAGTTGCCGGCTGTGCCCGTCCCTTTTAGGCTGGTATCAACCGTGTGCACTGGATCTAGGGTTGGTTGCGGTAATCCTGGCCGTTCAAATTTCCACATTTGATAGGTATACCCCTCTGGATCATTTTCATTCAGAATTATTCGAAAGCCCACGTAAATTGGAAAATCCGTTTTCGGATTAATTTTAACGTTGACGGTCTTTTCGGAACCATTACCGTTATTTCCGATATCCACACTGTACTGCGAATCTAAGCTAAAAAAAGGAGGTTTAAAATTATCACGACTGTTCGCATCCACTGGGCTTGATAACAAAGATTTCGTGACCAAGTCATCATTTGACGGTTCTTGCATAACGTCAAAGTAAACTCGTTGGATTTTACGATCATGATCTTTCAGCTGAATTTGTCCATCCATTTTAATCCTAAGCTGAGTTGTTTGATTGGTTAGGTGCTGATCCAGTGTATTATTAGCCTGAACCCTTAAAAGTCGGGGATAATCTATGCCACCGGGTACTGGCCGACCGAGAACGTTCGCTTTTTGATTATAATTATAATCAAAAATAGTCACAAAATCCGGATTCACCGTGGCCGCGCTGACTGGTGACCACGTCGCAACTAACGCTAATCCGATGCCCAGCAAGCCCACCACTAAATAACTTTTTAATCGGCTAGCGCTTCTCACGGGCCTTCACCTCACTCCCTAGTCGCCATAGACTGACTCCCAACCCGGTTGCGACCAATAACAAGCCTCCCGTCACCAAGTAAATCACCGTAATCTGTTCTCCGGTTTGTGGCAATCTAATGGCACCGGTGCGGTCGATCCAACGCGTAAGCCCCGTTGATTCATCATGCTTATCCGTCACTTGGTAGGCAACTTGCCCACTCGGTACTTGGTGGGTTGACGGTTGCGGCGGTTGCGGCTTTCCCCGATAAAACTGAATCTGGGTTTTACTAGCCGGACCCGTTTCAGCCCGAACTGGTGTGCCAAAGCCAACGGTTAACAGCACTGTACTGATCAAACTCACAACGAGGCGTTTCATTGTCCTCTCCCCCTCACTAATCTGCGTATCGGTGACGCTTCCTAACCATTAAGAAAATCCACACAATAATCATCACAAACACAAGCATCGCTAACGCTCCCAGGCCAACGAGCCACCAAATACTAATCCCGCGATTATCGACTGCGGTGCGGTTATACTTCTTAACCGCCTGATCAGTAATCTCAAAATCGCGGTCGAATATCCAACGGTGAGCCTGATTATGTGCGGCTAGGTGCAAGTGGTACTGACCGGCGCGTAAGCGTTGACTACCAGTTAAAATTGGTGCCCGGTAGAGCGTGTTGGGTGCCATTTTGACTTGTGATTTACTAACGTGTTTAAGGACTTCGCCGGTGGCACGATTCTTAATCGTCGTGTCGGTGGTCAGGCCGGAAATCACCGTAGCAGTCGGGTTGCGTAAATCGATTAAAATTCCCCGGTGATAGTTCACCAGTCCCGCTTGCACGGCTCCCAGCTTCAAGTTTGGCGTTGGTTCGTGGCCCAACCGATACTTAAGACCAATCACGTAGGCGTACTCATTCGTTATGTTAGTCGAGCCCTTAACGCTCCCCGTAACCTTTTCATTGAGCCACTTAAAATACCAACCACCTAGTAAAGTACCGTTCAGCTCCTGGTTTGGTAATTGCACTTGCGCACTGACCGTTTTTGATCCGTTAGCCGGAACCGTCACGGTTTTCGGGCCAGTTAATTTAGTCACCTTACTGACTGCAACCTTCAGCGACGGGTCCAAACTTTTGGCCGGGGTTAAGTATTCAATTATTCCGCTACCATTCGTGTAGGCGGTGTTAATCCCCATTCGTACTTTAATGTCCCGGTTCGTTATATTGCTGATCATAGCTTTTAGGGTCTGCTGCTGCCCGACTGCCATGTTCAAGTCGAAGAAACTGTGGCGTTGATCCGCTTGATTTTTGGGTAACTGAGCCTTAACCGTAAAGCCCACTGCGTTCGTCGTAGCGGCTTGGCTAACCACCGGCCCCGTTAACAATCCACCGACCACCACTAAAAATAAACGCCCCCATCTAGTCCATCCGTACCATCGCATTCCAACTCCCCCTCCGTTAGACTTTTATCTATGTAAAAGAGATGCGCACGCGCACCTCCCCAAAATTATTCACCATCCGTCAACGTCCAAGTCAAACTTCCCGTGTAAGTCCCCGTTTGCACGGCATTGGCTGGGACATCCAAGGTAACGTCGCTAGGATTCATCTTGTCAACCGTTGTACCAGCCCCATAGCCTTGACCGGCAGACAGAATTTTAACGCCCGTACTACTACCATCCATGTTAACTTTGGCGCCAAAGGCCTGCGCACCGTTGTCGCTGGCTTCGACCGCCCCCGAGTTCACTAATGCGCCCGCCGGCAACGTAACCGTCACCCCTTTGGCCGTTTGGTTGGTATTCTCCAAGGTTAACGCGGTTCCTGCCACCGTTAAGTGCCAGCCGTTGTTCGTCCCCCGTTCGTCAGAAACCTGAACACCAGTCACTTTACTAGCCGTTGTGTCCGTCGTTTTCATTGTACTCGTTGTGTTACCCGCGGTCGCCGGCTTATCAGAACCCGCAATCGTCCCCGCAGCGGTATATGACACCGGCTTCAATAAGTTAATTTCCTGGGTCCCAAAATCTAAGGTCTTCGGCGCCCAAACCAATGCTAAACCAGTTGCCCCTTCCGGCTTACCAGCACCGTTGGTGTCCGTATCCGTCACCGACGTGTCCGGATGATTTGGATCAACGGGAGTAGCTGGTGTGGTTGGTGCTTTAAATACCGCACTGGCCTTCGTCGTCCCTGTTTGTTGCAGCACTGGTGTCTCTCCATCAGTCGTTGCGGCCCGGACAACCGTTGATGCGCTGGTGCCTAACAATAAAACACTTGCGAACAATAAACCTTCAAACCCTCTACGCATAAAAATCCCCCCATGTTTTAAAACTTACCTAACAATCAACTACGACTATAATTTAACACCTTTTGAAATAATTAAAAGCCATTAACCTTTTATGCAGTTCTTTGCTTGCGTATAAAAGTCAATCGTATCAATTGCTAAGCCCCACAAAAATTTTTATTTTAATTTCGTGTTTGACTTATTTTATTATTACTAAATTGTTAGCACGCCAAGCCGATTAAAACGCATTGTTAGCAGCGTTCCTAACGTTTACATTAGTAATCAATTTACCGGTATTTCGCACAGTTTTTTTCGGCCAATTCCACTTTTCACTGATACCGGACTGATTTAGATATTATCCTAATCATTTAACCTCCTCAATCAACAAAACGGGCGCCCGCAACCTTGCGAGTGCCCGTTTCAAATTAAGTTAAATTACGGTGTATCTTGTAACGTCCAATTAACAGCCCCGGTATAATCCGTAGCGTACATCGTTGGTTGGACCTGGAGGAAAATACCCTTAGTTGCGGACCAGTCCTTCGTGACGTTGGTCGTGCTGACGTCCGCTTGCTTGGTACCACTGCTGATCAGGACGCCCTGAGTTAAATCCTGAACATTGTCGCCGTCACGGTAAACCAAGTTGCCGTCCAATTGACGACTGGCATCGTTGGCCGCCACCATTGGCGCTGCGGTCGCGTGGACCGACCACGGCGAACCGGTCGTCCGGGAATCTTCAACGTTGACGTCCCAGGCCGTATTCGGCGCGAACAGCGTTTCCCTAGTTGGTACTTCTAACGGGTTCGCGGCCGTCCCAAAACTAATCTTTGTTGAGTAGGTACCAAACGATAAAGTTCCCGGCACCTTCAACGTAATCGTCTTATTCTCGGACTGGGTGGTTCCCTTAACGGCGTGCAGGTCGACTTTAAACGTACCTCCCGCCGCAACTTGCTTCAGCTGGCTGGCGAGGTCACTGGTCGTCGCATTGTAAGTAATCCCATCCGCGCTGCCGTCAATGTCCTTGGCCGTTACTTCGGCGTTGTCCACCAACCACTTGATAAAATCACCGTCCGTCATACTAGCTAGTTGCATCCGTTGTGCCGCAGTTAAGGTTAAATCGGGCTTGGCGACCGCAATCGTCAAACTATTATCAACGGGCGCGCTAGCCGTCCCCTTGTCCCCGAAATCATTATACTCGGTAACGGTCACCGTCTTAACGTCTTTCAGCGCCCCGGTGGCTAACGTTAATTCAAACGTTCCGTCAGCTTTAACGGTCACCGGACCACTGGTCACGTTACTGATGATTTGGTTACCGGGAGTCCCGGTCCCCGTAATCGTCGTTGTACTTGGGGTAATCTGCTTGTTAGTGATGGTCGGGTACAACGCATTCGTCTTAAAGGTTGCAAAGCTATAACGGTTCAGCCGCGTGCCATCTTTTGTTGATGTGAAGACAACGGCAACGTGCAACGGTGTTTTCGTATTAATGTCGCTCATATCAACGGAAAAAGTCTGGCTAATTGGTTTCCCTGTGTCATAAAGAAAACCACCAATAATTGTTTTTCCATAAATCGAGATATTGGCCGTTGTTTTCCCCATTGAATCGTTATTGTCTCTGTTATAAAGAGTTGGGGTTCCCGATTTGACGACCGACGTTCCGTCATCCGTTTCTAAGTCAAAATAGAACGACGTAATTTCAGAACTAGCCGTCATTGTCCCGGAAAAGGTTGCCGTGATTGTTTTAGTATTCGTTGTAATCCGGCCGTTAACTACCCCGTCTGCCGTAACACTATTAAGTGTTGGATATTCCGATAACGACGTGTCCCCACGATTTTCCTCATCAACTGCCAATCGATCACCACTTGCATCGGGCAGGGTGACGTCTGCTGCCAGTGCCGGCACCCCCGTGCTCAACACCAAGCCGACCGCCGCCGTCACCACGATTAATCGTTTTAGCCATCTACTTAATTTCATACTAGCCACCCCCGCTTTTTTGACCGCAGCTCACGCCAAATCAGCCGGCCTAAAATTGCGGCAATCAGTAGTAGTCCGCCTAACAGACCGAATAGCCAAGCCCGTTGTTCGGACGTTTGGGGTAACCGCCCCGCGTCGGTCGCCTGGGCCAACCAGTCTTTTAAGGTCGTTGGCCGTGCAGCGTTCGCCGTTGTTGTTTGACGTCCGCTCGCCGAACCCCGATGGTCATTCCCCGTTGCACCGGTCGCTGGTACCCGCGTAGGTTGTTGCCCCGCCGGAATTTGCGCGTTGCCCGCGTGGTGACTAGTCCCCGTCGCCGGGCCCGCGTAAAAGCTCGTCTGAACGTTAGTCGTGCCGGTCGTATCAGCCTGGGCGCTTAGGCCAAATACACACCAGGCGCTCGCAAGCATCAAAACTTGTATTAACCTTTTCACCGTGATTCCCCCGCTTTCGTTAATCATCCGTTTTCCGTTGCTTCCGTTTGCGAATCAAGAAGAACAGCCAAATTAGCAGTAAACCAATGACTAGCATCGCCAGTGCACCTAAAACGATGAACCAGATGACGCTGATTCCGCGATTATCGACAGATTTTTGGTTATAGTGCTTGGCGTCCTGCTTAGAAATGGTAAAGTCGCGGTCAAATACCCAGCGGTGATCCTGATTCTTAGCCACCATGTGTAGGTGGTAGCGACCAGCCTTTAACTCCTGATCACCTAGTAATAACGGGTACTTGAAGGTACTATTCGGTGCCAGCTGGACGTTCTCTTTAGTCGCTTTTTTAACGGTCGTTCCGTCAGCTTTACTAATAGTGGTGCTAAGCTTTAGCTTAGGAATGATGACCGCCGAAGTGTTACGTAAATAGGGGATGATCCCGCGGTGGCTGTTGGCCAGCCCGGCTTTAACTTTGTCCAGTTTCAGAACCGGTGCCGGGACCTTGCCGCTCGTATATTTAAGCCCAATGACGTAGGAATACTGGTTACTGATGTTGGTCGTTCCCTTGACGGCACCGGTCACCTTTTGATCGACACGCTTAAAGTACCAACCACCTAGGACCACACCATGAAACGGCTTCGCCGGCATCGTTACCTTGGCCGTCACGACTTTCAATCCTTTAGCCGGTACCGTGACTTTCGCCGGGCCGTTGACCTTAGTTACGTCACTCATTTTGACCTTTAGCGACGCATCAAAGGTCTTGGCCGGTTGAACGTATTCGATGATGCCGTTCGTATTGGTATAGGCGGTATGAATGGCCGTTGCGACCTCAATATCACGATTGGTCGAGTTATAAATCGTCGTTTTAAGCGTCTGCGTTTGCCCCGTCTTCATTTTTAAATCGAAGTACGATTGCTTTTGATCTAACTGGTTACGGGGAATCGTCGCCGCAACGCTGAACCCGATCGCATTTTGATTAGTCGTTTGCTTGGCCGCCTGAGCGCGGGTGCCCCAACCAATCCCAAGGGCCACGCCCAAGGCCACGACGAACCACCGTTTCATTTGAATTTGCATGCTTGTCCTACTCCCCCTCCAGTTAATATGTAAAGAAGATGCCCACAAAGTTACATGGCCATCTTCGTTGGTTAAGTTGACTTATAAATTATTGTGCAGGTGTGTCACTTAAATTCCAGTTGATTGAACCGGTGTAAGTTTGGGCCTTAGCCGTGTTGGCAGGCACGTTTAACTTAATCTCGGATGGTTTGATTTGATCAACTGTCACCCCAGCACCGTTGCCGGCAGCGGCGTTCAAGACCGTTTGGGCTTCGCCGGTAGTTGCTAACTTAGCCGCAACTGAGACCGCACCGTTAGTCTTAGTAGCGCCACTGGCCGTTACGTCCCCACCTGGTAACGTAATTGATGCACCGACTAATTTATCGTCACCGCTTTTCAATTCTGAGCCGCTGGCCGTCAAGTTCCACCCAGCGTTAGTCCCACGCACGTCGGAAACTTCGAGCACAACGTTGTTGGCACTACCCCAAAGTGAAGTCTTAATGGTCGTATCGGACGTGTCCAACGCGTAAGATTGGTCATTTAACACGTCAATTTGGTGGCTACCGAAGTTAAACGTCTTTGGTGCGTAGATCAGTGAAAGCTGACCGCCACCTTCGTTACCAGAAGTTGAACCATTGGTACCAGGATCCGGATCGACCGGTTTGTTCGGGTCGTCAGGGTCAACCGGCGTTACTGGGTTTGTGTTTCCCGTAAAGCTCGCCGTTACGTCCGTCTTACCAGTTGTGTTCGGTACGGACTCAGCGTTCGCAACCAATGGTGCAGCCGCCGTCAATAGCAACGTCCCCGTCATCAATAAACTACTCAAAACCTTTTTCATTATGTGACATCCCCTTTTTTATAATTACTGTATTTATAATTTACCACATTAATCTTTAATATCAAGTGTTCATTACCCAGTTATACTAACTAACCCCCTAACAAACTGAATAGTATCAAGCATTTACACTGATAAAAATAATTTTAAAAATGTATTTTATTTCGAAAAATTAATGTAATAATCATCCGTTTATCAACAATCAAAAAAAGCAAATCCTTTACAAACAGCTGTCTAGGCCTATTAAATAACCTGATTGCAACAGTTTAAAGCCATTCGTTTAATTGCATAAAAATTGATTACCGCAGTTTACTTACATCTAATTTTTATATCTTAACTACAGTTATTATCAATAATAATTCTATGTTTTCACGACAATTAACGTTTTATATAGTGATCATGAACCAATTACCATGTATGTATATAAACGAATAACGTTGGGTTTTATTATTACATTCATTTATATTAAATATTATTCAGGACTATTTTTATGCCGATCAAAACCGTATGAACACCCCGAATAACCCACTTTTCACTTTATTTCATCATTAATTTAATTAATTTAAACATAATTAAAGACAATACAAAAAAGTCCGGCTACTTAAAGTAGCCGGACCCGTTGCGATGCAAGTTGTGTTAGTTAAGCCTTTAGGAGTTTTTCAACTTCGCTCTTAAGCTTAGCTTCATCCATACTCATATAAGGCGCGACTTCATCCGCGGTCTTGTCAGTATTATGGTTGTCATCGTCCATGAAATGATTCCAAATCGCATCGCGAACAGGTAACTTGGAGTCGCTCCAATCAAAGACATCTGACATCTTTTCATCCAATAAACTGGTCATTTCCACATTTTCAGCCATCCTAAAACAACTTCCTTTCTAAATTTTGGTACACCTCTAGTATAAATCACTTTTTCCGAAGTGGCTAAAATTGGTTTGAATTTTTAAGCGATTGTTAGCTGACCGATTAGCTCGCTTGGTAAATTATCTTTAACGCCGCAACGTCTTCACTGGACAACACGCTCCGCCCCTGGCTGACCGGGTACATGACCGAGGCGGTCGACTGACTGTGATCCAAGCCGAGCGCGTGGCCCAATTCGTGTACCGCGACCGCCTTACTATAAGCGGCGCCGTAATCACCATTCAAGCTGGCGGTGGCGGTGTTCCAATAGGTCGTCCCACGCCAACTAACCTGCTTAGTAATTTGTGGCCCCCCGTGCCCCAGTTCGATGGTCGTATCGCCCGTCGGCATCTTTTTATAGTAAACCGAAAAGGTCACACTATTTTGATGACCACTCGCCTTCCCAGGGACTAAATTAACTAATCCGGTTTGGTTGTAGGTCGCTACCGCGTCCTTAAAAACGCGCCGTCCCGCCGCGGATAATTGCGAATCAAAATGATAATAGTAAGTTTTCGCCAAGGTCGTATTTTGAACGATCGATTCAATTGGTGTGGCCGCGGTCGTCGTACTAGTCGTTGACTGCGAACTCGCTCGTGACTGGCTAGTGGCGTTTGCCTGACTACTAGTGCGTTGGTTCTGAGTCGTTGATGAATCCGCAGAAGCCGCATCCTGTAAGCGACTTCCGAGTCGGCCGCTTAACGCTGCACTCAAGTTGGTACGGGCGTTGGTGATGATGGCCGCGGCTTGGGGCACCACGGTCGCACGATTTTGATAACCCCAACCGGCGGCCACGATTAGGATCAACGCCCAGCAAAGTCGTTTCAATACTCTCAAGTTCGGTTCCCCTTTTTCATAATGCTACAGTAACTAGTTCCGTAAAACTCATTATCACCCATTTTTTTGCCGCTGAAAACTTTTAAGTCCGCAAATTGAGCTAATCCTAACAAACTTTACGAATTATTTACATCACACCAAAAACGGTGCCAGCTAACCCGTCGTTAGCGTGGCACCGTCTCGTTTATTTATTTTGAAATACGAATAGTTTTGATAGAAAGAAGTTTCCAATTAAGGCACAGGCCTGTCCAACTAACTTCGTTGGCGTGGCCGGCGTCGTCAAAAGCGAAATACCAATCCAAAGGACCAACGTTTCAATCAGGTAAGTCGCAATTCTAGTCGCGTAAAACTTGCCCATTTCCCGAAACGGGTAACTCGAATGGTGTTTGAAAACCAACAAGCGGTCGACCCAAAACGCCACCTGAACACTTAACACCCAGGCCGTTGCGTTCGAAATCTGATACTCAACGTGCAGCACCTGATTCATGACGAAGAAAGTCACGAAGTTCACCACAACACTGATCAAGCCCCATAAAACGTAGCGAATCGCTTGGTTACGGGTTTGTTGCTTGGACGACAATAAATCACTGTCGAGTTCCGCAACCGGCTCAATCATTTCTTCCATCGTCGCATCCTGCGTTTCGGGCGCCGTTTTTTGTTTGGGCATTATCCCCACACCTTTCAATTAAAAAGTACCGGTTCACGAATGAACCGCGGGGCTAAGTTTCCGCTAACATTAACCCAACTTCATTAATTTTAGCACAACTTGGCTAGAAAAGGCGCAGCTGCGGGTAGACGTTGCCCGCTAAATCGCCGCAATCTGTTCAGGAAACGCCACCTGTTTGGTCACGTGTTGCTGAACGATTGCCACTTCGAGCTTACGGTAACCATTAGCCATAAATAACTGATCTTTCAACAGCCCGACCGATTCCACGAATAAGCCGTGGTCGGTCACGTGCAGGACCCCCGTCAAGTTGAGATTGCCCAGTTTTAGCTGACAATCATAAGCCCCGCGCGGTGGGAGTTGTTGTAAGCGACTCGCCATATTTAGACGCGCCACCGGCCGGTCATCCAAGCGAACTAATTGACCCGCCAATGCATAGCGGTGTCCTAGGAGAGCGTTCGCCCGGTTGATCTGACCGTGCTTAATCAAGCTCCGAATTTGAGTTGATCCAATCTTTTGACGGGCCTGGTCTAATTCAGCCACGATGGCGACGTCAAATGCCTGGTGATTAAACCCCGGCATGTCCCCGATGCCCGCCTGACCACCGCGACCAAACGTGTAATCAAAGCCGCCGACAACCCCACAGGCATTTAAGCCAATCAGGTAGGCGTTGACGAACTTCTCCGGCGCAATCCCGGCAAAGTCACGGTCAAAATCAATCACGTAAGTCGTATCGACGTGGTTTTGAGCTAGTAAGGCCAATTTCTGACTAATGGTATTCAGGTAACGGAAGTCCGTGGTGCGGCTCGTATTAAAGACCCGCGAAACGTGGCGGTTAAACGTCATTACCGCGAGCGGCACGTGGCGTTCGTCAGCCAGCTGACGCGCACGGGCAATCACCCGTTGATGCCCCTTATGGACCCCGTCAAAAAATCCTAGGGCAATCACTTGCCGCGCCGGCTTTGGCATCGTCGCTAATCGTTGTTTATTTAACCGAACTACTTCCACGATAGTTCCCTCCCGTCAGGTTTGACAAAAGCGCCCGGGCACACAAGGCGGGCGCTTTTGGTTGGTACGTTGGTCACTTAGAAAAGATTACGCCTGTTTCATAAAGTAACTGAATGGCTTCAAATCTTGTGCTTGGTACTTCTTGACGAATTCATCAATCTTGGTTTGATCTTGCCATGCTGAGTCGATGAACATGTGCTCAGTCGTAAATGGCATTTCGTGCGTTAACTTAACGTCGATCAGAACTGGTTTGTCAGTCTTTTGAGCGGCGTCCATGGCTGCTTGGAATTCAGCCTTAGTCGTTGCGGTGTAGGCTTCAGCACCCATCCCCTTAGCAACGGTTGCCCAGTCAGTTGCTGGCAAATCAACCCCTGATAATGGTTGGTGACTGTCGTCAGTTTGTTCCGCTTCAATGTAGCCTAAGGTTTCGTTTGAGAAGACCACGTTAACGATGTGTAAGTTGTACTTAACTTGGGTTAGGATTTCTTCCATTAACATGGCGAAACCACCATCACCGCTTAAGCTGTAAACGTCACGGTCTGGGAAAGCAACCTTAGCCGCAATGGCAGCTGGGGCACCGAAGCCCATCGTTGCGTATTTCCCAGAAGTAACCCACTTTTGATCATCGTGCATGTCAACTAAGCGTTGGAAGTTGATGTTGATGTTACCAACGTCAACACCGAAGATGGCCCGGTCACTAGCCGTCTTGTTCAAAACGTCAAAGATTGGTTCTGGACGAACTGGCATTTGATCGCTGTCTTTGAAGCTATCTTGCCACTTGACCCAGTTTTCTTTGTCAGCAATGGCTGCCTTGTAGAAGGAGCTAGCTTCCTTTTCTTTACCGGCATCAATGATGGCCCGCAATGCTTTCTTCGCATCAGCTAACATTGGCACGTCGGCGTGACGACGCTTACCTAACTTAGTGCTTTCGATATCGATTTGGATAACCTTAGCCTTCTTGTTGAACAGGAAGATACTAAATGGTACGTCGTTACCGACCCAAACGATCAAGTCAGTTCCGAAACCAATTTCGGCACCCGGCTTCGAAGCAACCCGTCCAGTTGAGCCTAAGTATGCAGGGAACTTGTCATCTAAGACACCCTTAGCTAAGACTGATGAAAGAACTGGCATCTTGAACTTGTCTGAAGCTTCCTTCAATTCATCGGCGCGTCCTTGGCACCTAAACCAAAGTAGATTAATGGTGACTTGGCGTCGTTGATCAACTTAACGGCTTCGTCAACACTCTTCTTGGCTGGTTCTGGGTAAACCGGTGCGACGTGGGTGTTAGCGTTAGAAACGAAGTTATCTTCGATTTCAGCCCAACCAAAGTCCTTAGGAATCGTTAAGACGGCAACACCCTTCTTTTCATAGGCTGCTTGGATCGCTTCATCAGTTAATTTTGGTAAACTTTCGGCGGTCATCGCAGTCCGGTTCCAAACGGCAACGTCATCGAAAATTGGTTCTTCGTTCATTGCTTGGAAGAAGTCGATGTTCATCCGGCTAGTTGGGACTTGGGCAACGATGGCTAAGACTGGCGTCCGATCGATCTTGGCGTCATACAAACCGTTCAATAAGTGAACGGCACCAGGGCCGGCAGAACCAAAACAAACCCCAATTTGACCAGTTAGCTTAGAATCAGCTGAGGCCGCAACGGCACCCGCTTCTTCGTGACGAACTTGGATAAATTTGAAATGATCTTTTTGGTTATGAAGCGCATTCATAGTTGAATAAAATGAACCACCCGGGTAACCATAGATATGGTCAACGCCCCAGGATTGAATAACGTTCAGGACTGCATCTGAGCCACTAATTTTGTCTGACATAATAAAATCTCCCATCCAGTTTTCACTCCGCATCATCAGGATGCAAAGCTTTAAAATTTGATAATGTAGTTGTAATCGCTTACAAGGTTATATTAACGCCACCCGATTGCTATAAGCAAATCTTTTGCTCGCTATAAGTTTTGCTTATCGAAACCGTTATCACGAGGGCTTAGGCGCTGTGACACTTTTAACAAGTAAATTTTACCAAAAAGGATTCCAAAAAGAATTTAAAATATCAGCATAATATATCAAAAAGAAAGAATTGACTGAAAAGCCAATTCTTTCTTTCAGAAAGCAATCATTTTTCGCTCAAAAATCAATAGACAAATCTTTTTAAACTTCCATCTTTGATAGAACCTGTAAAAGATTGGCGTCGTGCTGCGTCAAAACCATGTCATCGCGGTAGACCACCGAGACGTGAAATTCTTCGCGCAGCGGGTCGCTGATTGGTAGTCCGCGCAGCCCGTCACCCGGGTGAATCGCGTCCTGAACCAGGAACCCGTACCCCAAACCGGCTTCCACGCTGCGCTTCATCCAAGTAATGTCGGACGTTTGGTAAATCACTTCCGGCGTAACCCCGGCCGCGTGGCAGTAATCCGCAAAGGCCCGTGGATGAATAAAACTATCATCTAAGCCAATAAATTTGGCCTCAGCTAATTCCTGGAAGCTAATGCTACCGCGTTGTGCAATCGGATCAACCGTACTGACAATTACTTCGAACGGTCGCGAACCTAACGGGATTGTTTGGACACCGCGTTCGTGCAACGGGTGCGCCGAAGCAACCAAGGCAACGTCCAACTTGCCTTTCTTTAAATCACGGAGCAAGCGCGCCGACCCCTTCTCACTGACTTGGAGCTGCTGGAACCAGCCCCAGTCCAGTAACTGGTGGGCCACCTGGGGAAAGAACATCGCACCTAAAATGGGTGGCATGCCTAAGCGGATTGTCGGCTGCTTAGCGGCCTCAATCTCGCGGTGTGTCAGTGTTAAGCTCTCCTGAACCGCCTGCGAATTATGGTACAGCACCTTACCCGCCTGGGTGATCAACATTTGCTGGTGCGCGTGGTCCTGCTTAACGAGCGGCGCGTCAAACTTGCGTTCCAAGCGTTTAATGGCCTGACTGACGGCCGGCTGCGACACGGCAAACTTTTCGGCGACGTGGGTATAATTGCGGTACTTCACGACGGCACGGAAAAGCGCGAGGTCCCGAGTATTCACGACCAATTCATTCCTTTCTACTAACGTTAACGTTCGGTTAACATTTTCACGTTGTTACATACCGTTATATCATACTTACCGTAACACGCCTAACCCGAAATTTGAGTACGTTAAGCTAACGCCCCTATCTATAGTAGAAACCGGTTACAAATTGCCCCAAAAATTCCCGCTTCGTTGTCCTACTCACAAGCCGGCTACTCCCCACTTAATTCGGTAAGTGTCCTTGCTTATCAACGGTTACAGGTGCTTTCGGTCTACCCCCGAACCGCAATATCGGTAGAATGGCATCAACCTATTAGTGAGGAAGTGAACACGATCAAAGCAATCACGTTATATTTCGTTCGTCACGGCGAAACTTACTTCAATCAATTCCAACAATTTCAAGGCTGGTCCGATTCACCCTTAACGCCGACCGGTATTCAGCAGGTCCAACAGCTAGCAACCGCATTAAAGGGGTTACCGATCAGCGGCGTTTACGCTAGTGACCTCCTCCGTTCACGCCAGACCGCCAGCATTATTTGTCACCACGCAACTTGGCAAGCTGGTAGCACTCACTACCTATCGGATTTGCGGGAACCTTTCTATGGTAGTTTTGAAGGCCAACCGTTAACCCAATGGGAAAAGATTGCCAACCAGCACGGCTACCAATCTTATGAACAATTAGTGATGCAATTCGGCGCTGACCAGGCCCAGGACTGGCTCAGTGCGGCTGATCCGAGTCGGCTGGCCGAAACGAGTACTGATTTTTGGCGCCGCTTAACCACCGGCTTGAGTGCGATCCTAAGCGAACGGGCGGACCAGTCCCAGTTACTCATTATTTCTCACAGTGCCGTTATCCGCGCACTCGTCGCCCGCTACGCTCCCGAATTACTCGACCCGGTCACCCCGGCAAACGGTCGCCTCAGTCAACTGACCCTCAGCCAGGCTGCGGGTGGGGGCATCGGTGTCACCGTTAATAGTTATAATCAACGCGGCGTGAACGCCCCAATCTAGACCGGTACGCCGGCCGTTTGTGGTTGAACGTAAACGTAGCGCGCCACCGCCGTATCGACTAAGTACTCGGTTTGATTGGCCGAAGTTAAGGTCAACATCGGGATGGTGGCGTCGCGGTGCGTAACCGTTAACGTCTGATTTAGTTGTAAACCAGCGTGTTGCCAATATTTAATCGTGCTGGCCGTTTCTAAGTAACTAGCCAGCAAAACCGTTTGCCCGGCCGTCACCGTATCCAACGTCACCAATTCGGAAGCCTGCTGGTCAAAATCTGGCAGGGCTAGCGCACCGCCGAACGGACTGACTAACGGTTGGTCTAATTGTCGGTGTAACCGGTCAAGCAGCTCCTGATTATTAATTGCGGCCATCAACCAAGCTTGCTCCGGAATTACCGATAAGGGTAGTTTTATTATTTTGGATAGCCAAACTTCACACAATCTGTAACGGAACATTAAATTTTTAACTAATTGATAACCGGTTCGGGTCAACGCGATTTCATGGTAAGTTTTCCGGGTTACTAAGCCTTGCTTTTCAAGGTTACTAACGGCTTCCGTAACCGAGCCAGGAAGCACGCCCAGCATGGTTGCAACCTGTTTATTGGTCGTCCCCGTTTTGGTGAATCCCGCTTCATAAATCGTTTTCAAATAATTGCTAATACTTTTGCGCATTGCGCACCACCCCAAATTAAATTTTGTAGGTCTACCTAAAAAGTATTTCCATTTTATATTATTTATTGTACAATAACAACCGTTCCAAAGTTTCAAACCAATGAAAGGTGGAATTACAATTGAGTGAAAAAGAGAATACACCCAACCGCAAGCATAAATTAATCGAATATGCGAACGGACCATCCCTAGAGGAAATCAACGGAACGATCGAGGTTCCGAAAAACCTCAGCTTTTGGAAAACGCTGTTTGCCTACTCCGGGCCTGGCGCGCTAGTTGCCGTCGGGTACATGGATCCTGGTAACTGGTCAACGTCAATTACTGGTGGGCAAAACTATCAGTACATGCTTATGTCTGTTATCTTGATTTCAAGTTTGATTGCGATGTTACTGCAATACATGGCCGCTAAACTTGGTATCGTGAGTCAGATGGACCTGGCTCAAGCCATCCGGGCGCGGACCAGCCGCTCACTCGGAATCGTCCTTTGGATCCTCACCGAGTTAGCCATTATGGCGACCGATATCGCCGAAGTTATCGGGGCCGCGATTGCGTTATATCTATTATTCAACATCCCGTTAGTCATCGCGGTTTTCATTACGGTCTTTGACGTTTTAGTCTTACTGTTACTAACCAAGATTGGTTTCCGGAAAATCGAAGCCATCGTTGTTTGTTTGATTTTAGTGATTTTATTCGTTTTCGTTTACCAAGTTGCGTTATCCGATCCCGACTGGGGCGGCGTCATCAAGGGCTTGGTCCCAACGGCCGCTACCTTCTCAACCGGGCGCTCCGTTAACGGTATGACGCCATTATCCGGTGCCCTCGGGATTATCGGGGCAACGGTTATGCCGCATAACTTGTACTTACATTCCGCAATTTCACAAACGCGGAAAATCGACCACAAGGATGAAGCCGACGTTGCCCGGACGGTTAAATTCGCTGCTTGGGATTCAAACATCCAATTATCGTTCGCCTTCATCGTTAACTCCCTACTATTAATCATGGGGGTTGCCGTCTTCAAGAGCGGCGCCGTTAAGGATCCGTCATTCTTCGGCCTATACGAAGCACTATCAAACACGTCAATGTTAAGTAACGGTATTCTAATTAGTGTCGCCAAATCTGGTGCACTGTCCGCCCTGTTTGCGATCGCCTTGTTAGCTTCTGGCCAAAACTCAACAATCACTGGGACTTTGACCGGGCAAGTTATCATGGAAGGCTTCGTTCACATGCGGATGCCACTCTGGCTTCGGCGGTTAGTCACCCGGTTAATTTCCGTTATCCCAGTGCTGATCTGTGTCATGTTAACCAGTGGCAAGAGTGCCATCGATGAGCATACGGCGCTGAATAACCTGATGAACAATTCGCAAGTCTTCTTAGCCTTCGCGTTACCATTCTCGATGTTGCCATTATTGATGATGACCGATAGTAAAGCTGAAATGGGCAAACGGTTCAAAAACTCGACCTGGGTTTCAATTCTGGGCTGGTTATCCGTTATTGGCTTAACCTTCTTGAACTTATTAGGCTTACCAGACTCAATCGCCGGTTTCTTCGGCGACGGGATCACCGCTAGCGAACAAACCTTCTCCAATATTTTGGCTTACGTCTTAATCGCCGCCATCCTGGCACTGCTTGCTTGGACTATCTTCGATCTTCGTCGTGGTAACAAGAAGTTCTTAGAAAAGCAGGCTGCAATTGCCGCTGAAAAAGCAAAGGACGGTGCCCAATAATGAGTACAAAATTTAAACGAATCTTAGTTGGGGTCGATGATTCGGCGGACGCGCTACTCGCCTTTGATTACGCCATTCACCAAGCTAAGCAGGACGACGCCGAACTGATCATCACCTCCATTTTGGAAGATGACGACATGAACGTTTTCCAAGCATTAAGCAAGGATTACGTGCACGGCGAACGCAAAGAATTAGAAGAACACATGTTGAAGTACCAAAAACAGGCCCAAGACGCCGGGGTCACCAAGGTGCGTTCAATGATTGCGGAGGGCGAACCTGGTGAAACCATCGTCAAAGACGTGATTCCCCACGTTCAACCCGACCTCTTGATCATCGGGTCGCTCGCAAAAAAGGGAATTGCTAAGCACTTCGGTAGTCAGGCCGCCTACATGGCAAAGTACGCACCGATTTCGGTATTAGTGATTCGTTAAAAGCTAAAAGAAGTCCTCAGCGAGGGCTTCTTTTTTTACGCTTTCAAAGATAATAACGCTTCCATAATCATGACGATTAGATAATAATTAATTTTTAGGTACAGGTAACTTTAATTGAATTCAATCCCCAAACCGCCTATACTTTAGGTGAGGTTAAGGACGAAAGGAGTGGCGCTTCATGACCCCGAACGAAGTATACGATGCATTGGAGAAGTGGCAGTTGTTACCAAAGGATGAATTTTCATGGCGGCCGTTTACACCAACAACGGTGTTTGTTGAAACGATGACCAGCCGCCGAGTTTACCGCATCAATTTAGCCGACGCCAACGTTGAGATTTTTCAAGCCGACCCAAGTTCCGAACTATCCGAGCACTTCAAACCGTACAAAACGTTGCCACTGACCGCCAGTCAATTGGCTGATTTAAAACATCGGCACCAAAAGCCGGTCTTACAATAACCTAAAAAAATCACGTTAGCTTGTCACCCAGTGGTGATCAGCTAACGTGATTTTTTAGTGGATCAGCGTTAATAAATGACTGACCAAGCCACTGTCCCAGAAAACGTACAGCCCAATCAGCACATAACAGCCGCGCATCAAGGGCTCGCCAAACCGATTCAACACCCATTCGACCACTGGCAACGTCACAATCAGTCGTAACAAGGCAACCATGATGATAGTCAGTACACTCAGAAAAATCAGGGTCAGACCAAAGTGCGCCCAGTTCTCACCCGCCAACACCGGCAAAAAGATGGCTAAGTTACACCCCGCACAGACTGATAAGTAGGTCACACAAACACTCACGACTGGTGAGCCGTGGGTCTTAACGGCGTCGTCATCCGTGTCACGCCGCACTGCCAGCCAAATCGGCAGTAGCCCCAACCCGCCCAGCACCCACTCCGGTAACCAGTGTGCCAGCGTCCGGCCAATTAGAAAACTGGCGGTCAGTAAAATGACTAAGCCAATCAAATAGCCAATCAACACTTGGCGGGTGCGGTACTTCTTAAGCAGAAATAATAACATGACAAAGAAGTCCAAGTTAACACTCAAAAACGTTAAGGTTAAGATGCCATAATTCATCCAACTTCCCCCATTCCTAACGTTTTTAGTATACCCACTGTGGGTACCAAAAAACCAGCACTGGCTTTAAACCGGTACTGGCAAACTTTTTAAGCGAAGCATGTCTTTAGTTAATCGGCTGCTAACGCGTCGATCGGGTTCAAGCGGGCTGCCCGCCAAGCTGGCAAGATGGCCGCTAATAACGCAATTATCAGCGCAATAATGAAGGTCATCACCACGTTATCGACGTGAATCGCAATCAGGTTGTAATTAGCGATTTTATATAACTGGGTATTCAGGACCGCCCCAACGCCGTACGCGATTCCGGTCGCTAAGGTGGCACTAATAATCCCGATAATTAAGGATTCACCGGTAAACAACCGCCGAATATCGCTGCGGCTTTCCCCGAGCGCCCGTAAAATCCCGATTTCCTTCTTCCGAGCACTGACCGACATGAACATCGTCACGATGATCATTAGCGCCGACACTAGCAGCGAAATGCCGGCAATTGCGGCCAGGATCGTCGTCGCTAAGTTAACGTAAGTGTTGACGGTATCCAGGATACTTGCAATGCTGACCGCGTTAAACTGGCGCTGCTTGTTCGTCTTTAACCGATTGATCTTTTTGGTGACGCTACCGTTATTTTGACGCTTATCGGCCTTCACCGCCACGGTGGTCGGTTCGGTCTTTAAGTTGTTAACCGCCCGCATCGCCTTCATCGTCGCGTAACTAACGGCGGTCGCGCCACTGCCGTTGGTTCCCTGGGTGACCCCGGCAACCGTTAACTGCCGCTTAACGGTGACCGCTTTACCGTTCGCGTCGATCGTTTGAAACGACACGGTCACGGTTTTACCAACCACGTCACGCCAATTTTGCTTGGACCACTTTTTGGCAACCGTGTCTTTATCGACCACGATTTCGTTCTTACCGGCAACGTGGCCGGCCTTGATCGTCGACTGACGGTTTGCCGCCGTCCAGGTGGTTAACGAACTAACCTGATAATCCTTGCTGTCGAGGCTCAGGGTCGCGTTGCTAGCCGAAACAATCGGTTGAACCGACTGCACGTGCTTCAAGCCGCGCAAGCGTTTCAACTGCGCTACGCTAAACGACGGCGTCTTCGCCGCTGTCGCCGTCACCGCGGCAGCGTTCCCCTGACCGGCTACCTGGGCGTTGGCCTGCATCTGCTGGTTACCGCCCGCAGCACTCGCGCTGGTCGAACTACTGCTAGTTTGCTTGCGATTGCCCTGACTACCACTCGCCTTGCCACGTGACTGGTAGCGGGCAACCGTCACGATTCGCGGGTTGACCATGTCGTTGATTTCCTGATTAATGTAGGACTTCAACCCGTTACCGAGGCCGTTGAACAGCATCACCGCAAATAACCCAATCGCCGTCCCGATAATGATAATCAGGTTCCAGCTCCAAGTATAGCGGAGGTGCTTAAAGGCCGTCGTTAACGGCACCAACCACGGTAGCCGACGGGCCGGAATTTGTTGGCGGTCCTGGTCGACCGGATAAGCCGGCCGCAGACGTTCTTCATCGGTGACCCGACCATCCGCTAAGTGAATGATGCGGGTGCCGGCTTCAGCCACGGCCTGTGAATGGGTCACGCAAATGACAAGCCGGCCCTCCGCCGCAATCTGATCCAGTAATTTTAAGACCTCGGCCGTGTTTTCCGAGTCCAGTGCACCGGTCGGTTCATCGGCAATAATAATTTGCGGATCACTGGCCAAGGCACGTGCTACCGCCACCCGCTGCTTTTGGCCACCCGACAACTGGTTCGGGTACTTCTTCATCTGGTCGCTCAATCCGACCCGCGTCAGCAAATCCTTAGCGCGTTGTTCGCGCTCACCGCGGTTCAACTGGGTCATGTCCAGTGAAATCAAGACGTTATCCAGCACCGATAAGTGGTTAATTAAGTTATAGGACTGATAAATGTAGCCAATGGTTTCACGGCGGTAACGATCCATCCGCTTTTCCTGGTGGTGATCCAGTGCGGTCCCCTGCAGCAGAACCTGGCCTTCAAACTGCCGGTCGAGCCCGCCAATAATGTTCATCAACGTGGACTTTCCACCACCGGATTCACCAAGGATTGAGACGAACTCGCCCCGTTCAAAATCAATGTTAATGCCATTTAATACCGGGAAAGCTTCCTTACCAAGGTAGTACGACTTATGAATATCCTTTAATGCTAAATAGCTCACGTGCTTTCCTCCCAATCTCAATCACTTGCTCGTTATCGTTAACTTCAGCAACCAATACCTCCGTTAATCATAGCAAAAAAGGCCTCCCAACGTTAAGTTGGAAGACCTTAAAGGTATTTTAAAATTGAAAATTATGAAGGTTGATCAGGTCAGGTTAGGCGTGGCGTTTCCGTAACCAAACGGCGATGCCGCCAACCACTGCTAACAGCATTGCACCGGTTGCAACTAACCATTTTTGAATCTGTTCACCAGTTTGTGGTAACCAGCCGGAAGCTTGGCTATCAGACTTGCTGGTGCTGTCCGGCTTGCCCGCACCATTGGACTTACCATCGTTACCAGACTTGCTACCGGCAACCGGCGTCCCGTTGGTTTGAGCTGCGGATGCCGGGGCATCACTCACAGTCGCACCGTAAGTCGTTGGCGTCGTACTACCGTCATCACCTTGAGCAGGTGCAGCAGCGGAACTTTCAGTACCGGCATGGCTTTGAGAAGCTGCAGTTGGCACTTTACCACTTGGGTTGCTGGTTGGTTGTCAGGCTTAGCTGGTTTGTTTTCGGGTTTAGCCGGTTTGTTTTCAGGTTTAGCTGGCTTGTTGTTTTCCGGCTTAGCCACTGGCTTGTTCAAGTCGAATTGGCCTTCTTCGGCGTTTGGTTCCAAGTAGGCGTTCTTGCGGTTACGGTTGTTCAAGTCAACCAGAATTTCCGTCCCGTCTTGGCTAGCAGCCATTGCCTTTTGAACCGACGTGTTCTTAGCGGACTTGTCAAAGACGACCGTCGCTAACGTTTGCATCGTTTGCTTATTAACACTCAACGTTAACTTCAACGTACCGTTTTCAACGCTGCGGTTTAAGACCTTAACACCCTTCTTGGTCTTAATCTTAGCGACCTTGCGACCCGCTAAGTCGATTCGCATGTCGATAGCTCGTAGTTGGCGCTTATCGCGAAGGTTAGATAACTTAATATCCGCCTTGTTTTCGTGGCGCACAAAGTGAACCTTTTCAACGTCGCGATCCTTCTTAGTCAAATCAGTTTGCTTCAAGAAAGCTGATTCGTCAAAGACGTTACTGTTGAACATGTGCGGTACCCGTGGCACTTGCAACGCGTTTAAGATCAACGCGGTAATGTCGGAGTTGCTCCCACCCTTTAGGCGGTGACCACTATTGACCGTTTCACCACCTAAAGCGATGAAAATATCGCGGTCCGGGGCATCGTTCGGGCCGTGACCGTAGCCAGCACCACCGTGATCGGCGTTGGCAATCACCAACGTATCGTGAATGTGACCGGTCTTTTCTAATTGGTCCATCACCCGTTTGAACATCGCGTCGTACCGGGAGAACTGGTTCCAATAGTTATCGTTATACCAACCGTGACCATGGCCCTGGCCGTCCATGTAGTCACTTTGCATGTAAACTAAGCTGGTGTTATCGAATTCCGTCGTCCCCACGTAATCGGCAACGTCTTTGAAAGATTCGAGTGATTTCGACTGCTTAGTCTTTACCGCAGCGTCCGGTTCCACGATGGCGTTAACAATTTGACCCCATTCGGAGAAGGCCGCGGCCCCCTGAGTCGGGTTATTTTGTTGCAACACTTTGAAAACTGACGGGAAGAGTTGGCGTTTCTTACCAAAATCGGCGAAGTATTCTTGGCCCATCGAGCCGTTCGTCCCTTGATATTCAGCCGGTAACGTTTCCCATGGTCGTCCGTGTAACATTGAAATGTAGTTTTGGGCAGAAATTGCTGGCGCAACGGACTGCGCGGTCGTACTCATGGCAAACTTCTTGTTGAATAAGTCCATCAAGTACGGGTTACGACGCTTGTTCATGATGTTGCGGTCAGTCGTCCACATTGGCGTACCGGCACCCTTGGCGTAGTACATGCCATCCGGACTAAAGGAGTTACCACCACCGTCAGTCGTTAACACGATGACGTGCTTGTAAGGCTTGATTTCAGCCTTTTTCGCCACTTCAGCACGCTTAGCAATTGGCGCTTTAACGATGTCACCAACCCCGATGATTCCGTCGCCGTTATAATCAAGCGCGTACTTACCCGCAATTTGAACCGTTTGAGCGGCACCTAATTGAACGTTACCGTCCTTAGAAACTTGTTCGAAACGAATTTGGGTCGTCCCAGCCTGCTTCTTCGCGTGCAAGTTAATGTGCGCTAAGCGGGTTTGCGCATATTGCCGGAATTGTGCTGGTGATAAACGGGCGGTCGTCGTAATCCGTAAACGTCCGTTGGCCACTTGGCGAACCTGGGTCTGGTTACCACCCAAAGTCCGTTCGGCGTCCACAAAGTAGAGCATGGTTGGGTCAAAGACAACGTCGATCGTTAACGGCGCCGACTCGCTAAACTTCATTTGGCGAGCATGGACGTTCAATGCGTATGTATGACCAGTTGCAACTTGCTTCGGACCAACAAACATCGTTTCGATGGCTTGGTCGGTATGTGGGACTTCGTGGGTCGTTGTCGTCACTTCTTTATTTAAAGCGGCAACTTGGGCGGCCGTCAACGTGTGGTTATACAAGCGGGCGGACTTCACGCGGCCGTTCATTAGGGACTGGACGTGCGAACCAGGTGCAGCGTCGCCACCCAATACCAGGTCCTTGGTGCCGTTAGCAAACTTCAAGTCACCAGGCATCGCCACTGAATCTACCAATTTACCGTCTAAGTATAGGCTGGCGGTCTTGTTCTTATCAATGATCCCCACGGCGTGAACCCAGTGGCCAACTTTCAAGTCGCCCTTTGGTTCTTTATAGCCGGAACCATCATGAGCGTAGAAAATCACTTTACCATTTTGAACCCCTAACCCGAAACCACCGCCCTGTTGGCTTGAGAAGATTTCGTGTTCGCCAGTAACATTCGCGGTTGGGTCGTACTTGAAGTAGGCTTCAATTGCCATCCCGTTCTTCAATTGACCGAACTGAGCATCGGAGAAGGTCGTGTAAAAGGCGGAATGGCCGTCAAACCCTAAGACGCCCCCGGCTTCCGTATCGCGAACGGCGGACGGGTTACCCACCTTCGTCCAGGACGTGTTGCCCTTCACGTCAAGCATCTGGCCGTTCTTAAGCTGAAGATCCATAAAGGCATCGGCAGCAACCGACTGCCGAGTTGCGGCAGCGGGTTGTGCGGAACGGTTCACTTTCGCTGAAGGCGTGGCCCCCGGCTGGTTAACAGCGGCGACTACCGGGGTTACCGAAGTCGTCAAAATAGATGAACAAATTAATAAGGTCGTCAAAACGCGCGGCTTCATTAAATCAATCACTCCAAACAATTTATTTATGGTTACGTTAATAACCACTGAAATCTAATCATAGAGAACTAATGTAAATTATTCGTAGTGTTACATGTAAAGAATCCGCATAGTTTGCGTTTAGATAATTAATTACTAATAAATAATGGCAGCGGTTCCCCGCCCGCACTGACCTCGTTTTGGATTGTTAACAGACCGAACTAACGGTTTTTAACCTACCTATATAAATGGCGCTACTAAAAAAACGTTGACCAGTGATTGGCCAACGTTTTACGAGCTACCCCTGTTTTAGCTGGTAGCCATTCTCAACGAGCTGGTTTTTAAACCAAGTTTCAAACATGGTGCCGTACCAGACGGCGCCCAAAATATTAATTACTAAACTGATATTTTCTGAAAAAAATAATTGGGCTAATAAATTAATAACGATCAACCCTAAGAACGGCACCGCCGTCTTTAGAACGAAAAATGAGGTCCGGCAGCGTAAACTAAACAACGCGTAGAACCAGGTGAACAGAAATGCCCACCAGTTGAACGAGCCGTAAACTTTCTTGGTGAGCGTATATCCTTCGATGGTTTTCGTGAAGACCATGTTCTGCTTGACGCGGTGATTGACGCCAAACCATTCGGATAATTCAAAATGCACGCGGCGAACCCTCCCTTAAATTAACAATTACCCGTATTATAAGAGTTCCGCCGCGCATCCGTCAAACTTGTTTCCCGCGGGACTGACCGAAAAATGCCAACACGGCATCCCAGTCACGCATCTGCCCGTTGACCCGCCGTAAGAGCGCCTGATCATGGGTGCTCGTTAGGCCGGTCCGGCGCAGGTGGGTGTACAAGTCCAGGTACGGTAGCTGGCGCTGCTTAGCGAGCGCTAACTCCGCGTCAATATCGTAGTCGACCTTTCGGAAAGTAGTCGTCAGTTTACCATCCGTGGTCACGTCGAGTAGCGCGTAACACGCCCGCTGGTCAGCCAGAAAGACTGGATTGGGGCTGTACGGTTGGCCGGTCGCACCGGGGTTAATAATCACCTGACCGCTTGACGAAACCCGCATCAACTGTTGGTGGGTGTGGCCATAAACGGCAACGGCGTGGTCGCCGGCCAAGTGGTCAAAGTTAGCTTGGAGCTCCGCCGGGTACAAATCGTGGCCGGTCGAACGTTCGGGCTGGTTATGCGATAGGCCGAAATTCAGCCCGTTGACCGTAACCTGCGTTGCAATCGGGCGCCGAATCAATTCCTGATAACTTGCTTGATCTAAGTGCTGCACTAAGTAACGCGTCAAGCGTGCAAAGTAGCGTTGCGACGGCTCGTTCCAGTCCCCCATGCCGTTCATGACGGCGTCAATGCCCTGTTCCCAATTGCCCTGAAGCCACACGGTCGGCTTGACCGCCGCTAAGTGTTGGTATAAGTTCTGAGCACCCGGTCCGGGTAAAAATAGGTCCCCTAAAAACCAGTAATCGGTCGCCCCGGCCCGCTGCGCGTCTGCCAACACCGCGTCGAGTGCCGTCAGGTTCCCGTGAACGTCCGCTAACACTGCAATTTTCCGTAACATCTTGGCGTCCCCCTTTAGTGCTTCCATTATACGCCAATTAAGGTGGCAATGATTGGCCGACTAACGATGGCAAACGTAAATAAAATTTATTAATTTCGTCATAAAAGCTCAAAATCTATCCGTCAATATAAAAGCAATTTATGATTAACGTAATAACGGAAATCAATATTTTTTGTGGGGGAGGAATTGATGATGACACCGTTACCAGAACCATATAGTACCAACAACCAGTTGATGGCACTCGAAACTTGCTTACACGCCGTGATCCAGGAGGGCTTCCACGGCTTACACACCGTAAAGGTCGCCCTGAGTGGCGAACTCTGTCAGTTACTGAACGCTGAGATTACGATTTTACTCGATCAACCGAAGTTTGTCTTAATTATTCATAACCACCGCGAAAAGTTGGCCGTTTTGGGGCACGTCCAACCACGCACCACGTCACAGTATGACATTACCCTCGACGGGCACACCGTTAATAGTGGACCGGACTTGATGGCCGTCATTAACCGCTTCATGTAGCTTTTTATAACTATAGTTATCTTTAAACAGAACGTTATTAATATTCCGTTGACCTTGTGCTAAAATTAACAGGTGAACGGAGGTGTTCGGATGAAACTGAATAAACGGGCGGTCGGCCAGCGCCTGGCCGATTTTCGCCGTGAACAACAACTCAGCATGGCCACGGTCGCCGAGACCGTTGGCGTCGCTGGTAAGGGAACCGTAAACGACTGGGAAAAGGGCCGCTCCCTACCTAGTCGCGAGCGGCTGACCGCGCTGGCCAAACTTTACCAAGTGTCACCGGACTATCTCCGCTACGGCCCGTTTAACGACTACGCCTTTGAAATTTTAAAAACCGATGGTATGAACAGTTCGGAATTCAACGTGCTGCTCTGGGAATACGTGGATTTGACCACGACCAACCCCGGAATCTTATCGGGCGACGTCTTTAATCAGGCTACCCCGGACACCAAGGCGATCGACGCCCACATTAACGGCGCCATCACCCAGATTTTACCCAGTTTACCGCAACCGGATACCCATACGTATCCCGACACACAAGTCGTTATTCAACAAGCCTGCGACGCCTTTCGCGAACGGATTCAACTGATCCGGCGGACTTTCACCGGTAAGTATAACCGTATCGTCCGGCTATTAGATAACGTTGACTTATACGAAAAGCTCGGCGACGACCCAGATCTCCGGGCCTACTTAGACGCAATGACCGCCACGACCGGCGGCTACGCCGTTGACCGTGCTTATCAACAAAAAATGAACCTATTGTTAACCAACTTTCATCAACAGCTCAATTCGCTGAACGACGCGTATCACCACGCGTTAATGACCCAAGCCAATCAGACTAAAACAAACGACGTCAGTGCCTCCCGTTAAGGAGACGACCCGACGTCGTTTTTATTTACATTTATTCAGTTTAACGTTGCACCGCGGTGGCAACTTCCTGGTCGTGACTGACCTGACCACTTGTTGAAACGCTCAACGACTTCATGTGCGTATCGGCGTTATCCACCACTACCCGCACCTTGGCTGCGTCTAAATCGTCGTGATCCATAAACATGATCGGTGTTTCCGGCGTCACCGCATCGCCTTCGTGAACGTACGTCGACGTCTGGCCGTCCTGACTATCCAACTGAACCCGTACCTTTAACTTGTTGCTGGTTAGTTCAATTGCGCGTTGGTCGGGCATTAGCGCACTCACCGTTCCGTCGACCGGACTGTACAAGTGGTGCCGTTGCGGTTGAACACTGAATCCCTTAGCACTGTCCGTTGCTGATAAATCTTCCAACGTTCCGTCAACTGGTGCGTATAACTTCACTTTTTTTCCAAATGAAAATAGTCCCATGGTAAAAACCTCCTAAATAGTAAGTGTTATCAGTCTGAGCGGCATGCCTTTCCTTCTCAACACCATCATGATACTTTCTCAAACGGGTTTCAGGTCAAGGAAAAATTCCAACTTTTTTTAAACATCACTTGGACATGCTTTCCCTAAAATCCACCTAGACCAATACCAACTATTTGCTGGTATTAACTACGAACCCTCCACGGTTGTGAAGGCTTGAAAGAATTGTCTACCTCGACCTTTGGCACTATCGAAGCTTGCGGACGACGCGCAGTTTATCAAGTTTTAGTGAAACTCAAAATGAAAGCAAAAAAAGTTCAAATTCTTGAATGCTTTAATGCTATCGGGTTTTAAACCCCTTAACTAATTTTTGAAAGCGATTTTAATATAGATTTATTAATAAAGTTATAAGATAATGAACCTATTATTGAAATCAATCAATTAAAGTATTAATAGATTTGTCTAATTGATTGTTGTTTTGTTGTTGTCACTTTACTGATTTTCACGCGTTACCGTTTTGCGGAACGCAAATAAAAGGAGTTTTGGGAGTATGAATAAAAAGACCATTTCGACTACCGCGCTGATCTTAGGGGGACTTGCCGCAACCACTGGGTTAACTGATACCAACACCAAGGCCGACACGAATAATCAGGATGCCACAAATGGCGCCGCTAAGTCTGCGACGGTCGCACCCACTAGCGCACAAGCTGCTTATAATGAAGCCAAGGCTAGTGAAAACGAAAAGTTAGATAACTTAAAGGACCAACAAGCAAGCGAAGAACAGGCCCAATCCGCTGCTAACGACAAGGATTACGCTGCAAAATCGGACGCCGCTAAGAAGGACGCCGATGAATTTGCTAGCAGCCAAGCCGGTGCGTTAAACGATTTTGATCAATCGCAAGCCGCTAAGGCCGATGATGCTAAGCAACAATCCAGCCAAGCTTCGCACGACTACCAACAATCACAAATGGATACCTTAAGCGACGCCACTGAACAAGCCGGCCAAGCCGTTAAGGACCATGAACAGGACCTTGAACAACAAACTGCCGACGCCGCAGCTAAGGAACAAAAGGATGCTGAAGCCGCTAAGGACGCCGCAACTTCCGACGCCAATAAGACCTTTGACGATACCGTCAAGGACGCGACGACTAACAAGACCAACGCCGACCAGGCTGCGGACCAAGCGCAAAAGGATGCGGATAAGCAGGCTGAAACTGATAAACAAGACGCACTTGTTAAAGCGGACCAAGATCAGGCTAGTGCGGATAGACAAGCTAATAGCGACAATCACGCTGCCAACGCTAAGGCTAAAGAAGAACTTCAAAATCAGCAAAAGGCTAATGCTGACTCGCAAGCTGCTGAAACTAACGCCGCTGCCGATTCAACCGCTGCTGTAAAAGCAGCTGCTAGTGCCGCTCAATCTGCAGCAGATGCCAAGGCCGCTGCTGCTCAATCCGAAGCCGACGCTGCGACGCGCGCTGATCAAGCTAAGGCAGACCAAGATGCATTGACAGAAAAAGAAGCCAACGACAAGCAAGCCACTGATAAAAAAGCAACTGCCGATGCTAAGGCTGAAAAGGACAAAGCAGATGCCTACTCCGATACGCGTGCCGATCGAGTTGCCGCAAACACTGAGGCGCAATCAACTGCCGACTCAGCTGCTCAAGTTGCTAATGATGAACAAGCCGCAGCAAATTCAACCGCGGAAGAAAAAGCAGCTAACGCTACCAAGGACGCTGAAAAAACATACGCTGACAAGCTCGCTGAAGCTACAAAGACTCACGATGCTGGGATTGATTCCAAATATCAACAAGCCGTTGATAGTGCCCAAGCAAACTTAGACAGCGCCCAAGCCGACGTCGATGCAGCTCAGTCAAGTGTTGATAGCGCCCAAAGTGCATTAGACGACTTAGAAGCCCAAAACGCCGCTGCTACCCCAATTACTAACGGAGACAACTACACCATTAGTAACGAACGTAACTTGCCGACTAGTTTGACTGAACCAAAAGGAACGGTCGATGATGGGATCTACTATAATTATGATAAAACTGAAGATACCAAAGACGCCAAGAACTCCATGGCATACTACTTCTACAGCGATGAAGGGATTGCACAAGAAAACGAGTTAGCTGACTATGCACTTACCTTGATTAATTCATGGCGTAAAGCTCAAGGACTTTCTCCAATTGCATGGACTGCGGATACACAGTCCGCTGCCAACACAATTATGGAGAAGCGAACTAAAGCAAGAAAAGGATTTGATGAATCACTCGATACTAAACAGTTGCAAGCCGATATTAAATCGAGTGGACTAATCGCTAACGTTTCTGATCAGTTACGCTCATCTGGTAGCTTCAAATCAGATCAAAACGATAATACGGAAATCGCCTACGACCGTCCCACCGTATTACAACTAAAAGTTGATATTTTAAACACATTAACTAACTTATTGTTTGGTAATTCCGATGAAGCCTTAAAGGCACAGGAATTATTTAAGTCAAACACTAAAGGACTAGGATTCTCTGTCGAGTTTGATAACAACAATGATCCAAAGACAATCTTACTTTTCGAAAGTTTCTCCAAACTTGATAAAGACGCTACATTCTCACCCGAAGAAAATACTGAAACTACTTCTGCACAGGCCATTCATGATGCCGGAGTTGACACCACTGAAGCCACTAAAGCTTTAAATGCAGCTAAAACTGAATTAGCTAACGCCACCGACACTCGTGATAAAGCTCAGGACGCTTTAGATACAGCTACACAGGCAAAAAGTGACGCTCAAGCTAACTTAGACCAAGCCTTTGAAAGCACTAAGGGTGAACTTAAAGATGCATTTAATCAACGTAAAGGTGAAATCAGCGATGCTTTAGGCCAAGCTAAAGCAAATAATCAGAAGACATACGATGATGCTTTAATTGCTATCAATAACAAGCTTCATCAAGCTAAGTTGGCTAGTGCAGCCGATGAAGCTGCTGCTCAAAAAGTTGCCGATGAAGCTTACGATAAAGCAGAATCAGCAGCTACTAGCGAATACGACGCAGCACTTCTCAACAACGATACGGTTTACAACAATGCTACTACTGCTAATAATGCTAAAGCCGATGGCGAATTAAGATCTCACCAAACTGACTACGATAACGCTCATAACGCTAGCATGGTAGCCTACAACGAAACTGTTTCTGATGCTGACAACGTCTTTAACGCAGTAAAGGCTAATATCGACGATGAACATGCAAAATTGGATAATGACGCCCAAGAGACTTATAAGAAACAAGTCAATCAAAATAATCAAAAATTGGCAGACGCTATTGATCAAAATATCCAAGATCGCTACGACGCCATCGCCAACGCCGAAGCTGCCTTAGTCGACGCCTACAAGCAAAACACTGCTAAGCACGCCGAAACGTTAGCAAATAACTTGACGGCTTACCAAAACGCCTTGGACGATGCCCAAACGCGTCAGTCACAAACCATTAACGATGCCGATGCCGCTTACCAAGCTGCGTTAGATCAAATCGCCGCAGAAAAGGCTCAAAGCGAAAAGAATAACGACTACGATATGCAACAATTTGCTCAGGAGCAAGTTGATAAACTTGCCAGCTTGAAAGAAAAGCTTGAACAAAACATTGCTGCATACAACAAAACTCAGGCTTCCTTATTAGAAATCGCCGCTGACACGGCCGCATCCGATTGCAAAGCCTTCGTTGTTGACCAACACTTGGACGCCACGATTGCTGAACGGACGGCTGAACAAGAATTAGCCGACTTTAAGCAACAACTGGACGGCAACTACAACGACCTCGTTAAGGAAAACCAAGCCGAATACGATGCCGCCGTTAAGGCTAGCCAAGATTACCTGGCTTCATTGAAGTCCAGCGTAACGATCAAGCCATCAATCAAGGACGGTTCAGAAGAAACGACCACGACCGATGATGACCAAATCAAGGGTACTGAAGATGGTGACGACAACGCTACTAAGGACACCACGAAGGAAGATGCCAAGGTTCAACCACTGGCAACTTCTGGTGACCAAAACAAGACGACCGTTGACGTTGCTAAGGACACGACCGATGCCGCTAACAAGCCGGCCGCTGCCGTAGCATTGCCACAAACCGGTGAACAGACCCGCTCCGCTGCCAACGCAGCCGGGGTTGGCCTCTTAGCCGCCGTCATGGGTAGCATGACGCTTGGCCTCGCCGCAAAGCGCCGTCGCGAAGAACGTTAATCGTAATTAACGAGAATAACCGCTCCGGAATTTTTCCGGGGCGGTTATTTTTTTACTTCAACAGCTGACTTAATTGTCGGTATTGCTTTAACATCCATTCTTGATAAGTCACGTTAGCGGGCATCGTTTCGGTCACACCAAGGACCGCGACGTCGTTTTGCTTCGCCAGTTTAACCATGTTGGTCACGGTCGAACTAGACACTTGCCGGTTATTGACGAACAAGGTAACCTGGCGGCGTTTCAACGCCGTTTGCATTTGGTGAACGACCTTTGGTGACGGGTCGCTCCCCTTTTCGACCGCGTTTTCAAAATTAGCGTTAGTCACTTTCAAACCAATTGTCTTCAGTGCTAGGTCAAAAACCGGTTCGCTAACGAAAACGTTACGGTTATCCAGTTTTGCCACCTGCCGTTTCAGCTGGTTGACTTGCTTGTTGATTGGCTTAAGTGAGTCAATGTAGGTCGCCGCGTTTTTCTGGTAAACGGCACGGCGGTCGGGGTCGATCTTGCCCAGTTGATTAGCTAAATATTTAGCGGCTGCCGGCATCGTCTGCACGTCGTACCAAAGGTGTTCGTTAACACCGGCTTTACGGTGTAAAACGTCTTCGCCGACCCGCATTAACTTGGTGGTCCCGGCCGATTTAACCAGCTTATTCATCCAGCCGTCGTAGCCTAACCCGTTGGCAATCGCAAGGTCCGCGCCAGCCACCTGCTTAGCGACTTGCGGCGTTGGTTCGTAATCGTGGGGATCAACGGTCGGTTTGTTGATGATCGACGTTACTTGCACGTGCTTGCCACCCACGGCACGCGCCATTTCACCGTAAAAATTGGTGGTCGTGACCACGCTAAGTTTTTTTGACGACTGCTTAGTCGTTGCCTGACACCCCGATAAAACCGTTCCGCCAATTAATAATGCTAGTAATCCTAATACCCGTCTAACCTTAAACATGTGATAATTCCTCCAAAATTTAAATAGTAATAATTACGCTTTACAGCATAACAAGCTCATCCACTTTTGTAAATAGTAATTTTTACGGTTTAGAACAATCTCATATAACTAGACATTTCATCCTAATCCGTCCATAATTAAGTATTAATGGCTAATATAAAAATTTAGAGAATTTCAATGCAAATTAAAACGATTCAACCCGCGGACTTCACCGAGGTTGACCAGTTAGTTCACGCGGCTTTTGAAGGTACCGAGCACGGCTATGACGGTGAGGTCGAATTGATTCACGCCATCCGTCAAGACCCGGCTTACCAAGCCAGCTTAGAAGTGGTTGCTCACGACGGCGGCCAGCCGGTGGGTTACGGCTTACTTAGCCCGATCAGCGTTAGTGATGGCACGACGACCACGACCGGCGTTGCCTTAGGACCACTGGCAGTTGCGCCCGCCCACCAACGTCAGGGAGTCGGCAAACGGCTGATTGCTAAGCTTGAACAACGCGCCCGGATTTCCGGGGCCGGTTACATTAGCATTCTCGGTTGGCCGGACTACTACCGCCAATTCGGTTACCGCCCAGCAAGCGAATTTAACGTCACCGCCCCGTTCGACGTTCCCGCCGACGCCTACTTGATCAAGGGGATGACGCCGGCCGGTTTGAAGGCCGTTCACGGGACGGTGCACTACCTCCCCGCATTCAACGTTTAGCCAGCACTACAATTTTAAAAGGAGTTGAACACCATGACCAATCCTCGGATTGCGCGGTCACTTATCATTATGGTGTTTGGAACCTTTTTCGGGATTCTTTGCTCCACGTTAATGAACACCGCACTACCTCAGCTAATGACCGTCTTTCACGTCAGCTAAGCCGAAGTGCAATGGGTCACCAACGGCTACATGTTGGTCAACGCGCTGATGATTCCGGTCAGTGCGTTTCTGATCCGTCGCTTTTCATTTCGCAACCTGTTCCTGATCGCCACGTTGATTTTCCTACTCGGAACGGCGCTCGGCGCTAGCGGGACGGCCTTTATCGTCGTGATTATTGCCCGGATGGTCCAAGCCGTCGGAGCCGGCATGATGATGCCGTTAGTCAACGTCCTAGCGATCCGCTACGCCCAGCCACAAAAGAAGGGCGCGATTATGGGTATTATCGGCTTAGCCTTTAACTTTTCACCAATCATCGGGCCAACCGTTTCCGGCGTGATCCTCGACTACTTTTCGTGGCGCTACCTATTCATCGTGATCCTGCCATTTATTTTGATCACCCTGATTGCGTCGCTGATCATCTTACCGAACATTGCGCATAACGAGTTACCAAACTTTGACACCCGTGGTTTTATTTTGATCAGTATCGGGCTCTGGTCAATTCTCATGGGCTTATCCAGTATTTCAACGGCTAACTTGCTTTCGTGGCGGGTCGCTGGCCTGATTATTTTCGGTGCGCTGTTTACCGCTTTCTTCTACCGTTCACAGCGCCACCGCGACCAACCGTTGATCAACTTGAACGTGTTTAAGCACCGCCAGTTCGTAGTCGCCACGACCATCAATACTCTGATCACGGCAACCATGTACGGTAACGCGATTCTCTTACCGTTATTAATTCAAACGATTCAGGGGCGCAGTGCCTTAATTTCCGGCCTCGTCATTTTACCGGGTGCCATTCTGACCGGGACGTTATCGCGTTTAAGCGGTCGGCTTTACGACCGTTTAGACGTCCGCGTGCTGGTCTACACCGGTTTAGCCATTGATTGTACGGGAACCCTGCTGCAGGCACTGATTGGCACCAATAGTACGCCAATCGTTCTAGCAATTTTCCAAACGGTACGCCAGCTCGGGCTGGTCACCATGCTGATTCCGTTACAGACCCACGCCCTCGGCTTATTGCCTTACGACATGGTGCCGGACGGCGTGGCGACCTTCAACACGATTCGCCAAGTTGCCGCCTCGTTTGGGACGGCACTGATTGTCGCGGTCATCGCCAACGTCAACCAACACTGGGCCGGCGCCGGATACCTCGGCATTACCGCTGGCTTTATCGTTTGTTTACTATTATTACTAATTTCACTACTCGTCGCCCGTTACCTATCGAAACAAAAAAGTACGAACGTGACCGCCTAATTAACGTGGCTTTTGGAAGTTTGCTTCTAAAAGCCACGTTAATTAGGCGGTTTTTGTACCGTATCCACGTAACTAGTTAATATCGCTGTCCCTTTCCTGTCCAGAAAGTTGAGGTACCACTTTGATTACCAACTGGTTCGATGATGACCCGATTTTCAACCGCCACTACCCCCTGGACCCGCCCTACCGCGCCTACTTTGACTACGAGTGGGGGATTCCGACCCACAACGACGCCCAGATTTTTGAAATGCTCAGTCTGAGTGGCTTTTCCGCCGGCCTGAATTGGCACAGCGTCCTCAATAAACGCACGGCCTTTCGCCAGGCTTTTTACCAGTGGTCACTGCCACGGATCGCCGAAATGACCCCCGCCGACGTCGAACGGCTTTGTCAAAATCCCGCCATTATCCGTAACCCGCGTAAAATCCAAGCCGTCATCCATAACGCCAACCTAACGCTCGAACTTTGTGCCGCCTACGGTTCGTTTGACCACTACCTCTGGCAACAACTTGATGACCAGCAACTGATTTTAGAAATCGCCCACTACCGCGACCTCCCGCGCCAGACGGAAACCGGCAACCGCCTCGCCAAAACGCTGCGCGCCGCTGGTTTCCAGTTCACCGGTCCGGTCACCCTCAACGCCTGGCTGGTCACGACCGGTTTCATCACCGCTCGTCCCGATTCAGCCGGCTTGCGACCCACCACAAAAAAGAAGCTATCGCGAACGTAACGTTCGGATAGCTTCAATATAAAATGCGGTTTAATTATGACGTTGCCCACACGTGCCCATCAACGCTAGCGCTTAAAGTGCATCCACCGCACTCGTTGTTGCCGTCCGTGGCTGGGTCAATCCCGCGGGTGAAAAAAGCTGGTCAATCGTCGCGGTCGGTAACAAGTGCCGTTGCCGTAGCAAGTCTGGAACGGTGACGTGGCTGGCTAACGCTTCTTTAATTAACGCCGTCGTGGTCTCGTAACCTAAGTAGGGGGATAACACCGTAGCTGAAATCGTTGACTGCTTGACTTGGGCCGCACACTTCCGGCGGTTGACGGTCACCCCCCGTAGGCAGTTTTGTACCAACGTTGTTATAGCGTGTTGCAGGTAACTTTCGCTTTCCAGCAACGCCCGGATCATAATCGGTTCAAAGGCGTTTAGTTCTAACTGCCCCGCTTCGGCCGCCATCGTGACGGTCACGTCATTACCGATCACTTCAAAGGCGACCTGGTTAACAACTTCGGGAATCACCGGGTTGACCTTCCCCGGCATAATCGAGGAACCGGCCTGCTTAGCGGGTAACTGAATTTCCGCCAAGCCGGCTTGTGGTCCACTCGCCAGCAAGCGTAAGTCGTTGCAAAACTTCGAAAGGTCGGTGGCTAAAGTTTTAAGGGCCGCGGAAAACGTGACGAAGGCGTCGCAGTTTTGAGTCGCATCGATCAAGTCGGGCGCCGCGGTCAACCCCAGGTGCGTATTCCGGTTCAAAACGCTTAAAATGTGGGTTTGGTAGTAGCGGGTCGCGTTGATGCCAGTGCCAATTGCGGTCCCACCCAAGTTGACCGCTGCTAATTGCGCACCAGCCCTTTGAATCCGACCCAAGTCACGCTTAAATAATTGGCAGTAAGCGTGAAAACTGTGGCCGAAGGTAGTCGGCACGGCGTCTTGCAACTGGGTACGTCCCACCTTGAGGGCGTCTTGATAGCGTTTGGCCTTAACGAGTAAGGTTTGAACTAACTGGCCGAGTGCGACTTGCAGGTCTGGGAGTTGCTGTCGAAGGGCCATTTTGCAAGCCGTTGGAAACGTATCGTTAGTTGATTGCGATTGGTTAACGTCATCGTTCGGGTGAATCTTAACGCCGGTCAACCGGTGGGCTAAGTTGGCCACAACTTCATTAACGTTCATATTGGCCGACGTGCCAGCACCGCCCTGAACCGCCGGCACGATAAAGCTATCCGCGTGTTGTCCCAATAATAGTTGGTTGCAGGCAGCAATGATTGCCCGCCGCTTCGGTACCGTTAACGTTCCCGCCGCGCAATTGACTTCGGCCGCCGCCTTTTTAATTTGAACTAAGCTCCGAATCAGTGCCGGCGCCATCCGCTCCGTCGTAATCGGAAAATTTTGCTGTGCCCGGGCTGCGTGAATGCCGTATAACGCCTGATCATCAATTGCTAATTTACCAATACAATCCGTTTCAATCCGCATAACTTTAACCCTCTTAATTTATTTGATGTTAGAACTTCTTACATGAACAAACTAGAGTTTAGACCATTTATGAAAATTCACAACCGCCACGATAACAATTTACATTTTATTAAGTTATTAGGGGTTAAAACATTACGGAATAATGGTTAATCACCCAATCAACTAATTAATCATTAGCGATAGGAAATTTGGCTTTCATAGACCAATTTTACTAACTTGACGTTAATTGTATTTTACGCAAATTATTCTATAATAAATAGGAAACTCATTTACAAGGAGGAGGTCACGATGGGATTATTACGCCAACCATATCGCTGGAAGCTAGCCGCGTTACTCATTGGTACCAGTATAGGGTTAAGCACAACGTTACCGGCGACCGCCAGCGTGCAACGCGTTCAGCTGACCATCACGCCTAAGACGGCCAAGCGCGTCACCAAGCGGGCCAGTTCGCTGCCACCCACTAAGCACCAGCCGGTCGCAACTAAGGCGGGAAAACCAAAATTCAAACTGATCCGCGGCTACCACGAAACTCGAAAAGCCCAACAGACGGCCCGTACAGCGGCCAATGATACATTGACAACTGACGAACAAGCCGCCAAGCGCTGGATTGCCTTTCACGAATCCAGTTACCGTTACGACGCGCAAAATGGTCAGTACTACGGGCGTTACCAGCTCTCACGGACGTACCTCAAGGGCGACTTTTCCGCGGCTAATCAGGAACGAACCGCGAATCGCTACGTTGCCCAACGCTATGGTTCTTGGACGGCAGCCAAACGTTTCTGGCTCCAACACCATTGGTATTAACAATATCGTAAAAAAATCGCGCGCCACCTTCAACGGGTGGTACGCGATTTTTGGCTTTATCGATGCAGTCGTTGTCGGGCTGCGGTAACGATCCGGGGTTGTAACCCCAAGCGGGCCGCTAACCACATCGCTTCACTTTCCCCAACTTGGTTCAGTAGTAACCGGTATTCCGGTCGTAGCGTTTCGCGGTTAAAGGCCATCGCCCCGGTTACAAACTCGGGGGCGTCGACCGCGTACTGCTTGATTTCGCTATAGTGGGTGGTCACGACCAACTTGGCGTGGCGCTTAACTAAGTCGTCAATGATGGCGATTCCGAGGGCTGCCCCCTCTTCCGGGTCGGTCCCACTACCGATTTCGTCCATTAGAACTAGTGCGTTCGGCCGCAAGTCGTTGGTGATTGCCACTAAGGTCGTCATTTCACCCGAAAAGGTGCTTAGCTGAGCGGCCATGTTTTGTTGGTCACCAATATCAATTAAAATTTGGTCGAAGACGGCTAAATCTGTGCCCTGATCGGCCGGAATTTCCAACCCGACTTTGATCATCAATGAAAATAAGGCAATCGTTTTGAGGACGACCGTCTTCCCACCGGAGTTAGCCCCAGTGATCATCAGGCTTTGATCAGCTTCCAACTTAACGTTCAACGGCACCGCCTGACTACCGAGCAACGGGTGGCGGCCGTTAACGATGGTGACCGCCTGCTCATCATTTAATTGCGGTACGCTGGCCGATTGTTGCAACCCGTACTGGCCACGGGCAAAAATTTGATCGAACTGGCTGAACGCTTGTAGCTGAATCTGGACGTCGCGCCAATGTTCGTCGATGTCACCGGTCAGGGTCGCAATAATTTGGTAGACTTCCGCGTCTTCCGCGGCAACCGTTGCCGCTAATTCGCGCCCGTTTTGGGTGACGTTGCCGGGTTCGAAGTAAACCGTCGACCCCGTCGCGGACTGGCCCAGCACGGTGCCCGCAAACTGGTTCTTATAAGTTGCCTTCAATTGAACGCCGTAATGTTGGTCACGGGCAATCACTTGGCGACTTTGCAACTGACGCGGGTGTTTTTGAATGAACTGCGCGACGGCCGCCTTGACCTTAGCCGTTTGTTGTTGCTTAACTTGCCGCAAGCGGGCCAACTCAGGGGTGGCCGTGTCACGGATACCGTGGTGGTCAATCGACTGTTCCAGACGCCGGCGTAAGCCGTTTAACGCATTAACCGCCGTCACCCGTTCCGCCAACCGCGGGGCAAGTTCCTGCTTGAGTTGCAAGACCGTCTTAAAGCGACTCCAGCTCGTCAAGGCGGCTAAGACCGTTTGGAGCTGTTCCGGATTAAGTAACTTTCCTTGGTCCAACTTGGTTTTAACGACCGTTAACTGGTCGAGGTCGAAAAAGGTTAATTTAACGTCGTTAGCTAGTAACCGGTGAGCTTCCTGGGTGAGCGTCAGTTGCGCCCGTACCGCATCCAGCCCAGCCGTGACCGGCGTCGTTTTCAACTGGTCCGCCGCAAATTCGCTATGCGTATAACCGGCGACCGTTGCTAAAATTTGATCTAGTTGTAGCGTTTGTCTAATTGTTTCGTTCATGTGTTTCTACTCCTTCGAGCAGGGCAACACATTATGACTGTCATTACCCTGCTTAACCGCGCACTTGGGCGCTAGGGACATTACCAGACAGTTGTTCCGCACTCATCAAGTTCACTCCTTTCAACTTTGATAACTCCGCCAGTCTACCATTTGCCGCGGTTACACGCAAGCGCGCCCGACCGTTACTCGGCATCCGCATCGAAAATCGACGGGCCAATCACCAACGATTCCGCCAGTAACGTTTCGTTATATAGCTTCATCACGTAGCTTTGATACTTCACTTCCCGTTGAGAAATCATGTCTAAATATTGCCGTTCCTGTTCCAACGCGTTCATGAACGCCCGCATTTCCAATTCCTTTTCCGCACCGGTAAATTCCGGTCGACGCACAACCTCCAACCAGGCCTTCGCGAAGTCGCGCGTGCGGGTGCGTTGCTTTTGGGTCATCAGGTCGAAAATAACCGTCCGTTTGACGTTGTCCGGCAAATACATCGCCTGCACACTAGCAATCGCCCGGTGCACCATTTCAACCCGAATTCGGTCAACTTCGGCACTCGCCTGCTCGTCAGTGACGTCCGGCTTCAGTAACCAGCGGAATACCAAGGTCGGGACGACCATGCTCAAAATAATCAGCACGCTGGCCGCCATCAGCACTAAGTTAAAGTCGGCCCGGCTGACCGCCGTCTCAGTCAAGGTATAGGCTAACGCTAACGTGACGGCACCGTGAACCCCACCCAATGCAAAGATCCAGGCCGCCCGCCAATCAAAGCTCAGGCGCCAGTGGCTATAAAGTAACCGCACCAGCACGTTGGTCGCGTACAGAACGTCACCAATCAACAGCCACTGACCAGCCCCCGCGGTCATCCGCGGGTCCCGCAACAAGTTAACGAACATAAAGCCCAGTACAACGAACACGGTACTGTTGAACATTTCCGTAATCATGCCAACGAGGTCCTCACCAAAATGAATTTGTTGTGGGTTCGTGAAGCGACTGCGTTCGGTCTCCGCGTTATGCACCAAGCCAGCGCAGACAACCGCAATGATGCCCGATACGTGCAGGGCTTCGGCCGCCGCGTAAATCGCAAACGGCGTGGCAATGTAGATCAACGTCGCGGCGTTTAACGAATTATACGACGAGCGCACCAGGATTTGGCGAAACAGGACGACCACCCAAGCCGTTACCAACCCAAAGGCGACACCCCCGCCAGCCGAAATTAAGAAATCGACCACCGTTTCGCGCACGTTGATGTGGCCGTTCGCGTACCAGAGGACCGCCATGTTCAGTAAAATAATGCCGGACGCGTCGTTAAACAGCGATTCCATCTTCAAATATAAACCTGCCGTTCTGGGCATCCTACGCCCATTACTAACCGAATCCATCGCGGTCGCGTCGGTCGGCGTACTAATGGCCGCCAACACAAACGCCAGTGGCAATCCGATTCCGGCCACCGCCCAGACGCTAAAGCCGGCCACAATCAGCCCGAGTAGGACTAGCACGACCGTCATTTGAATAATGGATTTTAGTGCCCGCCCCACGGCGTTTAACCGCGTCGCCTGGCCTTCAAAGAACAGTAACGGGGCGACGATCATACCGATAAAGACTTCCGAACTAAACTGTTCAACGTGACTACCCAGCGCCGGCACTAAGCATAGCAGGGCCCCGACCGCCATACTCACGTAGTTGACCGAAACCTTCGTTAGTACCCGTGATAAAAAGACGCTGACGGTCGCACCGGCCAGTAAGATCACCGTTGATAATAATAAATGCACGTTGGTCACCCCCGATTAATTAATTCACCGAATATATTTATACCATTAATACCACTGGCAAACCCTAATTAAGCCTTCCAACTAACAAACGGCCACCCCGCCGCGTGGCAGAATGACCGTTTAGCATAACTTATTTTATTTTTGGTAACTGTTCTGCATGAACTGGAATCGGAGCGGTCCCCTCATCAATCAAGTTTTGGATTCGAGAAAAAAGCATTAAGACCCAGCCAAAGGCCAGTGCAAACGCCTGAATCTCAAAAGCGGTCAGTGACGGGTAATTGAACCAGCGGAAGCCGAAGTTCAGCACCAGTAAACCAATACCGATTCCGTACGACAGCCATAAAAAGTCCTTAGTCACATTCGGCAATAACCAGCGCACCCCGACTACCAATAAAACCATTAGGGTAATCAGTCCGCCAGCGACCGCGTCGTGTAAGCCGTGGAAGGTCGCATTATTCGGAAATAGCCCGACCGCGCCCACGTCAATTGCCGTCAGCGTCAATAACACCCGCAGCGTTGACGTCCGCCAGTCGCGTGGATAAAAGCGGCTGAGCGACACAAACAGGTAGTCAATTAACGCCACCATCAGTAACGCCGAAAACATCAGCGTTAGATTGAACTGCCAAGCGTTACGAGCACTTTCCGTTCCTAAAAAGCTCAGGTTATGTTGCCACCAGCGCCGTTGACCGTTAGCCGCCATCGAAATCACGCAGCCGGTAATAATCACCACCACTAAGATGGTAGAAAGTGTGCGGGCGTTGATGGTCAACGCAGCGCCAATCATAAAAGCGTCGGCAAAGTAGGTAAACAGCACCACCAACAGCAGCGCCGTCACCCGGTCAAAGACGACCCGCGGGAAAAGGAGTTCGAACACCCAAAACGCACCAACTAGTGCGAACGCCAACATCATGACGAACGCAATCGTAATGACTGGGAAGTTCCGCCAGTAAACTTGGCGTGAAAAGCGGTTATCCGGGTCGTTTCGAGTCCGAATGAAGAAACCGATAAAGAGCAGCGCACCAGTCACGACGCCAGCCACGATCGTCAAACTAGCGACCGACTCCGAACCGGTCAAGCCGACCGGACCAATCCCCCGCACCCACCAATAAACGTAACTAGCCAACCCGGCTGCCCCGGCAACAATCAGCGGCCAAATCAGTAAGTTCCAAAACCGTTCCGGCCGGTCACGGTTAGCATTACCGAGCACCAAGCCGTCGTCTTTCACCTTTACTTGTAACGCGTCTTGGGGGTCGATTCCCGCCCGCTCTAACGCCGACACGGGAATCGTGACCCGCACCCGCGGTTCTTCTTCCACCATTACCTATTCCTCTCTTAACTCAATTATTCAAAGACCATTTGGTTGCGATAAAGCTCGGCGTAAAAGCCGTTTGCTTGCAACAACGCGGCGTGATTCCCCTGTTCAATAATCGCACCATCCTTTAATACCACAATTTTATCGGCATTCAGGATAGTTTTCAACCGGTGGGCGATCACAAAGCTGGTCCGCCCCTGAATAACATTATCCATCGCCGCCTGAATTTTCGCTTCGGTCACGGTGTCAACGTTGGAGGTCGCTTCATCCAAAATCAGTAAGCGCGGGTTGGTTAAAATCGTCCGCGCAATCGACATCAACTGCTTCTGCCCCGCCGAAAAGACGCTTTGTTCGTCAGAAACCAGGGTTGAATAGCCGTCCGGCAAACTTTCGATGAAGTCATGAATGTTGGCCTGTTTGGCCGCGTCCACGACCCGCGCCATGTCCGCCGTTGGTTCCCCGTAACGAATGTTGTCCGCAATCGTGCCGGTAAAGAGTTGCGGTTCCTGCAACACGATACCGACGTTTTCACGTAAGACGTTCAAGTCAAAGGTGCGAATATCGGTCCCGTCAAAAGTAATTTGACCGCTATCAACGTCGTAGAAACGGTTCAGCAAGTTCATCACCGTCGTTTTCCCAGAACCGGTTGGACCAACTAAGGCGACCATCTCACCCTTATGCACGTTGATAGTAATCCCATGCAGGATTTCCTTGCCCGGCAAGTAACTAAAGTAGACGTCGTCGATTTTCAATTCGTGTTGAATCCCGTCCAACTGGCCGCCATCACGCGGATTAACTTCGTCCGGTTGCTGACGAACTTCGTCGACCCGGCGTGCACCGGTAATCGCCAACTGGATCATGCTGTATAAACTCGTTAGCGACATGATTGGTTGGTAATATTGCTGGGCGTAGTTCACGAACACCACGACCAAGGCTAAGGCCGCCCCCTTCGACATGCTGCCGTTCAACGCCAGCCAGGAGCCGAAGAAGATGACGATGGCCGTGTTCAGCAAGGACATCCCCTGCATCAACGGGTTCAAAATTCCCGACCAGATTTGACCGGACAAGGCCGACTGCCGAACCTTGGCGTTGTAGCCGCTAAAGCCCTTGATTGAATCGGCCTGTAAGCCGTTAGTGATTAAAACTTTCTGACCGGTAATCTGTTCGTTGATGTACCCGTTGAGTTGACCGATATCGTCCTGTTGCTGGTTAACGGCCTTACCGGCTTTGCGCATCACGAACGCCGCGATAATTAACGCAACCGGCGTCGAGGCCATCGTGACCCAGGCCATCGTTGTATTTTGGTTGAACATCACGATCAACAACCCCACAAACTGGGCGACCGCTAACAAAATTTCCAATAACGCCTGGTTCATCGCGTTAAAGATGTTATCAAGGTCGGAGGTGAAGCGGGCCAAAATATCGCCGTCACTGTGAGTGTCAAAATACTGAACCCGCATTCGCTGCATCTTGCGGAACAGTCCGACCCGCATCGTACCCGTTGAGTAGGCGGTCACCCGCGCTAAAATCAAGCTGGAAATAAAGATCGAAGCGGCGTCCCCCACGTACAACAGTACGTAAATGACTAGGGTGTGGTTGAAAGTCCCTAAACTGGCCTGCGCACGGGTCGCCGGGTTGGTCCACTGCGATAAGTAAGTGGTCAACTCTTCGACTGCCCGGCCGAGGTAGGTCGGTGCAATCACGATGCACCAGGTCGAAAAGGCAATTAATAGCGTACTTAAAATAAAGCCGCGCCAATACTTCTTTAGGTAGTGCCAGTAGTACTTACCGGCGTTTTTCAAATCGCTCATTTAAGCCCCTCCTCACGTGCCTTTTGAGTGGCGTAGATTTCTTGATAGATTCGGTTAGTTTTCAATAAGTCGCGGTGGGTCCCGCTGCCGCTAATTTGGCCATTATCCATGACTAAGATTTGGTCAGCACGAATGATCGACGCAATTTTTTCGGCGATCACCACGGTGGTCGTCGTCTTCAAATCACGGTCGAGCGCTTCTTGAACCAACTTCTCTGAACGGGCGTCCAGCGCGGAGGTCGCGTCGTCTAAAATCAAAATTTCCGGGTTGGCAATCACCCCACGGGTAATCGCTAGCCGCTGCTTTTGGCCCCCAGAAAAGTTTTGCGAGCGTTCTTCGACCGGTGCGTCGTACGTCCGCGGCAGTCGTTCGATAAATTCCGACGCTTGTGCGACGTTGGCCGCCCAGCGCATGTGGTTCAGCTCGGCGTCCGGACTAACTTGTTTTAAGTTACCGGAAATTGTTCCGGAAAATAGCGTTGACCGTTGTAGGACGTAAGCGACGGTCGCCCGTAAGGCCTTTTCCGGAATCTGGCGCACGTCGACCCCGCCAACTTTGATTACACCGCTATCCGGATCATACAGCCGGGCAATTAATTGCGCCAACGTGGTTTTCCCGGAACCGGTCGCACCAACGATGCCCAACATTGCGCCCGCCGGTGCCGTAAAGCTGACGTCCCGTAAAGTTGGTTGGTCGTCGCCCGGATAAGTGAAGGTCACGTGCTCAAAGCTGATGTCGCCCTTCAACGGGGCGTCGTCACCTTCAACGTAAGTCATGCTCGGTTCCGTTGTCAGCACTTCCTGAATCCGGCCGAGCGAGATGAACGCCCGCGACGCAAAGGTCATCAGGAAGCCCCCGTTGATAACGGCGTATAAAATTTGCATTAAATAAGAGATAAAACTGGTGATTGCCGCTAAGTAGCCGGGATGGGTGGTAATGTTTTGACCAACCAAGTAGACGGCCACTCCGACCGCCAAGTTGGCCGCCAGAAAAAAAATCGGCATTAAAATCGCGAACCAGTAACCAATTTTAGCCGTGACCAACGTTAAGGCGTCGGAGGCGGTTGAAAACTTTTTAATTTCGTTTGGTTCTTGAACGAACGATTTAACGACCCGAATCCCCATCAAGTTTTCGCGGGCCACGGTGTTGACGTTTTCAATATTCTGTTGGGTCTGAGCGAAGTACTTGGTCATCCGCTTGACCGCAATCCAGGACGCCAACAAAATGACGACCATCATCAGGACGATCACCCACCACTGTTCCGGCATGGTCACTAACGCAAGGATCAGCGCCCCAGCAAACAGTAACGGAATCCGGGTGATTTGTTGGAACCCGGCCATCACGATTTGTTGGACCTGGTTAATATCGTTGGTCATCCGGACCACTAGGTTGGACGCCGAGAACTTCTCAACGTCGGCGTAGGCAAACGATTGAATCTTTGCGTACAAGTCAGCCCGCAAGTCGGTTGCGACCCCCAGTGCCACCCGAGCGGAATAAATCGTGTTGACGATTCCGCCGATAATCCCTAAGGCGGCAAGGCCTAAGAGCATCAGCCCTTCCCGAAATACGGTTTGTTGGTCATTTGCAATGATCGCATTCATCACGACTTGTAACAGTCGCGGTTGCCATAACGTCGCGAAGACTAGAACGATTACCGAGAGTAATGCAATCCAGACGTCCACGCGGTAGCGTTTAAAGTACGTCATCAACACTTTCATAATTCATTCCTCCTAAAAAGCATCTGCTCTTAGCCTACCCGAATTATGACGGTTCGACAATCAATATATAATTATTTTTTAATCTCGATGATAATACTGATAATTTCTAAAAATAAAAAGCTCGTGACTATTAATCACAAGCTTCCAATTGCTCACCTTAAACTAAGTGGTGAGCGTGTTTTTTATACCAAATCCAACCGATCAGACCGAACAGGATCGGGCCGACCAGCATCCAAATCGTATTCTGAATCTTACCGGTTTCCAAAATTGGTTGAATCAACGTGAAGACGTTGGCGCCAAGCACAACGATGAAGACCGCCCAGCTGATGATCTTAGTCCAAGTCAACGACTTGTAAACCACGAACGGCTTGGCAATGTCCTGGTTGGCCTTGAACTTCGGGAAGGCGTATAGCAGGAACAAATATGGCAAGGTCATCGACACGTTGGCCATCAAGGTCAAGACGTTGTAGAACGCCGACGCGTCCGGCGTTGCAAACGACGCAACCAGGATAATCACGATAACGATCGCACACTGAATCGTCATGGCGTAACTTGGCATGCCGTTCTTATTCAACTTAGTAAATTTACTTGGCCACAGTGACTTCGGCGTCCCCATGATCAACGTCTTGAGCGGTGAGTAGGTCAGCGTAAAGAACGCGCCGCTATAAGCCAAGAACATGCCCAAACCGGTGTAGCGGGCAAACCACAGGCCGAGCGTGTTGGCCGCCGCGGCGCTTAAGCCTAACGACTGTCCCAACACGTAGCCGAGGTTGCGCATCATGACGTAACTAATGTTTCCCATGTTCGTTGTCGGGTCGGATAGGACCGCCTGCCAGTTCGTACTGATTCCCCAGCAGAAGATGCCCAAGCCGTAACCGATCGTAATCACGATGGCGGAAATGATAATCCCACGTGGGAAGGTCTTTTCCGGATTCTTTGTCTTATCGACCATCCCACCGAGGACTTCCAAGCCCCCGTACGCGAAAATCGCAAAGACCGCGAAGCCTAACAGGCCGACCGGATGTTGATAACTCGGGTTCGGTGACGTTAAGACGTGCGTCAGCGGTTGGGCAAACTCACCGTGATTTAACGCTAGGATGACCCCAGAAACAACCAGGAGAATGGCAGTCAAACTCGTCACCGCTAAACCACCTAGGTTGGTGATCCGGACGATGCCCTTCATCCCCTTGATTGAAACGAAGGTGACCAGTACCATCCATAGACAGGATAAGATCCCGATGACCTGGGTAGCATTGAGCCCCATCATCGCGAACTTCTGGGTCTGGTCGCTCCCAAAGAAGGTCGTCGTAAACGGAATCCAAACCTTCGCCGAGGTCGAAACCAACCAAATAATATAAGACGCGAACCACATGAAGGTGCCGACAAAGGCAAACTTCGCGTTAACGCTCACTTCCAACCACTTATACATCCCACTGCTATCGGACTTGATGGCGGCCCCGTATTCGGCCATCATCAGCGCAAACGGAATGAAGAATAAAATTGCGGCAATCAGGTAAAACAGAATTGACGAATACCCCATTAAGTAGAAAGCAATCGTTCCGTTCGCAAACCCGAACACCGTCGTAAAAATCATCATAACTAACGCCATTAGCGTAATTTTCTGATCATTTTTTTCTGACATATTTTCGCCCCACTTCTTTTTTCATTGCAAACCCGTGTGAAAACGGTTTTATACTTCTAATGATAAGCGACCGTTCGAATAACCGGATTTATTTTTAATGAAAAACGAGTAATTTTTCAGTGTGAACGTTCATTAATAATTAACTCAGTTCACTAGTTTTTCTGTTCATCTTGTTTAACAGAGCGGTAACGACTCGTTAACAAAACTGCAATATAAGGGTTGTATGCTAGTCAGCGTTGGGTTATTAATCTAAACGAATGGGGAAACTACACTAATGAAACGTTTAAAAATCAAAACAATCTTATTACTCGTCGCCCTTGGCTGCGTCGTCGGCCTGGTCGCCAACGTCGCCGCCAGCTTCGTCCCGCAAGTCGCGGTTACCGCCGAAGCTAAAACCAAGAAGAAAACGAGTCAGGCTAAAAAAATTAAGAAAATCAACGCCCACCTCTCAAAAAAACAGCGGGCCGCTAAGAAGTGGATTGCTTACCGCGAATCGGGTTACAGCTACACTGCCCGTAACGGCAAGTGTTACGGCCGTTACCAACTCTTGCGTAGCTACTTACACGGCGACTATCGCCGGTCAACCAGGAACGCCGCTCGAACACCTACGTGAAGGGCCGCTACGGCAGCTGGATCAAGGCCAAGAAGTTTTGGCAACATCATCACTGGTATTAATAAAAAAATGCTGGCAGAAGTTTCTGCCAGCATTTTTTCAGCAATTAGTGCTTGATCTTATCATAGTTAACGGTAAATTCGGGTTGCTTGCCGTTCGCATAGTCAATGACGGCTTGGGCAGCCCCCTGGGCAACCGCACGCATCGCTTCAACCGTCGTCCCACCAATGTGCGCCGTTAAAATGGCGTTCTTGGCAGTGAACATCGGGTTATCAGCTTCCGGCGGTTCGGTTGCGAAGACGTCCAGTGCGGCGCCAGCGATTTCACCGCTGTTAAGCGCATCAGCTAAGTCGTGTTCGTTGACGATACCACCGCGGCCCGCGTTGATAACGAAGGCGGTTGACTTCATTTCGGCTAACTGGGCCTTACTGATCATGTTCTTAGTTTCCGGTGTCAGTGGCATGTTGACCGAGATAAAATCGCTGGTGCGATAAAGTTCGTCCAGGTCAGTCAGCATTGGAATGTCGGCCTTTTTAACGTACGGGTCGTAGGCAACGACGTCCATGCCGAGTGCTTGGGCTAAGCCCTTGATTACCCGCCCGATACGACCGAGGCCGAGGATGGCGAGCCGCTTACCGCGAACTTCGTGACCATTTAAATCATTCTTAACGGCTAGTCCCGGTAACGAAGCGCCCTGCTCGTTAGTAATCTTGCCCGCTTGGAAGGCAGCGTTCGACTTTAAAATCCGCCGGCTCAGAGTCAAAATCTGGGTGATAACGTATTCGGCAACCGAGTAGGCGTTGGCACCGTTAACCCGGGCGACCAGGACCTGGTGCTTGGTGGCGTCGTCGATATCGACGTTATCCACGCCGGTCCCGGTCCGCGAAATAATCTTTAGTTGGTCCGCCTGGTCGATGACCGCGTTCGGCAACTTGCTGGAGCGCAGGATCAAGGCATAGGCCCCCTGAATTTCCTTAGTTAACGTTGCTTCGTCAACGCCGGACGCCACTTGGACGTCGAAGCCGGCCTTGGTCAGCATGTCGCTAGCCGTTTGATCAATTTTTTCACTAATTAATACTTTTTTCAATTGGTGCCAGTCCTTTCAAAAATTAACGTACGAGTGCCGGACGCTTTGGATCGAACTTCCAGCCAGGAATCAAGAATTGCACGGCTGCCGCGTCATCACGGGCGCCTAAGTGCTTGTCGATGTATAACTGGTTGGCCTTCTTAATCGCATCCAAATCGATGTCGACGCCGAGCCCTTCGTTGGTTGCTGGAACCTTAACTTGACCGTCACGAATTTGGTAAGGGTTCTTAGTCAAGTTTTGGCCATCTTGCCAGATCCAGTGCGTATCGATATCGAAGACGTCACCAGGGGCAGCAGCGGCGGCGTTAACGGCCATCGCTAACGAAATGTCAAAGTGGTTGTTGGAATGAATCCCCCAGTTCAAGCCAAATTCGGAGCAAAGTTGCGCAACCCGAACGGCCCCTTCCATCGTCCAGAAGTGGGAATCGGCTAACGGAATCGAAACGGCGTTCAGCGCAATGGCGTGTGACATTTGCCGCCAGTCGGTATCGACCATGTTCGTCGCCGTTGGCATGTGGGTCTTCTTCTGGAATTCAGACAGGATTTCACGGCCAGAGAAGCCGTCTTCAGCACCACACGGATCTTCGATGTAATGGAGCACGTCCTTCATTTCGTCCGCGTACTTCAAAGCTTCCTTCAGTGACCAGCCACCGTTTGGATCCAAGTCCAACTTGGCATCTGGGAAAGCCTTGTGGAGGGCCTTCATCACTTGCACTTCGTCTTCACCTTTTAAGACCCCGCCCTTAAGCTTGAAGGTCTTGAACCCGTAACGGTCGTAAGCCGCCTTGGCTAACTTGACGATCGAATCGGCATCCATTGCCGGCTTACGGCGTAACTTGCCCCAGGCGTCGGAGTTATCATCGTTTTGTAAGTAAGGTAGATCCGTCTTGTTGGCATCACCAACGAAAAATAGGTAGCCCAACACACCGACGTTTTCCCGTTGTTGGCCGTCGCCTAACAAAGCGGCAACTGGGACGTGGAAGTGCTTCCCAATCAAATCAAGGAAGGCCGTTTCAACGGCGGTTACGGCGTGGATCATCTTCCGTAAGTCGAAAGTTTGGTTGCCACGACCACCAGCGTCTAAGTAACCGAACTTAGTCCGCATGTTTTGCAAGATACCCTTGTATTCACCCAGCGTCTTACCGACAACTAAGTCCTTGGACTTTTCCAAAATATCGGTAATGGCTTGGCCACCAGGCACTTCACCGACCCCGACTTGGTCTTCGTTAGTCGTTAACACGACGATGTTACGGGTAAAGTACGGGCCGTGCGCCCCACTTAAGTTCAGCAGCATGCTGTCGTAACCGGCAACGGGATAAACGTCCATTTTGACAATTTTTGGTGTACTCATTTAAATACGCTCCTTTAATAAATAATCTGTAGTTTCAAATTAACGGAAAGCTCCTAAAGCTAAGCCAATCAACGTCCAAGCAATGCTCAGACCCCAAATTGGTAACATGCACTTCTTGATAAATTCCGGTACCGTAATCGCGTCGCCAGTCATGTTGGTCCCAATGTAAATTTGCGGTTGGGCAATCGGGGTCAACATCGCCCCCATGTTCATGAACAGCGTCACAACGACGATTTCACCGGGTACGTTGTAAGCCTTCATGATCGAAATCACGATTGGTAGCAAAACGTAGTACCAAGTATCGTTGGTGAACAGGAACATCAGCGGCGTTGAAAGTAGCGCGATAATGATGTAGACCCACGGGCCCAGCGATGATGGAATGACGTTGAGTAACACGTTGACCATCGCCTTCATCATGCCACTGTACTGCATAACCCCGACAACTACCCCGGATAACAGGATCGTCGGCATAACCGGCATCAGTGACTTGGCGTACTTCTTCAACAACTTATTTTGCATCTTGATGTTCGGGTAGTTGTAGGCAAACGCCACGACTAAGCCAAACGCGAAGACGTAGTACGACGGAACGGTCGGGAAGGCAACCAGGCAAAATACTAAGAAGATCGTGAATAAAACGTTGATCCAGAATAATTTTGGCCGGGCCAGTTCGGGATCGTCGTGAATACTTTCGGCGGCGTCCTGGTCGTTACTATCATCCGTAACGGCTTCCCCGGACTTCTTGTTTTGATGCTGAATCCGTAACCCGATAACGATCGCAATCACGAACAGCAGAATCGTGAAGACAACCTGGGTCGGAAACATCCGTGAGAACAGGCTGATTGTGCCCCCCTTGACTTCGGGAACCAACGAAGCGGCCCGCAACATCCGTGAGCTCCACGGCACGTCGAAGGTGTTGATTACCCCGAGGGTCGTAAAGAACATCAGCAGCATCGGACTCATCTTTAACTTCTTATAAAATGGTAACAAGAGTGGAATGGCAATAATATAAATCGACGTAATGCTGACGTCCAGGCCAACGATCATGGCGACCAGGATGGTCAGACTCGTCAAAACTGGCGGCGTAATGGTGACGTGCCGTAAAATCTTACGGACGATCTCGTTGAACAGCCCGGTATCCGCCATCATCATGAAGTATGGTAGTGAGAACAACATGATCAGGGCAACCGGTGTCGTCATTCCGAGTCCCTTTTCCAGCGCGTTCCCAAGGGCGGTCGGTGACATACCGACTAAAATTGCCCCGATAATCGGGATAACGGAAAAAGCGAACATCGTGCTGACTTTCTGTTTCAACAAGAGGTAAATAATAACAAACATCATCAAAAAGCCGATTATAGCAATGTATGAAGTGCTCAAGCGAATTACCTCCGTGCAATCAATTTGACATTGAATTATAATGAGCAAGCGAACTCAAAAAAATTCGGGTCGTGAGCCTCGCGGTGTGACCACCGCTTAATGAATCAGTGAGCATGTGTCGGTAAACTAGTTTGCCTCGTAAAAACGTTTTCAATATCATTGTAGGCAGCTAAGCCGGATCTGAACAGTGACTAAATGGACCCCTGCTGAACCGATTGTTCACTCCAACACAAAATTGATTGGAGAAAAACCGCTATAGAAACCACGAAACTAAAGACTTTTCTCGCAATTGCCACCTATGGTAGCTTTAAAGCTGCCGCTGACAAATTATTTCTTTCACCACGGGCAGTCTCCAAACAAATGAACCAAATTGAAGCTGAACTGGGCACGACCCTCTTCACCCGCGAAAAAAACAATACCGAACTGACCCCGATGGGCAAGCAGTTCCTAGTTAGCGCCCAGGACATCGTCAACAGTTACAACGCGGCGGTCAACCGCATCGCCCTCGAAAAACAGCAAAAAAACAGCGACCTGCAAGTCGGCTTCTCCTCCGCCAACCAGGCGCTGCTGTTACAAGAACTATTACGTGATTTTGTGCACGACCATCCCGAAATCAAGCTTAACTTCAAGGAAGAAAGCGGTCAGCGCTTAGCCGACCACGTTTCCGACGGGTCGCTGGACTTCGCGTTAACGCCTAATTACGACAAGACGCTGAGTTTAGAAGACGCCAACCTCTACTCGCAATCGATTCTGAAGGGTGAACTAGTCGTCGGTGTGAGTCAACTGAACCCCTTGAGCCAGCAAGACAGCTTCGACCTGAAGCAACTCGGCGCGTTAAAAATCCTCTACTACAGTCCGACCGATTCGAACTTCCTACAAAACATCTTTATGGACAAGTTCACCAATCAAATCGACCGCGCCCAGATTCGGCGGGTCGCTACCCTGGAACAACGCGACGTACTAGTAGCCTTTAACTACGGCGTCGGCTTTTACCCAAGCGTCTTCCTCAAACGCGAACGCACTAATAACCCGTTGATCACTTACTTACCGGTGACGGGGGCCGGCAACGCCGCCTATTCCGCGGACGTGTTATATAACCAGTATAACGACAAGGCCGCGCTTAAAACCTTTTTGGCCTTCCTCGCGGGCTGGCTCAAGCAGCACCCCGCCGATAAAGCCTAAAAGATGGTACCAACCGGCAAGGCGGCAAGTTGCCACAATCTGGGCTTGACTAATAATTATAGGAAAAGGCCGAGACAAAAGTCTCGGCCTTTTTGCATCTTCGTATGAGAATAATCGAAACGTGGTCCAAAAACTACGCCACCCGCGCACGGGTTTCAATTTTGGCTTTATTCAAGAGAACGGAACTGGTGACCACGGACAACGAACTGAAGGCCATGGCTAACCCGGCTAATTCGGGGCTTAATGATAAGCCGACCGCGAAGAATAACCCGGCGGCAACCGGAATCCCTAAAACGTTGTAGATGAAGGCCCAGAACAGGTTCAACTTGATTCTGTTGAAGGTCTTACGACTGAGTGCCAAGGCCCGGTCAACGTCACGTAAGTCGTTCTTAACGAGCACGATCCCACCAGCATCAATGGCAACGTCGGTCCCAGAACCCATTGCGATGCCAACGTCGGCGACCGTTAATGCCGGCGCGTCGTTGATACCGTCACCAACAAAGGCAACCTTACCGGATTTTTGTAACGCCTGAACGTGGTCCGCCTTATCACTAGGCAACACGTCGGCGATGACTTGGTCGATACCGACTTCGTTTGCAACCGCCTTTGCGACCCGTTCGTTATCACCGGTCAACATGACCGTCTTAAGACCGCGGGCTTTCAAGTCGGCAATCGCCTGCTTAGAAGTTTCCTTCGGCACGTCTTGGATGGCAATCATCCCGATGATCCGGTCATCCACCCCAACGTAAACGACGGTCTTACCGGCATCTTGCAGCGCAGCTTCTCGTTGTTCCATGGCGGCGTCAAACTTAAAGTCGGCCAGTAACTTATGGTTACCAACAACCGCTGTTTGACCGCCCAAGACGGCTTGAACCCCTTTACCTTCAACGGCTTGGAACTGCTGTGCCGTTTGGCCAGTCAGGTTCAACGCCTTGGCCCGCTTCAAGATTGCGGCGGCTAACGGGTGCTCGGAGGCTTCTTCAAGACTAGCGGCCACCGTTAAGACCCGTTGTTCGTCGCCGACCACGTCGGTCACTTTTGGTTGGCCTTCGGTGATCGTCCCGGTCTTATCAAAGACAACCGTTTTGACATCGTTAACGGCTTCCAAAACTTCACCGTTCTTGATTAGGACGCCCATCTTGGCACCGCAACCGGTCCCAACCATTAAAGCGGTTGGGGTTGCCAGACCCAGGGCACACGGACAGACAATCACAACAACGGAAACCGCAAAGATCAGGGCGTTTGCCAAGCTAGCGGCTAGGAAAACGTACCAAACTAAGAAGGTTAAAATCGCAATGATCAAAACGACCGGCACAAAAATATCGGAAACTTTATCAGTCAGCTTTTGAATCGGTGCGTGACTATTTTGGGCCTTCTTCACCAGTTCAACGATTTGCGCCAGCATCGTCTGGTCACCGACCTTGTTGGCCTTAAACAGGAAGGTCCCGTTACTGTTGATGGTCGAGCCAATCACGGCATCGTCGACGGTCTTTTCAACCGGCATACTTTCACCGGTGACCATCGATTCATCAACACTCGAGCTGCCCTTAATAATGACCCCGTCAACCGGGATCTTTTGGCCGGGCTTGACCCGTAAGACGTCACCGCTAACGACTTCTTCCAGCGGTACCCGTACGTACTGGCCGTCACGTAATACTTCGGCGTCCTTGGCTTGCAAATTAACTAATTTTTCGACGGCGTTCGACGCGTTATTGCGCATCCGTTCCTCGAAAACTTGGCCTAACAAGACGAAGGTCGTGACGAACGCGGCCGATTCGAAGAAGACCGGCTGACCGGTCGCCATCGCGTAAATACTATAGAAGTAAGCCGTCGCGGTCCCGATAGCTACCAGCGTATCCATGTTGGAATGGTGCTTGGTAAATGACGCCCAGGCACTCTTGATGAACGGCCCGGCCGAAACGACCATCACGACCGTCGTTAAAATCAACTGCGTCCAATCGCCCCCCGGCAACATCCAGCCGAACGGTATTAGGATCATGTTAGCCAGCATCGGCAACGAAAAGACTAATGAAATCCAAAAACGCTTGGTGATACTCATGGCTTAACAACCACCTTTCCATGAAACATGTCCATCCCACAACTGAACGTAAACTCGCCGCTCTTATCGGTGGGTACCGTAACCGTTTGCGGCTGGTCGAGCGGTAAGTCGGTGTTAAAGCCGAGCGCGTCGGAGTGTACAACGTCCAGACAACCCTGGTCACTGGTGCGGGTCAAGGTCAAGCTGGCCGGCACCCCTTTTTTCAATTCAACCGTTGCGGGTGCGTAACCACCGTTGACCGTCACGTTAATTTGTTGTTCCTTTTCCATGTTGATAACCCCCTATTTGATCGTTAGCTTGCCGTGGAACATGTCCATGCCGCAAGCCCACTGGTATTCGCCAGCCTTACTCGTATCAATTTTGATCGATTGCGCTTCGTTCTTAGGTAGCGTCTGGTTAATCCCAAAATCACTGAAAACGACGTGATCCAAACAAGTGGAGGAGTCGCGCCGGGTGAAGTTCAAGACGGCCGGCACGCCCTTTTTCAGGACAACGTTTTCCGGCGAGTAGCCACCGTTAACGTCGATATTGATTTGCTGCGTTTGGCCGTTACTTTCAGCACTAACCGCGTTAACGGTATGCTTACCGAAGAACCACCATAAAATAAACCCGATAATTACTAAGCCGACGATCAAGACAATAACTTTAACCATTAGAACTTCCTCCTACTCAAATGAATTTCTCTTTTATGTTTACAATTGTAAATAAACAGTTATTATCTTAGCGCCGCCGTTTACAGTTGTCAACGATGAAAAGCAAAAAAATACCTAACTTAGGTCAAACTCCCCTAAGCTAGGCATTCTTTCACTTATTTTACGCCGCTACTATTTAAAGTAAGCCCGCGTATAGTCGTTCTCACCAACGGCGTGGTACGTTACACCACTGAGTTGGTTATTGACAAGGTGGCTTTCGGTCATATTATACAGTGGCACCACGGCGCTGGTCGTGTTCAACCGTTCGGCCGCGGTCCGCATATTTTGCCAGTAAGCCTTTTGGTTAGTTGCGTTCTTGCCGTGCGCGGCACTGACTTGCTGATTGAAGACGGCATCCGCGTAGTGGCCGTAATTTTGCGGATTATTCTTCGTGAGGATGTCAAAGAACGAAACCGGATCGGCGTAGTCGGCCAACCATAGCGTATAGGTCAAGTCGTAGTTCCCGTTTTGAACCGCCGTACCGGACGCTTTAGCTGGAACCGCCGAAACCTCGACCTTCGCGTGTTGTAAGTGTTGCTTAACGGCGGCCTGGACAAACTGGTCAATGTTCTTGGCAACCGTCGTGTCCTCGCTGACCATCTTCAGCGTGACCGAGGACTTGCCAAGTTCTTTCAAGCCCTTATTCCATAATTTTTGCGCTTTTTGCACGTCGTAACGGTCCTTAGACTGGGTTTCGGTCCCAAAGTCCTTACCGGTAGTCGGGTCGGTAGCAAGACTCGGGGTCACGTAGTTGTAAGCCGGCGTCGAGCCGTCACTCAGCACGTTCTTAGTTAACGACTGCTTGTTCAAGACCAGGTTCAGGGCCTTGCGCAAGTTCTGGTTGCGAAGCGCGCGGTTATTTTGCATGTTCAAGCGTAAGTAGTAGGTCCCGGCCTTCTTAACGTGTTTCAAGTGCTTATCCGACTGAACCCCCTTGGCCGTCACACCGGTTACCGGCGCGTCGTCCAGCTTTCCTTGTGAAAAGAGGTTGTGGGCGGTGGTCGAGTCCTTGACAACTTGCATCGTCATCTTGTCGAGCTTGATCGACTTTTTAGCGTAATACTGCTTATTTTTAAGTAACGACCACGAATCGTTGGTCCCGTTCCAGCCCTTCACGGTAAACGGCCCGTTGTAGGCCATCTTCTGGCTGGTCGACCCGTAATCCTTCCCATACTTCGCCACCACTTTATGATCTTGTGGGAAGAAGGCCGGCATCGTCAACATCTTATCTAGGTACGGCATCGCCCGCGACAGGGTCACTTTCAACGTATGTTGATTAACCGCGGTGACGCCCAGCGTGCTGGTTGGCTTTTTACCGGCGGAAATCTGTTCGGCATTCTTAATCCCTTCGTAAATATAACTGTACCCGGACGTCGACGTTGAGCTGACCGAGCGGCGCCAAGCGGTCACGAAGTCTTGGGCGGTCACGGCATCGCCGTTATTCCACTTTGCGTTCTTACGGAGGTGGAAGGTGTAGGTCTTACCATTGTTAGTCGGTTTAACCACCTTGGTCGCCATCGCACCGACGACCTTGTTATTGGCGTTCATCCGGTAAAGGCCTTCCATTGATTGCTGAAGGACGTTCCACTGGGTCAGTTGAGCGGTGTTCGACGTATCCAGTGATTGTAATTCGGTATCCTGCATCAGGTGCAAGGTCTGCTGCTTGGACTGGGCACTGGCATTGCCACAACCGGCGAGTGCGCCGGCCAAAAGCAATAAACTGCTAAGTAACGTTACGGATTGTGCTTTTTTCATATGTATGTCCCCCCACTAGTAAGTCGTGAACTGGTCGTTTTCAACGTCGGCTAAGTATTGCCCCAAGTTGTGGAAAAAGGCACTCGGGTTATCAACACTGTGACAATGGCCCCCGTCCGGCGTCAACACTAAGCGGGCGTGTGGTAAGGTCCGCTGCATCCGGCGGGCAACCGCCAGCGGCATCGTGTCGTACTCCCCAAACATCAGCAACGTCGGCAACGTGATCTTGTGCAGGTCCTGGCGGCGGTCCCAGCCGTTTAACGTCCCGACCATCACGAACTCGTTATTACCCTGAAAGTGGTTATAAACGGCGGTCGCGGTCGTCGGCACGAGTTGGCGCGGCCCGTTTTCCGGGTGGCGACAGACGAAGTGGCGGTTCAACACGTCAACCAGGTGCTGGTACTCGGGGTCATCGAAGGCCTCGGCGCGCTCAACGCCCTGCATATAGCTGACCTGGGCGGGCGTTAAGATTTTTTCGCGCAACGCGTTGACGTGCGGCGTGTACTCGCCAATGTTATCGATCATGCTCATGATGACCAGCCCCTTCAAGTGCTGACCGTACTTCAAGGCGTATTCCTGCGCCAATAAGCCGCCCCAGGAGTGCCCGAGTAGGTAAAATTGGTCGAGGCCGAGTTGTTGACGGACCTCCTCTAATTCGGACAAGTAATAGTCGAGGGTTAAATAGTGCTGATTTTCCGGTCGGCTGAAGTCCGGTTGGTCCGAGAAAAAGGAGCCGAGTTGGTCGTACATCGTCACCTGAACCCGATCCTCACCGAGTTCGGCGGCAAAGTTCTCAAATTCGGTATGGTTACTGCCGGGACCACCGTGTAGACACAGCAATTTCACCGGCCCGTGCCCGACCGTTCGCGTAAATAAGCGAAACCCGTTCTTTAGTTGTAACAAATGCGTACCCGTTTGCATAAAAAATCCCTCCAAAATAAATTTTGAGAAATAAAAAACGCCCTACATAAACCAATTACTTGATTTATATAGGGCGTCGCCGCGGTACCACCTATGCTTTGTCATTCAAAAATGACCTTAATTCACGTACGGTGGGAACCCCACGATACGCTAGCAAGATAATGGATGCCGCCATTAAGCACTGGCCAAAGGTTCGTGCTTACCACGATCAGGGGATTTTCGCGGTTGCGGCCGTTAAGCCCGTTCCACCAAACCGGGCCTCTCTGGGTAACAGCGACAACGTTACTTTCCTGATCATTGCGTTTATTTATTTTCTCATTGATATTTAATGGTTCTTAATCTAACACCAATTTTTTGGCTTGTAAAGGGCTAAGATTAAATTCAGCTTTCTGAACTTTAATCTTTATGGTAAGTCGTTGCCGGCCGCAAAGTAGACGTCGTACCACTCTTGACGGGTCAACGTCACATCAGCACCGGCACAACTTTCCGCCAAGTGTTGCGGGTTCATTGACCCTAAAATCACCTGCATTTTTGCGGGGTGGCGGATAATCCAAGCCGTTGCGATCGCGTTCTTAGTCACGCCGTACTTGTCCGCAAGTTCTTGCAACTTCTGGTTAAGTTCAGGGAACTTCGGGTTATCGATAAAGGTGCCGGCAAACATACCGTATTGGTATGGTGACCAGGCCTGAATCGTCATGTGGTGCAGGCGCGAGTATTCGATAATTTCGCCATCGTGGTTCACGCTGGCGTCATCCTGCATGTTAGTGTGCAACCCAAACTGAATCGGACCGGTGTGCATCACACCAAATTGTAATTGGTTGATCATTAACCGTTGGCTCAGCGCCGATTGCAAAAATTCGACCTGCATCGGGTTGAAGTTGGAGACCCCGAAGTGGCGCACCTTACCCGCCGCCTGCAGTTCATCAAATGCCGCCGCGACTTCCGCGGGGTCCATCAACGGATCCGGTCGGTGCAGTAAAAAGCTATCCAAGTAGTCGATCTGCATTCGTTGCAAAATCCCATCGACCGTCTCGATCAAATGCTGCTTCGAAAAATCGTAGCGCTGACCGAACACCAATTCACCGGAACTGCGCTTCGGGTCAAGCACGATGCCCCCCTTGGACTGAATAAAGAAGTCGTCGCGGTTCAACTTAGATTGTTTCAACGCCTGACCGAAGATTCGCTCCGATTCACCGTTACCGTAAATGTCGGCCGCATCGATAAAGTTAATGCCTAAATCGTGGACTTCTTCCAATACCTTGGTTGCGGCGGCCGGATCAAGCCGAACCATCCGCATGATTCCTAACGCTACCGCTGAAACTGGCAACTGCTGTCCACCGAGATTAATTTGACGCATTTTACTTAACACACTCCTTCGTGAAATTCATGACCATCAACGGTTCCACCGTAACACGATTACCCGCCGCTGAATATTTATTTGCGTGGTTTGTTAACAACCAGCCTGATCCGGGGTCGTCCCCTGGTCAAACGCCGCTAACACCGCGGCGCCATCGGCAATCTGGACGGCACGGTCAAGCACGTGAGCGTCATCTTTAATAAAGATGCGCCCTTGCCGGTAGCCCATCCGTACGCCCTGAGTGAGAAACATCAGGTCGTAGTTCGACGTCCATAAGTTCAGACCACGGTCGTTGCTCAACCGCACCGGGTAATCCGGGTCGGGTTGATCCAATACGATCAGCGTAAACTTGGTCCCAATCGAGCACGCCCCGCCGTGCAAGGAATACTTACCGCCACCGTCATCGGTGATCAACACCAGTTGACGATTAGTTAGGCCCTTGCGTTCAAGGATCGTCATTAAGTCGTTATCGAGCGTTACTTTTGTCATCTAACGCCACCCCTTTCATGGTTTCAGTTTACCATGCTTGTGAAATTAAGTGGTGCAGCGTATTCTAAGTCTAAAAAGGAGTTCAACTGATGAAAACCTATCAATTTAGCGCCACCATTCAAGCCGCCACCGTAGGCAAGGGCGGCGCCTACGTCATCTTTCCGTACGATCTCCGTCAAGAATTCGGGCGCGGGCGCGTCAAAGTTCACGCCACCTTTGACGATCAGCCGTACGACGGCTCGATCGTCAACATGGGGGTCCACCACCCCGACGGTAGTATCGCCTACATCCTCGGCGTTCGCAAGGACATCCGCACGGCACTTGGAAAAACGATTGGCGACACCGTCAGCGTGACCGTTCGCCAACGCGAAAAGCAAAAGCCAGTCGGTCAATCCCGACTGGCTTTTTACTTGTCAATTACTTAGTAAAGGTCCAACTCGTCGCTGGGGCTACGCCGGCCTTGGTCTTAACAACCTTGTTTTTAGCGTTGACCAGCTTAAACCTCTTGGCTGACGTGTAGCGCATATAAACCGTGTGCCGCTTTTGACCCTTGGCTTGATACGTTAACTTCCAAACGTTAGCCGTTTTAGTGGCGTGGGCTTGGTAGTTAGCGTACGCGACCAAGGTCTTTACCTTTTTGCCGTTCTTGTAGAGTTTCTGGTTAAAGCCCTTTTTGGTGCTGAAGGACCAAACTTGTTGATATTGCTTATCCTTGTTCGACTTCCAAGTCCCCGCGGGCGCCTTGATGTCGAACGACTTGGTTGCAGCCTTCTTTTTAGTTGTGGCTTTCGTAGCTTTCTCGGTTGTTTTAGCCGCAGCTTTTTTAGTGGTGGCTTTCTTAGTCGTTTTAGTTGCGGCCTTTTTCTTGGTAACAGCTTTCTTCTTAGTCGTAGCCTTCGTCTTCGTCGTTACTCTTTGTTTCTTAGTAGCAACTTGCTTGGCAGCCTGGACGTGAATAATTTCATAGTAATAAGCCTTCGTCTTCGGGTTCGTTGCGTAAACGTAAACCCGTTGTGAGGTTTTCAGCGTTTTCTTCAACTTAACCGTATACTTACCGGTTTTCGAAGCCGTGGCTTTGCCTAACGTCTTTTTAGCATTTTTGGTCGCCTTAACGGTGATCTTGGATCCCTTGGTTGCGGTCCCCTTCACTTGTTTGGTCCCGCTATAAAGTGCCTTGACCGACAACTTCGGACTTTTGACCTTTTTAGTTGCGGCCTGCGCCGTAACGACCCCATTAGTTGGTACGGTAACGGTGGTACCTAACGTGGTAACGGCCACCAAACTTGTTAATGCAATCATAATTTTTTTCATAATGATCTCCCCTTAGTGTAACCGGAACTCACCCGGTCTTGTTCGTACGTCTAGTAGTATACACGCATTATTACGGAAAGATTACAAATATTATATAATTTTACAAATTTTACAATTACTTAACAAGTTATTATTAGCACCTAATGTAACGGAACCTGTCAGTAACCAGAAGATCAAAAACGTGCCGCTTACGAGTTATCCACAGTGGACAACTCGTAAGCGGCACGTTTCAATTACGCACTTTTCCCCATTATAAACAGCCACCGGTTTGTTGGACGACCTTAGCCGCCAACTGATTGGCCTGTCGCACCGCCGCTGGCCAATCCAAACCCGCTAACAGTCCGGCCATCAGCCCGCCACAGTGGGTATCACCCGCACCGACCGTGTTGACCACCGTGGCCGTTTCCGCCGCGATCGTCCGGACTTGACTACCATCGTAGTAACAGGTTCCCTGCCGACCACGGGTAACGACCACTGGCCGCCGCGTGCGGGTATACAGGGCGGTTAACTGGTCCGCTAACCGCTCAACGCCCGGCACTAATACGGCTAGTTCCGCTTCGTTACAATGCACGACCGTTCCCGGTTGTAAAAGTTGTTCCAAAATGGCAGCCGACAATTCAGCCACCCGCGGTGACGGATCAAAGAATAGGTCAACTCCGGACTGGCGTTGCGCCAACGCAGCCAAGATCACCCGCGCCGAATCGGGCCGTTCCATTTCATAACCGCTCAAATAAACCGCGTCGTACCGCGTCCAGTCTAAGTTGACGAACCACTCCGGTTGCCAGCACTGTTCAATGCCGTTAACCGTCAAAAAGGTCCGCTCCCCGTCCGGTTCGACCATCGCTAAGTCCCAACCGTTATCGGCGCCAGTGACCGGTAACTGTAGCGCCACCTGGCGTTGCTGAAGGGTGCGCCGCACCAGGTCAGCGTACTGGCCGTTTCCAACCGGTGCGAATAGATCGGCCGAACTACCAGCCGCCCGCAACGCCCCGTGAACGTTATAGGCACAACCACCTAATTCGGTGCTGACCGGTTCGGCGGTAACGTCGCCACCCGATTGCGGTAACGCCGGCACGTTCACGACCACGTCAACGAAGACGGCCCCGACAACTAGCGCCCGTTTCATGAGCGAACCGCTTTCGTTGCAGTTTTCGCCTGCAGTTTAGCCACGAACATGCAAAGAATGGCGACTACCGCCGCAACGAACACGCCTAAACTATTATCCTTAAAAATCCCACGGGCAAACGGACCGGTCCAAATTGCGTTGTTCGTAAAGAGAAAGCCGGTCACGGTCGCGATGATCCACGACACGATGCCGCCCCAGTTATAGTGCACCCGACTGTTAGCCGCCATTAAGTCTTCGGCGTAGCCGTGCTGCCGGAACATCACGCTGTCACATAAGAAAATTGCGACCCAGCTGGCCAAGCAGATGCCTAAGAAACTCAAGAAAATTTCAAAATTAGCGAGGAAGTTTTCCGAAATAAACAGCACGTAAATCGGAATTAAAATGACGATCAAACCGTGAATCGTTAGCGAGACCGGTTGCGAAACGCGAATGCCAATCGTCGCTAAGTTGATCCGGGCCGAGCGTAACGACACGATACATTGCGGGACGAGTCCCCCGGCAGCGACTAAGAAGTAAATGACCCCAAACCAACTTGGTAACGCTGAATACATGACGCCGAACGGATCGCCGGTCGTGGCTAGTGACGGTTCGATCGTACTGAGCAGCACGCCCCCCGCCATTAGTAAGATCAACGGAACGGCACCACCCAGGGTCGTACTCCAAAAAGTTGCTTTGGCACTGGTACCCGGTTTGACGTAAGCCCCCCAGTCAGCCGCCGCCATTGACCAGGAAATCCCCGAACCGGCCGCAACGATACTGATCGCTGGTAATACGCCACTGACCCAACTCCCACTCGGTAAGCTGAGCGCCGCCTGCCAGTTGGCTTTAACCAGGAAGAAAATTAAAATGACGACCGTTAAGGCGCCAAAAATATAGCTTAACCACGTTTGAATCTTCCCTAGGGTGGCCTCTTTCAGCAGTCCTGACAGCAACACCAAACCACCAAAAATGATTAGTGCGATGGCCCGGGTCAGCCCGTTTTTCGGAATGTTCAGCACACCGTACATCGAAATCAACAGTAACGTTCCCGTAATCACGTTTACCGCCAGCCAGCCGACCATGTTGAACCAGGCGATGGCGTTCGGAATCTTATTACCGTGCGCACCGTAAGCCGCCCGACTGAGCTTGAAAGTCGTCACCCCTTCGCGCTGGCCAATCATTGCGACCCAGCCCGGGATTAAAAATGATAACCCCCCAATGATCGATGCAAAAATTGCTTGACCAAATGATAAATGGTAGGCGACGATCATCGCCCCAAACACAAACCCCATAATACCGACATTAGCCGCAAACCAGTTATAAAATAACTTGCTGGGCGTTAACGTCTTATCCGCCGTTGGTACTTTAACCATCTCTTTTTCCATGTTACCGTTTCCCCCAAATAACTATTTTAGTTAGTACTGTAAAATCTGTTGTGCATAACCCCGTAAGTCGTGTTCCGGATTTTGGCGGTCAATTAACCGGCACCAGCCGTCCGGAAAGGCCGCCACCCCCGTTTTAGCCCCACAAATTGCGGTCGCCATCGCACCAATCGTGTCAGTGTCGCCACCCAGATTGGCACACATAATAGCACAATCCTGCACGTCGCGGGTATAGTACGCGATGGCTAAAGCCGCCGGTACGCTCTCCGTTAGTGCCGTACCGGTGCCGACCACTTCATAGATTGCTTGGCTGAAGCGCGCGGCGTCCCCACGGTACCGCCGCGCTAGGTCGAGCGCTAAGTTGACCCGTGCTGGCAACTTAGCCGCCCAAGTTGGTGCCCCTAACTGGTACCCTAAGTGGCAGGCCCGTAACGCGTAACTCACCAAGTCGTCCCACGCGTAATCGGCCATCGCCGCCGTCACACTCGCTGCAATCAAGCAGGCGCCGCCAAAGGCAACGTCGCTGGAATGAGTGGTCCGGGTCACCCGCGTGACTAACCGCACCAAGTCGTCTAATTGGGGCGGCGTAAATAACGCCCCCAGCGGCGCAATCCGCATCGCTGCCCCGTTGGTGACCGCTTGATCCGTAATCTGCTGGGCGTCACGCCCGTCCTTCAACGCTAAAAGCACTGCCTTACTACTAGGACCCAAAATATTTTGGTTCCACGCATCGGCCGCCGTCGCCGAGTCAATGAGTTGGCGGGCTAATTCCGCCTGATTCGGCACCCAATTGGTGGTAATCAGTCCATCCAATAAGGCCAACGCCTGACCGGTATCATCCGTATACTGACCGCGCTGATAATTTTTCGCAATCGAATTGGTCCGCGGACCCGCTTCAAAATCCGTAACCGGTGTCGCAAACACCGTTCGGAGTGTTTCAACCGGCCACAACTCGGTCGGCATTCCGAACGCATCGCCCACCGCTTGACCGTATAACGTTCCCAAAACCTTGTCCCGTGTTCGTTCCATCATGTCCCCCATTTTTAACTCAGTTAATAGTTAGTGATTATCAACTAATTAAATTGGCTTTAGCCTAACAATCCAGTGTAAACAGCTGGTAAATAATTGGTAAATTTATTGTATATTTTTTCAATTTACGACGCACGTTAACCGTGACCGGTTACTCATAATTAATTACGGTAACGACTGCCAATTTATTTTTTAACTTGACGAATTTACAATTGAAGTGCAACAAATGATCAAAAAGAAGACTCACAGCCTGAGTCCTTGTAAAATATAGTCACCACAACTTACTTACAAGGAGGAC
>NZ_BJDZ01000015.1 GCF_005405405.1 Lactiplantibacillus plajomi
ATAACTGTGCTTCGTCATTATTTGATCCTCCAATTTACTTCCTTAATTATACTAAATCAGAGTCTCTATTTAACTTGTACACTTTTTATTCTAGGCCCAGTCTTCGCGGGTGACATAACCGCGGTCACGGATTAAGTCCATCGCTTTTTTAACATCACTATCTTGATAAACCAATTTCTTCGAATCCTCATGAATCTTAGTTTTCGTTTCTACTGGCATCACAAAAGATCTCCCTTTACTTGGTATACGTTCACTATAGCACCATTCCCGCCAAACGTTAACTATCGGTTATCGAATGCAAAATATCGTAACTATCCTTATTTGCGCGTTCGCGTTATACTAAAAGTAACTAAAAATTATGAAATGAGGAATGTTTCTTTGGACTCTATGGACAATGGCCAAATCATTACAAATTTAGTCATTATTGTCATCACCTTTTGCGTGGCCGCCTTTTTCGTGGCTAGCGAATTCGCTTTAGTTCAAACACGCCCCAGTGCCTTAGAAGAGGAGCAAAAGAAACGCGATAAGCCTTCTAAACGGATTGCAACCTCACTCCACATGGTTCACAACTTAAATGAATACTTATCAACCACCCAAGTTGGGGTTTCGGTTGCCGGGATCATTTTAGGTTGGATCGGTGAACAGACCACCGAACACTTTGTTTTGGAATTATTAAGCGTCTTTAACTTGTCGATTTCCACTTCCGTGTTACGGGCGATCAGTATCATCATCGGGGTTTTCTTGTTGACCTACTTAGAAGTCGTACTGACCGAAATCGTGCCGAAAAATATTGCGATCGACATGCCGCTAAAAGTAATGGCGGTCATCACGACCCCGTTACGGTGGTTCCACGTTGTCTTCTACCCCTTCGTCTGGTTACTGAACGTGTCATCGGCCGGCGTAGTTAAGATGCTGGGAATTCCAGTTGCTAACGAAGATAACGACGTCTACTCACAAGCTGAAATTCTCAACTTATCGCGCAACGCCGTCTCCGGCGGTGAGCTAGAACGCAACGACTACCTCTATATGGAACGGGCGTTTGAATTCAACGATAAAATTGCGAAGGATATCATGATCGACCGGACCCAGTTGGTCGTCATTGACATCAACGACACCGTTAAACAGGCTATCCGCGTTTACTTACAGAAGCGGTTTAGTCGCTTACCGGTGGTTGCCAATAATGATAAGGATAAGATTTTAGGTTACGTTTACAACTATGATTTGATTCGTCAAGGGGAAGTTGACGATGATATTCGCATCAACAAACTGTTGCGGAACATCATCACGATTCCCGAAACCACCCCAATTCAGGCCATTTTACAAAAAATGATCGATAAGCAGACTCCCATCGTCGTCGTGGTTGACGAATATGGTGGGACCAGCGGAATCGTCACTGATAAAGACATTTATGAAGAGCTCTTCGGAACGGTCAACGATGAAATCGACAACGTTTCTAACGAGTACATCGAAAAGCAACCCGACGGGACCTTCCATATCAGTGGTAAAATGACGATTTACGACTTTGAACGGTACTTTAAGACCGACCTCCAGGAATTTGAGGACTCCGACGTGGTGACCTTAACGGGTTACATTTTGGACAACTTCCCCAAAATTCAGGCCGGCGATACCATCCAAATCGGTAACTTTGATTTTAAAGCGCTCGACTTTGAGAACGCCTATATCAACTGGTTCGAAGTCAGCGAACGCACGCCGCAAGCGCCGACCGATCCCGAAGATTAAGTTACGTTAACCTTGCTTTATTTAAGAGCTCCGTGCGATTCACTTTAACCAGTGGCGCGCGGAGCTTTTTTCGCCGTAATCACCGAATGAAGTCGTTTGCAAAACAATGTGCCACAGGGTAAACTAAAGCTACATGTCAAAGAGAAATGAGGAACCGCCCTTGAGTGAACCAAATATTAATATTATTTTTATTTCAATTGAAGGTAATACCCGTTCGTTCGTGAACGGCCTGCAAGATTACGCCAAAACGCAGCACGCGGCCGATGAAAGTAACCCGTTGATCACCTTGAAAGAAGTTAGTGAACAAACTGACTTCGCCATTGAAACCAAACCGTACTTCGCCTTCGTTCCGACCTACCTAGATGGCGGCAACGGCGTCGATAACGGCGTTAAGGAACTGATGACCAACGTTTTAGGTGAATACTTAAACTACGACCAGAACCCGCGGCTTTGTCTCGGCGTCGTTGGTAGTGGTAACCGCAACTTCAACGAGCAGTACTGCTTAACCGCCCGGCGCTACGCGGAACAACTTGATACCGACTTAATTGCCGACTACGAATTACGGGGGACCTCGGTGGATACCGAACGGGTCTACAACGTGATGAAGGAACGGCTAGCAGCCTACAACCGTCAGTAATCAAAAATACCGTCCAGAAATTAAATTTTCTGAACGGTATTTTTTAATTAGCTTGATTAACCATTTAACAAGTGGCCGCACTTGGCCCGCCATAAAACCAGGCTCAACGCGGCTAACATCATCACCGTGACCGTGAAAAAGAGGATTGAGTACGTAAAGGTCGCCACCATCATGCCACCAAATAGCGGGCCGACCGCCCGACCTAACGACAGTGCCATGTTATAGCGGCCCTGGTACTTGCCGCGCTGATCACTAGCCGCCATGTCATCGACCCAGGCCGGTGCGATTGGCAAGCCAATGACTTCACCAATCGTCAAAACGACCATGATGACGATAAAGTCAACGTACTGGCGGGCAAAAACCAGTCCCAGAAATGACAAGGCAAATAACGTGATGCCAATCCCGACCTGGGTCCCAATCTTGAAACGTTCGTTGAAAAACGCGACTAGTGGCTGACTAATAATGATCAAAATGCCGTTCAGGGTCCAAACCTCACTGTAGCGCCGAAACGGAATCCCAAGGTTGGTCATATGCACGGACAGGATGCTCTCCCACAACGCGTAACTCAAATAGATGGTAAAAATCATCAACGCAATGAGCCAAATCAATTGGCGTTGTCGCGCTGGGGTTGTATCCTGGGTTCGCGGTCGTTGCGGATGGCTCCCTTGACGCTCTGGCTCAACGTTGAAACGACTCAAGACGATGGCCATCAAGCCGAGGTAGCAGGCCGTCGTCACCATGAAAACCACGCTAATCCCCAGGTCCAGTAAGTAACCGACCAAGAGCGTTCCCACGACCACCCCCACGTTTAGGGCCAAGTAAAGCATGTTAAAGACGTAACGGTTGGAACGGCTGGTCACCGTGGCCGCGTATGCGTTAACCACGGTCATGCTGATCCCGTCACCAAAGCCAACGATGATTAACCCACCGGCGTAGGCCCACAGTCCGTGGTTAACAATCAGACCAGCTAACGTCAACGTGGAAATGGTGCCGCCAAGAATGGCTGCCCAATACGGCCGCCAGTGGTCGAACAACCGCCCGCCAACGTAGTTCCCCGCAATCATCGCGAGCGACATCAAAAACAGCACGACCCCCGAAAACGTCAAACTTTGTTTCAAATAATTATGCATGTAGACCGTCGTCAACGGCCACATGAACGCTGCGCCCGCGTTATTAAGCAGGTTAGCGATGAATAACCACCGCAGCTGAACTTCTTTTTGCATTCATTTCACCAATTTTTCTAGTTTACCGATCAATATTCGTCATGGCGAGTGGGTCGACCCAGCGCTCAAAGTCGGCCGCGCTCACGTAACCACTCTTCAGGGCCGCGGTCCGTAACGTTGACCCGTCCCGCTCTGCCAGCTGGGCAATTTCCGCTGCCTGGTGATAGCCGATGTGTGGCGACAAGGCCGTCACCGTCATCAACGACTGGTCGACCAGTGCCCGCATCCGTTCGGTATTCGCCGTTAAACCGGCTACCAATTTAGTCGTAAAACCGGTGATTGTCCCGGTCAGGATGTCCACAGATTCCAGAAAGGCGCTGATGATGACCGGCTTGTAGACGTTCATCTCAAAGTTCCCCTGACTGGCCGCAAAGCTAATCGTCGTATCGTTCCCCATCACCCGGGCCGCCGCCATCGTTAAGGCTTCGACCTGGGTGGGGTTGACCTTACCGGGCATGATCGACGACCCCGGTTCGTTGGCCGGAATCGTCAGTTCCCCGTACCCCGCCCGCGGGCCGCTGGCTAAGAAACGGATATCGTTACCAATCTTAATCAGGTCGGCCGCCAAGGTCTTCAACGCACCGTGAACGACCGTCAATTCAGAATGGGCCGCCAAGCCGGCAAAGTCGTTGTCGGCCGGCACAAACTCCGTCCCATACGCCCGACTTAAGCTGGCCGTCATCGCACCCGCAAACTCCGGCGCGGCGTTTAAGCCAGTCCCAACGGCGGTCCCGCCAATCGGCAAGGCTAAGAGGTGCGGACGCAGCTGCTCGAGGTAGCTTAAATCGTGCGTTAACGTGCTGACCCAGCCGCTGATTTCCTGGCCAAACGTCAACGGCGTGGCGTCCTGTAAATGGGTGCGGCCAATTTTGACCGTCCGCCAGTAGGTCGCCTGCTTCTCCTTTAAAGCCTTAACGAGCGTTTCACCAGCCGCTTGCAGCGGTAATAATGCCTGACTCGCCGCGATGTTCATTGCTGTTGGAAAGGCGTCGTTGGAGCTTTGCGACTGATTAACATCGTCGTTTGGTGACAGCGCCGTTTGTGGATCAAGCTTGCCCGCCACGTGGGTCAGCACTTCGTTGACGTTCATATTGGTCTGGGTCCCCGACCCCGTCTGGTAAACGTGCAGCGGAAAATCGGCCATTAGCGAGTCGTCGTCCAACTTTAGTAACCGCGCCACCGCTTGGTCGATCAAGTCCGCCTTGACAGCGGGTAGGCCGCCCAACGTCAGGTTAACGCCGGCCGCGGCCTTTTTAATTCGTAATAACGCCCGAATGACTTGAACCGGCATCAACGGTCCGTGCGGAAAATTATGCCGACTGCGTTCAGTCTGCGGACCCCAAAGTGCGGTTGCCGGAATTTGGACCGGTCCCAACGTGTCGGCCTCTTCGCGATAGTTACTCATAATGACATCCCCTTTTAAAAAATCGTTATTGGTTAACTCTTAGTATACCCCGTTAACGTGCGTTCGCCTATCTAGCGTTTCGGACCAATCAGCCGGCAATCATGCGATTAATACGGCCTGATTACGACGCTTATGAAAAACCGATGAAATAATCGTTCAGGTTTTCAAGCCTAGGTATCGACTAGCCGGCTAAATGATTGCTATAATGTTCTTAAACGTTCTAACGTGGCCAACTTGAAAATGAGGTGACAATCGTTGACCGATAATATGGGCTTTATCACCGCCTACGCCGTGATTTTAATTATCTGGATCTACCAGCGCGTCCGGGTGCCAAAAATGCATTCGTTCGCCGGCTACATGTCACGGCGGGCCATCCAAAGTGAGGAGGCTTGGCGCTTTGCGCAGAACTTCTATTCCATGTTTGGAATCGAAGTTTTTACCATCCTACTTCTGGGCGCCATCGCTGGCGGAATTTTTAACATTGCTGGACTGCAAAGCGTTAATCTGCAAGCCGTAGCGCTCGGAATCGGCTTGATTATTCAAAACGTGGCGACCGAACGGGAACTAAAACGGGCGTTCCCAAAAAAGTAAGTCGCCGTAAATTGGTCAGAATGCATTATAATTGACCAAACTGACTTATGGCTTAATATTGATAGTGTGACGAACACTTTCAACTAACTAACACCCTTTTATAAATATATTTTTAGTAAAGAAGGTAAATGAATGAGTAAAGAAAAAATTGCCTTATTCACCATCTTTGGTGGTACTGGTGACTTGGCTCAACGTAAACTCTATCCGTCCCTGTTCAAGCTTTATCAAAAAGGTTACTTACAGGAACACTTCGCGGTCATTGGAACCGCTCGGCGGCCGTGGACCGACGAACATTATCACCAGGTCGTTGCCGATGCCATTGCTGACCTGAAAGCGGATCCCGCAACCGTGACTAAATTTGCCTCCCACTTCTATTATCAATCTCACGACGTCACCGATGCCCAACATTATGTGACCTTAAAGAAACTCTCCGAAAAGCTTGACGCCCAGTACGGCTTACAGGACAACCGGATTTTCTACCTGGCCATGGCGCCGAACTTCTTCGGCACGATTGCTCAACACCTGCGTTCCGAAAGCATCTTGACGACTAACGGCTTTAACCGGGTCATCATCGAAAAGCCGTTTGGTCACGACTTCGAAAGCGCCAAGGAACTTAACGACCAGTTGACGGCCACCTTTAACGAAAACCAAATTTACCGTATTGACCACTACCTAGGTAAGGAAATGATTCAAAACATTTCGGCAATTCGTTTCGGCAACAACATCTGGGAATCGCTTTGGAATAACCGCTACATTTCAAACGTGCAAGTCACTTTAAGTGAAAAACTTGGGGTGGAAGAACGGGCCGTTTATTATGATAATAGTGGCGCCCTCCGCGACATGGTGCAAAACCACATTTTACAAATTTTGAGTTTGCTGACGATGGAACAACCGGTCGAGTTTACCGAGAAGGATATCGACGTTGAGAAAGTTAAGGCCCTGCGTAGCATCCGGGCCCTCAAGCCGGAAGAAGTCGCCACTAACTTTGTCCGCGGTCAATACGCGGCGGCGGATGGCGTCAAGGCCTACCGTCATGAAGATAAGATTTCGCCAGAATCCAACACCGATACCTTCGTGGCCGGTAAGATCATGATCGATAACTACCGCTGGTCAGGGGTGCCGTTCTACGTCCGCACCGGGAAACGCTTAGCAGACAAGTTTACCCGCATCGACATCGTCTTTAAGCGGCCGGTGCTAAACATCTTTAACCACGATGACGTCCGCGAAAACGGCGATGCCAAGACGAGCCTCGAATCCAACGTCTTAACGATCAAGGTGGAACCTACCGAAGGCTTCGAATTACGGATGAACGCTAAGGCAATCGGCCAAGGCTTCGCAACCAATCCGGTCAACTTGAACTTTGCCCACGATTCCGCCGCCACCGCCAACAGTCCGGAAGCCTACGAACGCCTCATTCACGACGCTTTAAACGGCGACGCAACCAACTTTACCCACTGGCAAGAAGTTGCTTATTCGTGGAAGTTTGTCGATACGATTCAAAAGTATTGGGACGAACATACGCCCGACTTCCCGAACTACCGCCCAGGGTCAATGGGACCGGTAGTCGCCGACCAATTATTGGCTAAAGATGGTCATGAATGGGTTTACAAACAATAATTGAATACTTATGCGAAACGCTCCGATTAGTTTTGGTCGGAGCGTTTTTTAGTGAGCTAATAACTGTTCACAAACCTGAATCAAGCGCTGGACCCCCGCCGTTAACGTGGCTAACGGTAACCCGGCAATCCCCAACAAATAATAGTCGTGGCTTGGCATCGCTTGCCAATTAGAATCCAACGGGTAAATGCGCATATCGACCTTGGTCAGGGCTGCCAACAACTCGGCCTGCTCAATGCCCTTAATTCGAACCACGAGGTGCAAGCCGGCGCCGGTCGTAATCGGGGTAATCGCCGGCGTAGTGGCCAGTAATTGACTGACCCGCTGATACTTTTGGCGGTTAACGGCGCGACTACGGCTCAGGTGGCGGTAATAAGCCCCGTTTTCAAAGTAAGTCAGCATCGCTTGTTGGAGTAGCCCCGCTACCTGGGCTTCGCGGTAACGGTAGTGTTGGTGGTAACGGGCCACTAAGTGCAGCGGCAAAACCAGGTAACCCATTCGTAGCGTGGCGTCGATGCCGCGTGAAAAGGTTCCAAGATAAGCCACTTGATCCGCCGTTGCTAACAATTGCAACGCGGGTAACGGATGAACGTTATAGCGGTACTCACTATCGTAGTCATCCTCAACAATCAACTTATGCTGCTCCGCCGCCCACTTTAATAATTCCAAGCGTTGGCCCACCGGTTGGGTGTAACCCAGTGGAAACTGGTGCGCCGGCGTCGTATACACCACGTCCGGCGCTTGCCGCACCACCGCCGCTAAATCAACACCGGTCGTCGTTACTGGAAGTTGAACCGGCCGGTGCCCGAAACTAGTAGCTAACTGGGATAGGCCGCGGTAACCCGGGTTTTCCAAGCCAACCGTCCCCGCCGGTAAAATACTAAGCAGCGTACTTAAGCCGGCCTTTGCATCGGTAGTGATCACAATTTGTTCCGGATCACAGCTGACACCGCGAGTCGTTTTTAAAAAGTCCGCTAACCGGTCGCGTAACGCCCGTAAGCCCTGCGCGTTCGGGTAATAATCCGGCGTACGTTCGGCTCGCCGTAGCGCTTCACGGACCGCTTTCTTCCAAGCGTTCCAACTGGCCGGCAGCCGTTCGGTCGTTCCGTAGCGAAAGTCAAACCGGCACGTTGCGGGGGGCTGAAACGCGGGTAACGCTTGTCGCGGCGCTATCTCGGCGGGCCAATGCTGGAGATCCTGATAATAATACCCGCTCCCCGGAACGGTATAGACGTACCCCTCTGCCCGCAACTGTTCGTAGGCCTGTTCAACGGTCGTTTTCGACACCCCTAGATTTTGCGCCATCTTTCGAATCGACCACAGGCGCTGCGCGGCACGTTGCGGCGCATAATCATCGCGTAGTTGCTGGTAAAGTTGTAAATATAGCGGCGTGGGCGCGTTACGGTCTAATCGCATTTGCAAACTGTCCTTTCATTTTTAATAAAAGTGTCACTTTTCATCCGGTCAATTAGCCCCTATTATAGGCAATAATCATAACGAAGGGAAGTCATCACATGGACACTAACCGGATTATTCAAGCAATTCAAGTTTCAGGAATTCGCCGTTTCGACGAAGCCATTGGGTCAAGCGCCGACACCATTAAGTTAACGGTCGGCAAACCGGACCTGGCCACCCCCGAACACGTTAAGGACGCCGCCGTCCGGGCAATTCGTGATGATTGGACCCACTATTCACCGTTGATGGGCTTTGCCGAGCTACAACACGCCGCCAGCCAATATTTCCACACCCGCTACGGGTTGACCTACGCCGCCAACGACGTCTTAGCAACGGTTGGGGCTACTGAGGCGGTGGCCACTAGCTTATTAACACTACTTAACCCGGGTGACGGGGTGCTCCTCCCGACGCCGGCCTACGCAAGCTACGCGCCACTAGTCGCCATGGCCCAGGGAAAGTTGATTACGGTCGACACGACCGCCAACGGCTTTAAACTGACCGCAGACAGCCTTGAACGGGCACTGAACAGCCAGCCGACCACCCCAATTAAGGCCATCATTCTCAATTACCCGACTAATCCAACCGGCATCACCTACACTAGAACTGAATTATTGGCCTTACGCGCCGTGATTGCCGCCCACGACCTGTACGTCATCAGCGATGAAATTTATAGCGAGCTAACTTACGACCAGCCCCACACCGCCTTTGCAACCCTCTACCCGGAAAAGACGGTGACAATTAACGGGCTGTCCAAGTCGCACGCCATGACCGGCTGGCGTTTAGGATTCATCATGGCGCCCCAGCCGTTAATCGCTGAAATGAAGAAGACTCACCAGTACTTAGTCACCTCGACCAGTTCAATCACCCAAGCTGCCGGTATTGAGGCCCTGACGAACGGCATTGACGATGGTCAACGGATGCGCGCCAAATACCAACAACGCCGCGAACTAGTCGCTAATCGGCTGGGTGCAATTGGTCTGAATTACGTTTACCCGGCCGGTGCGTTTTACGTATTCGTGCAACTACCAAGTTGGTTTAACGGCACCAGTTGGCAATTCGCCACCCAGTTAGCCCACCAAGCGCACGTCGCCGTTATCCCGGGATCAGCGTTTGGAACCGCCGGCGAAGGCTGGGTCCGGCTTAGCTACGCGGCCAGTTCCACCAAGTTGACGACCGCGCTTGACCGCATCGCAACCTGGATCAATCAAATGGAGGAAAATCACCATGTTATTCACTAACCGTCACCTAATTACCGCCATGGTCACCCCGTTCGACGACCACCAACAATTAGACCTCACCCGCTTAAAGGTTCTGATCGAGCACCTGCTGGCTCACCACACCCAGGGCATCTTAGTCGGCGGCACGACTGGCGAGGGACCGACCCTCAGCGACACCGAAAAATTAACCCTCTTCAAGCAAACGGCGACCCTGGTCGCCGGCCGGGTACCGGTGATTGCCAACACTGGTTCCAATAATACCCAGGCTAGCATCGCCTTTACCAAAAAGGTGAGTCAAATTGCCGGAATCGATGCGGCTTTAGTGGTCGTTCCACCGTATAACAAGCCCGACCAAGCGGGCATGCTGGCCCACTTTACCGCCATCGCTGATCAAGGGGGCCTGCCGATTATCATCTATAACATCCCCGGGCGAGTCGGTGTCAACATGAACGTGACGACCGTGTTAGCGTTAGCCCAAAATCCGCGCATTATCGGCATCAAGCAGTGCGGCTCGGACAGCGACCTCGCCGCTATTATCAACGGCAGTCCGGCTGACTTTGCCGTTTTTACCGGTGAAGACGCCCAAACGTTGACTGCCCGGATCCTCGGAGCGACCGGCGTCATTTCAGTGGCCAGCCACGTTTTCGGTGACCAGATGACTCAAGTAGAAACCGCGCTGGCTGCTAACGACTGGCGTAAAGCCGGCCAGATCCAACGGGCCTTAATCCCCAAAATGGCCGCCCTCTTTAGTTACCCGTCGCCAGCGCCGGTCAAGGCCGCCCTCAACGCCTTACAAATACCAGTCGGCGCACCGCGCTTACCCCTATTGCCACTGACCCACCAGCAGACGAACGCGTTACTTCAACAATTACGCTAAGAATGCGTTTCAATTTATTCACAGTGGTTTCTCTAGTATAATTAATTAAATTCTAGTTAATAGAAGGTGGTGACCGCGATGTGTGGCTGGTATACTGGTATGCCCTTCATGTGGATGGGCGGCTCATTTAGCGTCATTGGACTCATTATCTTATTAGCTATCGGTGCCTACTGGTTAGGGACCCGGGCTAATCATAAAAACCAGTAGTGGGTTCGCTAACAAAACGGTTCATAGCAAAACCGGCTGTCAGAAATTCTGGCAGCCGGTTTTACTTTTAGGTAATTAACCCCGTTAGGTTGATATGTTATGATAATTATTAATGTTTTAATTCTGACGCGTTTAATCTCTGGAGGCTTTGCTGTGTTTTGGTTACCGGTTTGTTTATCACTCATCCTAATTTGCGGGCACATTTTATTTCGGCGAACGTTGGCCATCTCGTTTGACGTCTTCATTTTACTGAACACGTTAGAAGACGCCTTGTGGCAAGCTGCTCCAGCAAAAATCCAACGGCTGATTACGCGTAGTCGCCGCGATTTACAACGGTTACGGGGACTGGCACTGGTGAGTTGCATCAGCCTAATGCTCGTCTCTTTTTTAATCATCGCCAGTTACCGGGCCGAACCCGGACGCTCTTCGATCATCATCGTGCTGTGTGCGATTGACACGTACGGCTTTTACTTTCTTTTCCAACGACTCTTCATTAAAGTGTACGCGTGGCACCGCTATCCCCAACTTAAGACGGCGATTGATTACCTAATTCACGTCGTGCACCAAAAAAATCAGGAGGGCTAACACCTTCCTGACTTTTTTAGTTTATGCTTGAACCGCAGCTTTAATCGGGGTCTCGCCGTTAATCAGCGCAATGGTCTTACCAATCGTTGCCGGCGTCTTCAAGGTAGCCACCGCAAAAGTCGCCACGTCGTCACGGGTAATTTCACCGCCGGCGTCCGGATTGACCGTGACTTTGCCAGTCCCAGCATCGTTGACTAAACTACCTGGTTGGAGAATCGTATAAGCCAACTCAGTCCGGGTCTTCAGCCATTCATCAGCGTAATATTTTGCCACGTAGTACGGTTGTAACGCCCGTGGCCAGCGCGCCCGGTCGGGGGTAAATTCCGCACTGATGATGACGTAACGTTTGACGCCTGCCAATTTGGCGGCTTCCATCGACTTAACCGCGCCGTCTAGGTCAATCATCAGCGTCATATCATAACCGGTTTGACCACCCGAGCCAGCGGCGAACACGATGGCGTCCATGCCCTTGAATGCAGCAGCGAGCTCGTGCGGTTGGGCCATTAAATTAAATTGAACCGCTTCAGCGCCGGCATCCTCAAAGGCTTGCGCCTGGTCGGGTTGCCGAATTCCCGCAAAAACCCGATCACCCTGCGCAACCAGCTTAGAAACGATTTTCTTACCGATTTGACCGTGTGCACCAATGACAAAGACTTTCATAACGCTTCACTCCCATAGTTTAATTATTTTTATTATAAAGCTTTAATCCTTGAAACCCCACTATTCTGTTTTACTTGGCGACCGGTCTGGGCTTATAATGGTGCCATCCATTTTACAGGGGCAATTAGTATGACAAAATTTGTACGCGCGGCCACCACTGCTGATCTAAAACAGATGACCGCGATTATTCAGCAAGGTAAAACTATTTTAGCAACCGACCACGTCCCCCAGTGGCAGGGCCCCTACCCAGCGGCTAGCGACTTACAAGCTGACATCGACGCGGGCATTGCCTGGGTCCTAATCGTTGACGGCCAGGTTGCGGGCACCGCCGCACTGAAAACGACCGCCGATCCGAACTACGGCAAAATTTATCAAGGCGCTTGGCAACCCGCGGATCCGCACTACACTTCGATCCACCGCATTTCAATTGCCAGTGGTTATCACGGCCAACACTTGGCCGACTTCTTTTTCAGTAACCTGATGACGCTAAGTTACCAGCTCGGCTTTCACCAGGTCCGCATCGATACCCACCAATTAAACCAGCGAATGCAACACATCATCAAAAAGGCTGGCTTTGAATACCGCGGGATTGTCTACATGGCGGACGACCCGGCGGACCAGCGGCTGGCCTACCAATTAATGCTTAAATAAAAAATAGTGTTGCCCGACTATCGGCCGTTTCCGATAATCAGGCAACACTATTTTTATTAACTATTCATTTTGGGGCACCGCCACAAATTCGTGGTGGGGCAACGAGTACAAGAGTTGTTGCGTGACGGGCTGTTGATACATCACCGTCAACGCTTCCGCGTAAAGTCTAACTTGACCAGCATAACGACCCAACAAGTCACTCGTGTGGCGCACGTGGTCGGTTTTATAATCAAATAAAATTAGGCCGGCTGGCGTCTCTAAATACCCGTCAATGATCCCGTGAATCAGCACCTTCGTATTTTCGTCGGGATTCACATCAGCGAATAGTTGCTGGGCCGGCATTAATAGCGAAAACGGCACTTCGCGGTGAACCTTGGTCGGGTCGGCTAAAATTTGCCGCCCCAGGTCACTTTGATAAAAACCGACGACCGCTTCCGTCCGAATTTTAGCCGCTAAAGTTGCCGTTAAGACGCCGGTTTCAACTAACCCGGCAATCGTGGTTGCAACGACCTGTGCATCAACCGGCTGATCTAACGGCAACTGTTCCAAAACTAAGTGGGTCGCACTCCCCACTTCAGCGCTCGTGGGGGCTTGCACGGTCTGCAAAAACTGTGGCATCGCTAGCTCGTCGGTCACAAACCGGCGGGTCGTGGCCGCCCGGTCAGCACTCACTAACGGGTTGGTACCCATCCGCGCGTTATCCGGATCCTCGAACACCCGCTTAACTTCTGAAACCGATTGGTAAGCCGTTGTCGCCGCCGACGTCTCAAAGCGATAGTGAAAATTCAACAAGTTATGCAGCTGATCACGTGTTAGCTGGTCAACGTTAACGTCAACCGGTGCTTCAACCCGTTCGATTGCGTTCTTCTGCGACTCACGTTTGTGCGGTCGCTGGGCCGGGGCAAGGATGGTCGCATCACCCAACTCAACGGTGAACTTGGCCGGGTTGTCGGCCAAACTTCGGTTGGGCTGGTCATCGTCCCAATAAGCTCGCATCGCTGGGTGGCGAATCAAACTCATCCCGACCCAGTCAAGTTGACTTTTCGCACTGGTCCGCGCGGCCGCTGGCAAGACTAGTTCATCGGTTGTAAATACTTGGCGCCATTGCTTAGTGGCCGCTTCAATGTTTTTTACCGTCCCTACCAAGTAAAGCTGTTGTTCGGCACGGGTCACCGCCACGTACAACTTGCGCATTTCTTCCGCCCGCAGTTTTTTATCCACAATTCGCTGATTAACTAAGCGGGGCAACGTTGAATACTGGATGCGTCGTTCCGGATCAAGGTACTGAATCCCGATCCCAGCCTGCCGGTCCAGTAACGCGTTCGCCCGCGTATCGGAGACGTTAAATTGCTTATCCATATTCATTAAGAATACGACTGGAAATTCAAGTCCCTTACTCCCGTGAATCGTCATCACACTAACGGCTTCGGTCTCAGTTTCAGCCACCGCCGATGCTAAATCCTTATCTTTTTCCTGCATCCGTTTAATAAAGCGGACAAATTGGAAGACACCCTTAAAGCTACCCTGTTCGTAAGTATAAGCTCGTTCGTACAGGGCGTGCAGGTTCGCCTGGCGTTGAGCGCCCGCCGGCATGCCACCAACGTAGTCGAGAAAACCGGTTCGCTCATAAATTTGCCAAATCAACGTCACAATTTGGTTACGCCGCGCTAAGTCGCGAAAATCACGCAGTTCTTCCATAAAAATTTTGATTTTTTCAAACAATCGGTCCGCGTACGGAGTCGGTTGGCTATCCCCCGGATAGTTTTGATAAAAGTCCTTTACGCTTTGGAAATAATCGCTAGTTTTATTTTGAATGCGCAAATAAACCAGCTGATTTTCATCCAAGCCAACAATCGGTGAACGTAAGACGGCAACTAGCGGAATATCCTGATACGGGTTATCGATAATGCTCAGGAGCGCCATCATAATACGAATTTCCGTCGTCTGGAAATAATTTTGGGCATCGTTCACAACGATTGGAATGTGGTACTGCTTAAAGACGTCGATGATTGACAAATTCTTCGCCCTAGTCGGCACTAACAGCGCAGCGTCACTATAACGGAACGGTCGAAATTCACCCGCTGCCCTGTCATAAATTGGGTGCGCCATCCGCTTCAACGCAATGATTTTCTTGGCAACCATCGTGATGCTGCCCACCGCCGGATCATCAATTGAAAAGTCCTGTTCTGACTGGTCAGTTTCAGTCGCTGCCGGCTTTGGTTGGTCGGACTGCTCCCCCTGTGGTTCATCGGTTTGGTACAGTAATAAACTGGTTGTCTGGGGCATTTCGGCAGGATAGTCTTTCGGGCCGTATTTCAGATAAGCAGCTGCATCATAGTCGATTTGCCCAACCGGTTCATCCATTAACTGACTAAAAATCAGATTGGTTAAATTATCTACATTTTCAACCGAACGGAAGTTTTCAGCTAAAACGATCCGGTCACCATGCTCAGGATGGGCACCATAATCGCGGTATTTACCTAAGAACAACGTCGGGTCCGCTAACCGGAATTGGTAAATCGACTGTTTCACGTCACCAACCATGAATAAGTTGCCCGGGTCGTCTCGCGACAGCAATTGCAAAATCCGTTCCTGCATGCTGTTAATGTCCTGATACTCATCCACCATCACTTCTTCAAATTGGTGGCGTAACTGGTTCAACGCACCACGGCCACTCTCCGTATCGGTCGTTAAGATTTGAAGCGTGAAGTGTTCCAAGTCCGAAAAGTCGAGGACCTGGCGTTGCCGCTTTTCTTGCGCAAAGGCCGCCTTAAACGTCAAAGTTGCGTGTACGAGTTCCGTAACGATTGCCCGCGCACCGACCATGATATCGAGGACCGTCTGTTCGTCCGCAGTAAAGTAGGTTTCTTTCAGTTGCTTAATGGTTTTCTTGGCCGCGTCGACCAACGCGCCCATTTTAGCCCCCGCCGGATTCTTCTCCGGTTCCTTGGCGTACTTCCGCGTCGTCGCGCCAACTTTAAAGGTACTGACCAGGTTACGCAAGCTATCCCAGTTAGCTTGGGGTAGGGCTGCCATCAATTCTTGCAATAACCTCCTGGCCGTTTGCAAGGCCGTCAAAGTTTTTGGGTTCAGGGCGTTCGTTTCAGTAATTTCAATCGCTTGGTCCAATTGCTGTTGCGCACTTTGAACTGCAGTTTTTAAAATCGGTAACAACTGGGCCTTAAAAAAGGCCGATTCCGTGACGGACTTTCCCTGTAAATCATAGGTGTCCGGTAAGTGCTGTAACCAGTCTTCCGGATCGGGCGTGGACTGGGCAAAGTCAAATAACCGGAAAACTAACTGACCGAGACCATCATCGTTCCGGTCATTCGAAAAGTTGGCCGTTAATAAATCAAATAACTCGCCATCACTGGCGTACAGTTGCTCACGGACCGCGTCCCAAACTTGGTCGCGAATCAGGAGTCCTTCCGTTTCGTCCGCTAATAACCGAAAAATCGGGTCTAAATCGATGACGTAATAGTAGCGTTGCACGACCCGCTTACAAAACGAGTCAATCGTACTAATATTCGCCACCCCGAGTAAGTTCAATTGTTGCCGTAAACGCCGGACTTCTGGGGACGCCGTTGTCGCGGTCGCATCGTTGGCCAGTAGGGTCGCAATTTGCTGGTTTAACCGCTTTTCCATTTTTTGTTTCATATTTTTGGCTGCCAAGTCGGTAAAAGTGACCACCAGTAACTGGTCAACGTTGACGCCAGCCAACACTTTTTTCATAATTCGCTCAATCAAGACGGTCGTTTTACCGGACCCCGCCGAAGCGGAAACCAGTAAATTATTCCCTTGCTGGTTAATCACCGCCTGCTGACTCGGCGTATAGTTTGTTTTCGTACCCATGCTTACTTTTCCCCCATTTCTTTCCGGAGTAAGGCTAACACTTCCGCTGGTTTTAGTGGCTGTAAATCGTGGTACCCGTTTTCCGGCAACATCGCGTCAAATTGCATAATTGCCAAGTACGGCGAATATTGGAGCGCGGTCGTCTTATCATCCAACCGGATTGGGTCTAACGCCACGTTACCAGCAAAGATTTCACGGGCCGCATCCACGATTAACTGCTCATTATGCGCCAGCAAGCGGCCCAATTCTTCGTTGGTCACTAACGCGTTTTTGCCCCCACTGAGATAAGCCTTATCCGACTTCCGTACGTGGAACGGGTAAACCGATGAGCGGCCTTGGTGTTCCGCAACTTCCGTGTCTAGGTGATCCAACAATTCCGGGTCATTTAGTAAGATACCCTGATACTTATTTTCCTTAAGCAACGCTTCCTCAAATCCCTTGGTCACGTCTTTAGGCGCCAACTTAGGGTTTTGAATATGCATATAGAGTGCCCCGGCCAGTTGAATATCCGCGGTCGTATCGGTCACAATCGTGCGCTCATTCTTTAAAACGGCTGCTAAATAGGTCAACATCTGCATTGCTAAACCGTAGTAGGCCTGCCCAAAATCAAAGGCGTGGGCCGATGACTTATAGTCCACGATACCGAGATAATCTTGATTGGCCACCTTAATTTGGTCCAACCGGTCGATTTTCCCCCGAACGTGCACACTATGGGTCGCATCCACCGAGTAATCCAATGACTTTAAGCTGTGCTCCTGACCGACGTTACCGAATAGTAACTCGGTCTGTACCGGCTGGGCATCCGAGCGCTTACTCTGGTTACGAATGGCAAACGCCACCTGGCGGACCGTCCGAACGAGCTGGCGCTGAATGTACGCCATCCGGTTGGAACTCGTTAAGATCACAAACTGCTGCTGAGCTAAAACTTCCTTGGTAATCGTTTCAAGATAGCTCGACAACTTTTCATCCGTTACCTGCGCCAATGGAATATGGTCGGCCCGAATGGCCTTAATAATGCCGTCTAACACGGCGTGGAAAAATTCACCGGTACTAGCCGGGGACAAGTCAAAGACGTCGCGCTCCCTTAACTTGAGTCCGTACTTCAAGAAGTAGGCGTACGGGTTACGGTAATACTCTTCCAATTTAGAAATTGAGGTATAAATTCGGTTACCGTACAGCGCGTTGACACTGTTTTCCGTTAATTGTTGGGGTTCGTTACGATAATCCAGCCCCGCTAATAACCGCTGCGCGAGCGGACCAAACTGGGTATCAGCCCGTAACTGCTGGGCTAGCCAGACCCAGACACCCGCTGGGTGGATTTCCGCTCCCTGCCGCCCGTAATCAGCATTAGTAGTGAGGACGTCCCGGTAAACTTGAATAACGTGACTTAGCGTCCGGCGTTTCGTGCTAACGAACGGCGTGATATCCGGTTCGACTGGGTCGGGGGCGTTTAAGTAGGTCACCTCTGGCAACTTAAAATGTTGCTGAATTCGTTTCACGTACGGCGACCAGTTCAATGTCGATTCCTGATCATCCTTTAGCGGCGCACTAAAAATCAAGTGTTTCTGGGCGCTGAGAAAGGCTAAGTAGTTCAGGCAACTCTCGTCAGCTAACTGAACTACCGCCGAATCATTTAGAAAATGGCCTTCACCTAATTCGGTCAGCGCCGGTTCCAGCGCGGTCTTATCAGCATCGCTCAACAAGTTATTCGCCACGATTCGGTCGGGCATCACGAGGTCGGTCGCGCCAATCATAAAGACGACTTTTCGGTCCTGACTCTGCACCATCCCACTTTCAGAAACGAGCACTTGGTCCAACGTCGACGGGATTTGTGAATAACTTGCACCTTCAAAACCAGCTTTTAATAAGGCGATGAAGTCTTCGTTGACGAACGACTCGTCCCCTAAAATCACCACGTACTCGTCTAACATGCCACAAAACGTTTGCCAAGTCTGCTCGGGTTCCGCCGCCGTCGCCACGTCGCCGCGATCGAGCGCCTGGTCACGCCAAGCCAATAGTTGGGTCGTGACCCCGGCCTGTTCAAGAAAGTTCACTAAAACGGTCGCCGCTTCACGCCCATTTTTAGCGGTAGCGATGGCTTTGAAAAACGGCGGGAAAGTTGCCGCCACAAAGTGATGGATCAAGTTGATTTGCTTTGAAATGGCGAGGTTTTTATCGGTTTCAACGCCGGTATCGCCCTCGTTTAATTGGAAGTACTGCCAATCTTCGCGCTGCGTCCAGCGGTGGCCCGAATAACCGCTTTTAAGGATGAAGTTTTCCGTTAAATCGACCGCCTGCCGGTAAGCTTCCCGTGCCATGGGCTGGCCATCAACCTGCGGTAAAATCAGTTCCGTTTTTAGGATCCGCATGACGTCGCGGTAACCGTAATGACTCTTTTGTAAATCAAATAACGCGCCAATCAGCTCCACAAGCGGGTGGTCCGCCATCGACCGTTGTAAATCGACAAAGTACGGAATTTCGAGCTGTTGTAGCGTGGGTGCCAGCATCGTCTGGTAGTTGGCTAGGTGCCGGGTCATAATTAAAAAGTCCCGGTAATGATAATCGTCGGCCGGATTTTCGTGCCGCTTGGCAACCATCGCCCGAATTTTGCGGCCAACTTGCGCCAATTCGGTTTGGCGGCTGTCCGTCCGCATAATCTCAATCTGATGGTTAGGCTGCTCCTGACCAGTTGCGGCTTGCGGGTGACCCCGCCAAAAATCATCCAGTACGGCCAAGCCATGACTAACACGCAAGTCTTTGGCCTGAATATCCGTCAAAACCTTGACGTGGCGTTCACGCGCGTAGTTGTAGAGGCGGTAGTACAGCCGACCGGATTGGTAAAATAAACGACCCGTTTCCGGTAACTGGTCAACTACCTTGTGGTCCAACGTCAGGCTGACGGTCACATCGGCGCCGCGTTCCAACATGGTCGTAATAATCCCTTGTTCCTGTGAAGGAAGCTGCGCAAACCCAACCAATTCTAGGTACACGTGAACGCTGCTTAAATCTTGGTGGCGCAAATAGGCGTTCAACTGGGCTAACACGTCGGCCGGTTTGAGGTACTTCCCCGCCGTTGCTTCAATGAAGTCCGCATAAACGATGGCTAAATCGTGCAGCTTGGCGCCTAAATCACCACTAGTGGTTTGTTGCGCCAAGGTTTGCAGGTCTTCCGGTTGTAAATTAGCGACTTGTAATTCGTTCACTTCCCGTGCTAACTGGGTTATAAAACCTGTCTGGGTGACTTCCCCACCGAATAATTGTAATTCTGGCTGGTGCTGTTTCAGAATCCGGTAAAGTAGCATATCAATTCCGGCCGCGGATAGCCGTGGAACTTGGTAGGCCGCTTCGTTCTTCATTAAGTACCAGGCTAAGCGGGTAAATGACAGTACCTGCACCTGGTGTTGCGCGTACATCCCATCTTTTTTGCTCAACCCTGCCAATCGGTTTAAAACGTCAACTTCGGTATCAAATTTAATGTGGTTGGGGACTAAATAAAAAAACTGGTCGCGAGGCTGCTCCGTTAACGCCGCCATGAGTTGCTCGACCATCGTCGCACGATGATCCATCTTCGCCGGACCCAGTACAAATTGTAAACTCACCACAATCCCTCCAATGTGAACAAACGTTCTGTTTAAGTTAGTCTTATTATCGCACAAAATTCTAGCCAAAAAAACCACTGACCAGCAGGTTGTTCAAATCTGCTGGTCATGATAACTTTCCCATAAAAATACCCGGAAAGTACTGGTCAACCAGTAACCTTTCCGGGTTCTAAAGACTTATTTAACGCCGTTCCAATGTTCAGGATCCCGCCGCCAAGTATGCAATGAAGCTAATTCCGCGTCGTTGATCTCGCCCTTTTTACGGGCCACCTTAATCAGCGCTGAATAATTCGACAGGCTAAATAATGGTAGACCGGCCGCCGCAAAATTTTCAGTGGCCGCATCCAAACCGTAACTAAAGATTGCGCCGACCGCTAAGATATCACCACCGGCTGCTTGAACCGCTTTAGCCGCTTGCAAGACACTGCCCCCGGTCGAAATCAGGTCGTCTAACATGACGACCTTTTCGCCCGGCTGCAGCACACCTTCGATTTGTCGACCCGCGCCGTGGTCCTTGGGCTTCGAGCGAACGTAAATCATTGGTAAGTCCAACAATTGGGCGACCCAGGCCGCGTGCGGGATTCCCGCCGTTGCAACACCGGCAATTGCTTGCGCCTCCGGATAACGTTGCTTAATCAAGTCGGCAATTCCGTTCGCAATATGGTTACGGACGATCGGGTAAGAAATGGTCAGCCGGTTATCGGTATAAATCGGGCTGTGAATCCCGCTCGCCCAAGTAAACGGGTCGGTCGGCCGTAGCGTGACCGCGCCAATTTCCAATAAGTCGGTCGCAATCGTTGCTGCAAGTTCTGTCATAATTAGTCGCTCCATTCTGTCAAAATTTGTTGATAGGCGGTCCGCGGGTCGGCCGCTTGGGTAATCGGTCGGCCAACGACTAAGCCGTTACTCCCCGCGGCGGCAGCCTGTGCCGGCGTCATCACCCGTTGCTGATCATCCGCCTGCGCGCTGGCTGGTCGAATACCCGGGGTAATGCCTAGGAAATCGGGACCGCACGCCGCGTGAATCGCCGCGACTTCTTGGGCGGAACAGATTACACCGTCACAGCCACTTTGCTTAGCAACTTTCGCGTAATGCACCACACTTTGCTGAACGCTACCGGCGATTTGTTGGTCCTCATTTAAAATAGTTTGATTCGTCGAAGTGAGCTGGGTGATTGCTAATAATTGCGGTGCCGCCAGTCCTTGCGACTGCGCACCGGCCAGCAGCCCGCGCTTGGCGGCCGCCAACATCACGTGACCACCGGCAGCGTGAACCGTCGTGTACGTCACACCCAGCCGGCCGATGACCCGCATTGCGGCTTCGACCGTGTTTGGAATGTCGTGCAGTTTTAAATCCAAGAACACGGCGTGCCCCCGCTCCTGAACGGCCCGGACAATCGCCGGACCGGTCGCGTAAAACAATTCCATCCCGATTTTAACCGTTACGGCGGTGCTTGCCGGAAAACGGTCCAAAAAGGCCAACGCCGTCTCAGCGGTTGGAAAATCCAACGCAATAATTACCGGTCGCGTCATCCCTGCACCTCCGTGACTAATTGCTGAAGACTTTCAATCCCGTACTTATCCATCTCAGCCGGTAAACCGGCGATGATGTCCGTGCAAGCCGTTGGGTGACCGTACGTCGCGGCCCCGACTTGAACGGCGTTTGCGCCCGCCAAGTAAAATTCCAGGACGTCGGCCGGCGTAAAGACGCCACCAACCCCGATAATCGGTAACTTGGTCTGCTGACGGACTTGGTGAATCATCCGCACCGCCAACGGGTGGATTGCCTTACCGGATAACCCACCGGTACCGTGCGCCAAAATTGGTTGCCGGGTCGCGAGGTCAATCCCCATCCCAGTTAAGGTGTTAATCATCGTTAACCCAGCGGCGCCACCCGCTTCCGCGGCCGCCGCAATCGGCACGATGTCGGTTACGTTGGGCGTTAACTTCATGAAGACCGGCTTATCAACCGCCGTCACGATTTGGCGGGTCAACGCCTCAACCGTTGCCGGATCCGTTCCGAATGCCAAGCCACCGTGGTCGACGTTCGGACACGAAATGTTGATTTCTAGTAACTTAACGTTGGCCGCCGTCGCCATCTTTTTAGCAACCGTCACGTATTCCTCAAAGCTGGCTCCGGCCACACTACCGATAATCGGTAAGTCCGGGTAGTGCGTTGCCAACCACGGTAACTTTTCCGCCAAAACAGCTTCAATACCAGGGTTTTTTAGCCCAATGGCGTTCAACCAGCCGGCGGTCGTCGGGGCGGTCGTTGGCCGTGGATTGCCCACCTTCGCCTCAGCCGTAGTCGACTTAATAACCAGTCCGCCCAGCGCGTTTAAATCCAACTGTTGGGCCATTTGTTGCCCATAGGCCGCCGTCCCACTTGCTGGCATGACCGGATTTTGGAGCGTTACGCCCGCTAAATTTACTGTTAATCGTCCCATCGTATTCCTCCTATAAGGCCTGGGTCACAAACGACTGCGACTCGCGAACTTGTAAAATGGCAGCCACGGTATCCAACGCCGTAAACAGTGGAATCCCGTGGGCAATCGACGTGTTACGAATTAGCGCGCCGTCGTCGGCCGCCTGTTCCTCGTCCGAAACCGTGTTGATGACGACTTGGACCTGGCCCGCTTCCATTTGGTGCAGTAGGTCATTTTCGCCGCCGTCAATTTTTTTCACGACCGCGACGTTGAGCCCGTGGTCCGTCAAGTAGCTGGCCGTCCCGCTGGTTGCTAAGAGCTGGTAGCCCAGTGCGTGGAACCGCCGTGCCAATTTGACCGCTTCCGGCTTGTCGTCGTCACGAACCGTAATCAAGACGTTGCCGGTGCTTGGCACGTGGAGCTTGGCCGCTTCAAACGCCTTGTACAGCGCCTTAGCCATCGTCTTGTCTGAGCCCATGACTTCACCGGTGGATTTCATTTCCGGTCCTAACAAGCTGTCGACCCGGTTAAGCTTAGAAAATGAGAAGACCGGCGCCTTCACGTGCACCATGTCGCTAACTGGGGCTAAGCCCGTTTCAAAGCCCTGCTCCCGCAACGACTGGCCTAAAATTACGCGGGTCGCGACCTGCGCCATTGAAATGTTGGTGACCTTGCTTAAGAACGGAACCGTCCGACTAGCCCGGGGGTTCACTTCAATCACGTAAACCTGTTCGTCGTGAATCACAAATTGAATGTTCATCATCCCAATGCAGTTCAGCGTTAAGGCTAACTGCTTGGTGTACGTCACGATTTGGTCCTGCACCGCCTGCGATAGTGACTGGGGCGGGTAAACCGCCATCGAATCACCGGAGTGGACCCCGGCACGTTCGATGTGTTCCATAATGCCCGGGATCAAGACCGTTTCACCGTCGCAAATCGCGTCAACTTCACACTCTTTCCCGACCAAGTAGCGGTCGATCAATACCGGGTGGTCGTTTGAGACCTTCACGGCGTTATGCATGTAATGGTCGAGGTCGGCGCGCTTCTTCACAATTTCCATCGCCCGTCCACCGAGCACGTAGCTTGGCCGTACTAAAACCGGGTAACCCAAGCGGTCGGCAATCGTTAACGCGGTCGCTTCATCACTCGCCGTATCACCGGCTGGTTGCGGGATCTTCAATGACTTGATGACTTTGTCGAAGGCGTCGCGGTCCTCAGCGCGGTTGACGTCAGCCACGCTGGTCCCTAAAATCTGAACTCCGCGGTCGGCTAACGGTTGCGCCAAGTTAATCGCCGTTTGACCACCGAATTGGACGATGACCCCCTTCGGCTTTTCTAAATCGATGACGTTTAAGACGTCTTCTAGCGTCAGCGGTTCAAAGTATAATTTGTCGGAAACCGAGAAATCGGTTGAGACCGTTTCCGGATTACTGTTCATAATAATTGCTTCGTAACCGGCCTTTTGGATGGCTTTAACCGAATGGACCGTTGCGTAATCGAATTCGACCCCCTGCCCGATTCGAATCGGACCGGACCCTAAAACCAGCACGGACGGCCGTTGATCGACCACGCTTTCGTTTTCAAATTCATAAGTCCCGTAGTAGTACGGGGTCGCGGATTCAAACTCACCCGCGCAAGTATCGACCATCTTATAAACTGGCGTCAACTGGTGGGCTTCGCGGAACTGCCGCACCGTGTCGGCGTCTTCGTGCCAGTAGTCGGCGACCGTTTCGTCGGTAAAACCGTTGCGCTTAGCGGTAGTTAAAACGTCGATGTCATCAACGTGGGCCTTCAACGTGGTTTCGATTTCCGTAATGTGTAGTAGTTTATCGAGGAAGAACACGTTGATCTTGGTTAATTCAGCTAAATCATCAATGGTGTAGCCGCGCCGAATGGCTTCCATTAGGTAAAACAAGCGGTCGTCCTGGGCATGAATCAACTTATCACTCAATTGGTCATCATCGACCGCCCGCAGTGACGGTTCTTCCGCGTGATGCACACCAATTTCCAGTGACCGGACCGCCTTAAGGGTGGCCTCTTCCACGTTGCGGCCAATCGCCATAACTTCCCCGGTCGCCTTCATCTGGGTCCCTAAGCGCCGGTCAGCCTTAGTGAATTTATCGAACGGCCAGCGTGGAATCTTGCAGACCACGTAGTCGAGTGCCGGTTCAAATTCAGCGTAAGTCGTGCCGGTCACGGGGTTTTTAATTTCATCCAAGTGTAACCCAACCGCAATTTTAGCCGCCATCTTGGCAATTGGGTACCCGGTCGCCTTTGAAGCTAACGCTGAGGAACGGCTGACCCGCGGGTTGACTTCAATAATGTAGTAGTTAAAGCTATGCGGATCGAGCGCTAACTGAACGTTACAGCCCCCCTCAATTTTCAACGCGCGAATAATCTTCAACGCGGCGTCGCGTAACATCTGCACTTCGCGGTCCGCCAACGTCTGGACCGGTGCGTAGACGATCGAATCGCCGGTATGAATGCCGACCGGGTCAAAGTTTTCCATGTTGCAGACGACCATTGCGTTGTCGGCAGCGTCGCGCATCACTTCAAATTCAATTTCCTTATACCCGGCAATGCTTTGTTCGATCAAGACCTGGGTCACCGGTGATAACGACAGCCCGTTTTCGGCAATTTCACGCAGTTCGGCGTCGTTTTCGGCAATCCCGCCACCGGTACCGCCCATCGTGAAGGCCGGCCGGACAATGACTGGAAAGCCCGACTTATCTGCAAATTCTAAGGCCTCGTCAACGGTGTGGGCAATGCCGGATGCCGGAACCGGTTCACCTAATTTTTCCATTAAGTCTTTAAACTGTTCGCGGTCTTCCGCCTGGTCGATCGCACTGAGCTTGGTCCCCAGCAGTTCAATGTGTAACTCGTCTAAAATGCCCGACTTGGATAATTCCATCGCCATGTTAAGGCCCTGTTGGCCACCCAGCGTTGGTAAAATGGCGTCCGGCCGTTCCTTGCGCAAAATTTGCGAAACGAATTCCAACGTAATTGGCTCCAAGTAAACCTGGTCGGCAATTTCCTTATCGGTCATGATGGTGGCCGGGTTCGAGTTGACCAACACCACTTCGTAATCCAGTTCCTTTAAAGCTAAGCACGCCTGGGTCCCCGAATAATCAAACTCTGCGGCCTGACCGATAATAATTGGGCCAGAACCAATGACCATAATCTTATGAATATCTGTACGCTTAGGCATTGAATTTGCTCTCTTTCCGGGCCACTTGATGGGCCGCCATCAAATCAATAAACTCGTCAAAAATGTGATCCGCATCGTGCGGACCCGGCGCAGCGTCCGGATGGTATTGCACTGAAAAGGCCGCGTAATCGCGGTGACGGAGCCCTTCGACCGTACCATCGTTGATTTCTTCGTGGGTCATCATCAAGTCCGTTTGACGCAACGATTCCTTTGAAACCGCGTAGCCGTGGTTTTGCGAGGTAAAGTCGATTCTACCAGTTGCAATCTCCCGAACCGGGTGGTTAAAGCCGCGGTGCCCAAATTTCATCTTGAACGTATCGGCGCCGTTAGCTAACGCAAATAGTTGGTGACCCAAGCAGATCCCGAATAACGGAATGTGCTTTTCGACCTCACGAATCATCGGTAACGCACTCGGCACGTCCTTGGGGTCGCCAGGGCCGTTGGTCAGCATCACGCCGTCCGGATTAAGTGCCATGATTTCGGACGCGGTCGTGTTATACGGCAGGACCGTTAAGTTGCAGTGGCGTTTTGCTAACTCCCGTAAAATGGAGTGTTTCAAGCCAAAATCAACGACCACCACGTTAGGGCCGGTTGACGGATTGGGGTAAGCGTTTGTCGTTGAGCTTTCCGCTACGACCGCCTTGCCGAGTTCCGTTACCCGCAGCCGGTCGACGGTATCTGGTAAGACTTCATCGACGATGGTCGCTTTCATGGCTCCCTGTTCACGGATGTGCTTAGTCACGGCCCGGGTATCGATATCGGTAATTCCGGGAATATTATTTTGTTTTAAGTAATCATCAAGCGACATTTCGCTGCGCCAGTTACTGGCACGGCGGGCAACTTCGTGAACCACGACCCCCTTACAAGTGGGTTTAATTGATTCGTGATCGTCACGGTTAATGCCGTAATTTCCAATCAACGGGTAGGTGAACATCAAGATTTCACCGTTATACGATTGGTCCGTGATGGATTCTTGATAACCGCTCATCCCGGTATTAAAAACCAGCTCACCAACCGTTGCCGTTGGCGCCCCAAAGCCGGTCCCCGGGTAGACGGTACCGTCCGCTAATACTAAGTATCTTTTCATTTTGCTTGGTCCTTTCTGTAAGCCACCTGGCCGTCCACTAACGTCATTAAGACGTCCCCATAAACGGACCAGCCAATAAACGGTGAATTATGTCCCTTGGACAACATGTCAGCTGCTTGAATTTGGTATTGATGGTCTAAATCGATGATGGCCAAGTCGGCCGCTTCACCAACTGCTAGGTGCCCCGCAGCCGTCAAACCAAATAGTTCGGCCGGTTTGGTACTCATCAGGTTGATCAATTGCCCCAGGCTAATGAGCCGCGTCTTAACCAGCGCCGTGTACATCGTGGCAAACGCGGTTTCAATGCCGGTGATCCCGAAGGCCGCTGTCCGCATACTCCCAGCCTTTTCAGCGTCGGTGTGCGGCGCGTGGTCGGTCGCAATAAAGTCGATTGTGCCGTCTAACAACCCGGCAATCAAAGCGGCCCGGTCGCGCGGTGACCGCAACGGCGGGTTCATCTTTAACATCGGGTTATCCATCGTGATGTCTTCGTCCGTTAGTAGTAAGTGGTGGGGCGAGACTTCACAAGTGACGTTGATGCCGGCGCGCTTGGCGTCGCGAACGACCCGCACGCTTTCGGCGGTCGAAACGTGACAGACGTGGTAATGAACCCCGCTAGCTTCGGCCAGCATGACGTCCCGCGCAACTTGCGCCGCTTCGGAAACGTTGTTGATGCCCGGCAACCCGAGCTGCTCAGCAACTGGTCCGGCGTTCATCACGCCCCCCTGATAGAGTGAATCGTCCTCAACGTGGGCGGCCAGTGGTAACCCGGCTTTCGCCGCCCCGACCATGGCTTGGTACATGGTATTCGCAGTTTGAACCCCCGACCCATCGTTGCTAACGGCAAAGGCCCCCGCCTGCTTGACCGCCGCAAAGTCGATCAACTGATCACCAGCGCGGCCAGTCGTAATGCTAGCGTATTGCGCTACGTGGACCTTCGCCTTGGTGCGGTTAGCGGCCACCATCGCTGCGACCCGTTCCGGCGTATCCGGTACCGGGTCAACGTTCGGCATCGCACCGACCGTGGTAAACCCACCGTGGGCGGCTGCCGCGGTCCCGGTCGCAATCGTTTCCTTCGCCGTTTGTCCGGGCTCGCGCAGGTGCACGTGAACGTCCACTAAACCGGGACTTACGAAGTGATTTGCCGCGTCGATCACCTGGTCGGCCCGCGTGGTTGCCGCGGTCAGCTGCGGATCAATGGCCTTAATTTTCCCCTGCTCAATCAATAAGTTGGTCTTAACGAGTTGGGTTTGTTGCCAAACTTGTGCGTTCGTTATTAAAGTCGCCATGCTTAAACCTCCAATTGTTCGGGCGTAATCAAGCCCCTCTGTGCCAGTAACCGGGTAATCATTGCCATCCGGACGTAAACGCCGTTGGTCATTTGTTGGAAAATCCGCGATTGGGGCGCTTCGACTAAGTCACTCGCAAGTTCAACCCCGCGATTGACCGGTGCCGGGTGCATAATAATGGCGTGCGGCTGCATCCGGGCGGCACGCGCCTCAGTCAGACCGTACTGCTGATGGTAACTACCGGCATCAAAGGCTTGGTTATTCGCCTGGGTCAGCCGTTCGTGTTGCACCCGCAGTAACATCACGACATCCATCTTGGCGACCAAGTCATCGATGGGTTCGTACTGCCCGTACTTGGCAAAGTCCGCGCCGTACCATTCCTTGGGGCCACTGAAGTACACCGAAGCACCCAATTGGGTCAGCAACGTCATGTTCGAGCGGGCGACCCGTGAATGCGCAAGGTCACCGATAATGGCAACTTTTAAACCGTCAAAGTGCCCGAATTCTTCGTAAATCGTGTCCATGTCTAGTAGCGACTGCGACGGGTGCTGACCGCTGCCGTCACCGGCGTTGATCAGGCTCATTGGTAGCTCGGCATCCACAATTTCTTGGTAGTAACGGTCACGCGGGTGGCGAATCACCGCTAAGTCAACGCCGATTGCCTGAATCGTTTTTAAAGTGTCCAGTAAGCTTTCCCCCTTGGTCACCGAGCTGGTCTTGGGATCAAACGGAATGACCTGTAAACCTAACCGCCGTTCGGCCATTTCAAAGCTGGTGTGCGTCCGGGTACTATTTTCAAAGAAGAGGTTCATCGCAAAGCTTGGCCTCTTCAACTGCAAAGTCTTACCGGCTTTAAAGGCTTGGGCTAATTGAATAAAATCCATGACATCCTGATTATCAAATTGGTCAACGCTGACCAAGTAATTCTTCGTTTGCATGTTTTTGATTACTCCTATCCGGGTATTAAAAAAGTCTAGCTCCTGCAATAATTGTTCGCAAAGAGGCTAGACTCCGATTAAGTGACCACGCATGGCCCAACCGTTTCGTTCCTCTCTGGAAACAATTAAATGGTTAGTTATTCAATTTATCCTTCTAATTTTTCAATGGTAATCCCGTCGTGCCCGTCGTATTCTTCGAGCGCCACGTTAACTTGTTCATCTAAAGCGGTCGGAATGTTCTTGCCGATAAAGTCCGGCCGAATCGGTAACTCGCGGTGACCACGATCAACTAACACCGCCAGCGAAATTTTAGCGGGACGGCCATGGTCCATCAAGGCGTCTAAAGCCGCCCGCACCGTCCGGCCCGTAAACAGCACGTCGTCGACCAAAATCACGTGTTTCCCGGTAATATCGACCGGGATATCCGCACCGTTCAACTTGGCCTGGCCGGCAACGTCAATGGCGTGATGATCATCACGGTAAAGGGTAATGTCTAAAGAACCGACTGGCACGTCAACGTCTTCTAACTGTTTCAACCGCTGTGCGAGTCGCTGCGCTAAATAAATCCCCCGCGTCTTGATCCCCATAAAGACTAAGTTACCGACACCCTTATTTTGTTCGATAATTTCATAAGTGATCCGCGTTAACGCGCGGCGCATCGTCATTGCATCAACGACTTCTCGTGCCATCTCGACTTCAGCTCCATTCTTGATTGAGTCACCCCGGGGTAGCAAAAAAGTCTCCCCGTTTTCCTGCAAAAACCGTTGGAGACTCCTAGAAACCCGTTCCCCTTGTTAGCCTCACAGGACTAAGTTAAAGGTGCTTGTTTAATTGAAATAAGTGTAACCAACTCCCTAGGCGCTGTCAAGCATCACCCCTAATTAATTTGGTCAATTAAGTTAGCGGCACCGGCAACCTCAACTTATCAAATGATAGTTCATTTATTTTTAATCTATTTTTCATTTAATTATAGTCAAATTGTCAAATTATCGGTATACTACTTGTGAAAGATAACTAATTTCTAGGGGGACCTGCCATGCGATTACAAACACTATTAGAAACACCTTCAATGCAAACAATGCGGGTAATCGCGGGTAAGCGGGGGCTCAAACGGCAGATTAACAATATCGGGATGATTGAATCCCCAGACATTGCCAACTTTTTAAAAGCCGATCAATTCCTAATCACGAACGGCTACCCGGTCGCGAATACGTCAACCGATCCGGTGGCGCTGATCAAGGCCATGAACGCGGCTAACTGCGCTGGGCTGGGAATTAAAGACCACCGCTACGTTGACCACCTGCCCCAAGCTGTTCTCGATTTAGCCGACGAACTGGCCTTTCCCATCATTATTACCCCGGGCAACGAATTGGTTTCCGAAACGGTTCGGAAAATGCTTGGCATTATTTTAAAATCCCAAACGGATGAACTTAGTCGTATTGTTCATGCTAATCAAATTCTTGCCGACCTCTTATTAAAAGATCCGTCGCACGCCACGGTGCTGAATAAATGTAGCGAACTACTCGACCACGCCGTTTTCCTAATGGACAGCCATTTTCGGGTCATTAGTGCCTCTCAGAGTCTCCCGGTGACCCGGCACACCCTGACCGACTTTTTACGCAACGAAACTAATATTGACTACTTCAACTTACATAGCCGGACAACCGTGACTTATCAACAATTAACGTTAACGATAACGCCACTCTTTTCGGCGTACAAGGAAAATAAGGCCTTCGTTGGCTTCGTTGACCTAGACGCGGGCAATTCGACCGATGAGATGTTGACCCAGGTGATTTTAAACACCCTGAGTTTTGTTAACAGCCGCGTTGACATGCTAAACGAATCGGCCTTTCGTAACCAGAGTGGTTTTTATTTGAACGTGATGGACGGTGGCATCTCCAACGAGCTAGTCAAAAAAACGTTGAAGGCCCGCTCGATCGAGCCGAGTACCAAGTTCCAGTGTGCGACCGTGTTAGTGACAACTAACCACCAGTCACTACTCAGCAACCATTTATTAGAGCAGGTTCAACAACTAACGCTTTGGTTCATTAAGGAATACGAATCTCCGGTAATCGCCTTCTCACTCAAGCAACAGTTGGTGCTACTAATTGATTCCGAGCAAAACGCCCAACACTTTTTAACAGCCCTCGTCGACTTCATTCAACCTAAGTTGGATAAGGCCGACCGCTTGATCGTCGGTTACAGTTACTCGACGCTACCGCTGACCGAACTCGCAACCACCTATAACGAAGCGGCCGAAGCGCTCGCACTGAGCCGGAACAGCAACCATCCCATCACCATTTACCGGCCGAAATACGTCAAAGAATTGATTTCGTTGATTCCGGCCAACGAGGCCAAGTCCTTCGTTGAACGGGTCTTAGGTGGCTTAGTCGGTGGTATCAGCGCGGCCGAACAGCTCAACCTACTGAACACCCTGTACGGTTATTTCTATTACCACCAAAACATCGCGGAAGTCGCCGGACACTTAGATATTCACCGCAACACCGTGATTTACCGGCTTAAAAAAGTCGAAAAGAAGCTAGCACTGAACTTAGACGACCCCGAACAAGCCCAGACCCTGGAAATGGCCGTCCTCCTGTGGCATAACCAGCAAATCCAAAAGTGAACGTTTTCATTCCAGTTAAATTAACTTTTTGTGTTTTCACGAACATTGAATTATCCGGATTAGTTTGTATTCGGGTTTTATGTATGTTAGAATAATCCACATTCAAATATCAGTTTATTGCCTATATAATGTCATAATATGGTTGACGAGTTTCTACCCAATCCCGTAAAGATTGGACTATAAGCAGACGAGGACACCCCGTTTGCCGGGGTGTCCTTTTTTACTTACATTTAGGCGTAATCAGACTTAATGAGGAGGATTTTAACGTTGAAAGAAGTTGCTACCGCCCCTAAAATCAGCAACGTTAAAGCGGCAATTTTAGGGTTTCAGCATTTACTGGCCATGTATTCAGGTGACGTCTTAGTCCCACTATTAATTGGGGCCGCCCTCCACTTTACGACCGCCCAGCTAACTTACCTAGTTTCAATCGATATTTTCATGTGTGGGATCGCGACGTTCCTGCAATTAAAGCGCACGCCGTTAACCGGGATCGGCCTGCCCGTGGTGCTAGGCTGTGCGGTTCAGGCCGTCAACCCGTTGATTCAAATTGGTAAAACTTACGGACTTGGGACCATGTACGGGTCAATTATCGGGGCTGGGATTTTCATCTTCCTGATTGCCGGACTCTTTTCAAAAATCAAGAACCTGTTCCCGCCAGTCGTAACCGGGTCGTTGATCACCATCATCGGGTTCACCCTGATTCCAGTCGCCTTTGAGGACTTAGGTGGTGGCAACGCCGCTGCTAAGGACTTTGGTAACTTACCCGCCCTCGGAATTGGCTTTTTAACCATCGCCATCATCGTTGGCATTAGCGTCTTCGCTAAGGGCTTCCTGAAGTCGGTATCAATTTTAATCGGTATCTTAGTCGGTACCTTAATTGCGGGGGCGTTAGGGATGGTTTCCTTAAAACCGGTGGCCGAAGCGAGCTGGTTCCACTTTCCGACCCTCTTTTACTTCGGAGCTCCGCACTTTGAGTGGTCATCGATTTTAACCATGATCCTAGTCTCGTTAACGACGATGGTTGAATCGACCGGCGTCTTCTTCGCCCTTGGTGACATCACCGGACGAAAAATTGAAAGTGCTGATTTAAAACGCGGTTACCGCGCTGAGGGGATTGCCGTCATCTTAGGCGGTTTGTTCAACACCTTCCCTTACTCAACTTTCTCGGAAAACGTCGGCGTGGTGCAGCTATCCGGCGTGAAAACCCGCAAACCGATTTACTACTCCGCCGCATTCTTGGTCATCCTCGGGTTATTGCCAAAAATTGGTGCGCTTGCGACCGTGATTCCAAGTCCGGTCCTCGGTGGTGCGATGGTCGTGATGTTCGGGATTGTCGGTATTCAGGGGATCCGGATGCTGGCGAACGTCGATTTTCAAAATAACAATAACTTACTCGTGGCTGCCGTTTCAATTGGATTAGGGCTGGGCGTTACCGTCCAAACCAACATCTTCCAATTCCTACCAGCCGCCCTCCAAATCATGTTGAGTAACGGGGTGGTCGTCGGCAGCCTTTCCGCCGTCATCCTGAACTTACTCTTTAATCACGGTACTAACCAACCTAAAACGAACGCCTAACCTAATCCAGGTCTGACCAGCGAAACGCTGGTAAGGCCTGGATTATTATTTTAATATTCAGTTAACGTTTCCCTTTTTCGAGAAAAACCAGTATGTTATACTAATTAATTGTGTGATTGTTAACTTTTTATTAATTTAGGAGTGAGTGCTATTTTAGAACGCGTCTTTCATTTGCGGGAAAACCGAACATCGGTCCGTCGCGAATTTGTTGGTGGGTTAACTACGTTTCTCGCCATGTCGTACATTTTAGCCGTTAATCCCGAACTACTCGGGAGCACCGGGATGAGTAAAACGGCGGTCTTCACCGCCACGGTACTGGCGGCAATCGTCGCTTGCTTACTGATGGGTGTGGTCGCCAACTTTCCGGTGGCCTTAGCACCGGGCATGGGCCTGAACGCCTTTTTCACCTACACGGTCGTCCAGGAATGGCACATTCCGTGGCAAACGGCGCTGGCCGGCGTTTTTGTTGCCGGACTACTCTTCATTCTACTGACCCTGTCCAACTTACGGGATAAACTGATCAACTTGATTCCGAGTGCGTTGAAATACGCCGTTTCCGCCGGAATTGGCCTGTTCATCGCCTTTTCCGGGCTGCAAACGTCCGGGATCATCGTTGCTGATAAGTCCAACGCAGTCGCGCTGGGCAACTTACACGATCCCGCCGTCCTACTAGCAATTTTCGGGATCATCGTCGGCATCATGTTAGTCACCGCCAACGTTACCGGTGGGATTTTCTGGGGCATGTTCATCACGGCGATTGTCGGCATGATTTTTAAAATCATTCCGTTACCAACCGGCATCGTTAGTGGTGTACCTAGTGTGCAACCACTCTTCGGGCAAGCCCTGACGCATATTACCGATATCAATTCGTTTCAAATGATCATCGTAATCTTAACCTTCTTTATCATCGGCTTATTCGATACGTCGGGGACGTTGGTCGGCGTTGCGACCGAAGCCGGGATGGTCGACCAAAAGAGCGGTGAAGTTAAGGGCGTGGGTAAGGCCCTCTTCAGTGGCGCACTGGCAACGACGATCGGCGCAATTTTGGGGACTTCCCCAACGACCGCCTACGTTGAATCGACTTCCGGCGTTGCGGTCGGCGCCCGAACCGGATTATCCTCGGTTTTCGTCGCCATCCTGTTTGCAATTGCCGCCTTCTTCTCACCGCTACTCGGCGTGATCACCTCGGCGGTTACCGCTTCGGCGTTGATCATCGTGGGTATCTTGATGCTGTCCAACGTGCAGTACATCGACTGGACGAAGTTTGAAATTGCCGTGCCGGCCTTCTTCACCATGGTCATGATGCTCTTGACCTACAGTATTTCCGAAGGGCTAGCGGTCGGCTTCATCTTCTACCCGATTACCATGACGGTTAAGGGGCGTTGGCGGGAAGTCAACGCGTTGATGTGGATTATGATGGTGGTCTTCATCCTCTACTTTGCGGTCGTCGCGTAATCGATATAAAAATCTGGTCCTCAGAAATCATTCTGGGAACCAGATTTTTTTCATTCTTCTTTATCGTTGTTAACGACCCCAAACTTCTTCCGCAATCGACTTAACCAGCGCGATTTTGGCCCACTGCTGTTCGGCGGTCAGGACGTTTCCTTCTTCCGTCGACGCAAAACCGCACTGAGTACTTAAGCAGAGCCGGTCGAGCGGTACGTACTTAGCCGCTTCGTAAATGCGGTCAATCACCGTCTGACGGTCTTCCAATTCACCATTTTTAGAAGTCACTAAGCCGAGCACCACCAACTTATCATCACTGACCAGTCGTAACGGTTCAAAACCGCCGGCACGGTCACTATCGTATTCGAGGTAGTAGGCGCGTACGTTTTCCTGATTGAATAATGGATCAGCCACCGATTCGTACCCGCCGGCAGACGCCCAAGTGGAGTGGTAATTACCACGGCAAACGTGGGTGTTGACGACTAAGTCCGCTGGTAAATCGGCGAGTGCCGCATTATTAACTTGCAAGTATAACTGCTTGTTTCGGTCTAAAACGGCGTCATTACGCGCTGAGACCGTTCCGGTTTCCGCACCCTTGGTCTGGTTGCCCGCCAACATTCCCCACGTACAATCATCTAACTGAATCGTGCGCGCACCGGCCGCGTAGAGGTCCAGAAACACTTGGTGATAAGCCGCCGCTAAGTCGGCAACGACGGCCGCGTCAGTCGGGTAAACTTGGCGGAGCGCCGCTTCATTTTCCGGCCGTTGTAGTTCAGCAAGACACTGGGCCGGCGCCGGCACGGTTTGTTTAACCTGAATCCCCGCCTGAACGTGGTCACGAACAAACTTAAAGGCGGCGACAAACGGGTGGTTAGCACCGCTAATTTTACCGCTGACATAGGCCGATTCGGCCCGGGTCTCTTCACCGTGGAACAGGTAGCCCTTCGTTAACGTCTTCTTCTCAATCCCTTGCAGTCCCCAGAAAAAGTCGAGGTGCCACCAGCTACGGCGAAATTCGCCATCGGTCACGGCCTTTAAGCCGGCTTGTTCCTGTTGTGCAATTAACTTAATTATTTCGGCGTCCTCAACGGCCTTTAAACCGGCCGCGTCTAACGTACCCGCCGCAAACTGTGCGCGAGCGCGTTTTAACGCCCGTGGTCGTAAAAAACTCCCCACAACGTCGTAGCGAAATGGTGACGTCCGTCGGTTACTAAAAGTTGTTGTTGTCATAATAAATCCCCCTAATCAATAATGTTCATTTAACCAAAAAAACGCCCCTTCTAATCATCAAAATGATCAGAAGGGACGTTTTAAATTGCGCGTTACCACCCTTATTTACCGACCGCGTAAACGGTCGACCTCAACGGTACCAATTGATACCCGGCAAGCTAACGGTTGCAACCGGCTCAGGAGCGTTAACCCCTGAACGTGCTCGGAGCTCATCTTCACGGTCGTGGACCCGCCCCGTTTCCACTATCCGGGTTCACTGTACGGGTCATTGACGGCTACTCTTCTCGTCAACGCAATAATTAAAATACGATTAAACGTTGATTAAATCATAGTGGTTTAAATTTACTTTGTCAAGCTTATCCCAATAATTAACCTAACCCTTTCGCACCAATGTCGTGCCGGTAGATCAGTGGTCCTAAATCTAACGCTGCTACTTGGCGATAGGCGGCTTGTTGTGCGGCCGCCAAGCTCTTAGCCCGGGCGGTGACCATCATCAGACGGCCACCGGCACTAGTCAGCTTACCCGGTTCACCAGCAACGCTCGCATAATCCGCACCCGGTAAAGTCGGTACTGCCACGCCCTTTTCCGTGGTTCCCGGATAGCCAGGCGCCGCAATAACCACGCCCAAATAAGTGGCGTCCCGTTGCCACTCAGCGACCGGTTGCTGCCCGTTCATCAACGCTTGAATCAGTTGATAAAAATCACCTTGTAACTGTGGTAACAAGATCTGGGTTTCCGGATCGCCTAAGCGTAGGTTATATTCGATGACTTGCGGACCGTTTGCCGTTAAAATCCCGCCAACGTAAATCACCCCGGCAAAACTCAACCCGTCCGCCTTTAAGCCGGCAATCGTCGGCTCAACGATGGTTTTAACCGTTTGTGCCACGATAGCCGGTATAATTTGTGGTACCGGCGAGTAGGCCCCCATGCCCCCCGTATTCGGTCCCTGGTCACCGTCTAACAAGCGCTTGTGGTCCTGGGCAGTCGGTAACAACACGTAGTTATCACCACCAACCAAAACCATCTGGGAAAATTCAAAACCGTCAACAAAGTCTTCAATTAGGACGGTATCGGTATGCGCAAACGCGTGCCGCAATGCATCCGCCGCCTGTTCCAAACTCGTCGCAACGGTGACCCCTTTACCGGCCGCTAGCCCGTCAACCTTAATGACTTGCGGTAACGGCTGTTTTGCGCTGTAGGCCAACGCTGCCGGTAAGTCGTGAAAAAGTTGGTAGCCAGCGGTCGGAATGGCGTGACGTGCCATAAATTCCTTGGCAAAAACTTTGGAACTTTCCAACCGGGCTGCCGCCTGATGCGGTCCAAAAATGGCTAAGTCGGCCGCCTGAAAATAATCAACGATACCAGCTGCTAACGGAACTTCGGGACCAACAAAGGTTAAGTCAACGGCATTATCCCGCGCAAAGGCCGCTAAACTGGCAAAGTCCATCTCATCAATCGCCACCGTCTGAATATCATCCAACAACATCCCCGGATTACCAGGGGCACAGAAAATGGTCGTCACTTGTGAACTCGCCTGCATCGCCTTAGCGATTGCGTGCTCACGGCCGCCGCTCCCCACGATCAATACTTGAGCCATACTATGCCTACCTTTCGCTTAGTGCCGGAAGTGGCGGACGCCGGTCGTCACCATCGCGATGCCGTAACGGTCGGCCATGGCGATCGAATCCTTGTCACGAATGCTCCCGCCCGGTTGAACGATTGCTCGAATCCCGTGCTGGGCAGCGTATTGGACGCAGTCGTCCATTGGGAAGAAGGCGTCCGAAGCCAAAATTGCGTGTTCGTAACCTGATTTTGGCATTGCCTTTTGAATGGCAATCTTAGTCGAATCGATCCGGTTCATCTGACCAGAACCAACCCCTAGGGTCCGGTCGGCAGTCGTGACCACGATGGCGTTACTCTTAACGTGCTTGACCACTTGTTGGCCGAACGCTAAGGCTTTTAACTGTTCTTCAGTCGGTTGCGTTTTCGTAACCACGGTAAAGTCCGCCGGCGTTTCAAAGGCACTGTCCACTTCCTGACGTAGCAACCCGCCGCCAACCGAAACGGTTTCAAACTTATCAGCCGTGTGGGCTTGGTCAAAGTCGACCGTCAAGAGCCGCAAGTTCTTCTTCTTCGCCAACACGGCAAAGGCGTCGTCGTCAAAACTAGGTGCAATGATGATTTCAAGGAACAAGGCGTGCATTTTTTCGGCGGTCGCTAAATCAACGGGCCGGTTCGCCGCAATGATGCCACCAAAAATGGAAATTGAATCCGCTGCGTAGGCCTTATCCCAAGCTGATTCAATCGTATCACCAAGGCCGACACCGCACGGATTCATGTGCTTCATCGCCACGATGGCTGGCCGGTCATATTCGCTGACCATCCGCAACGCGGCGTCAGCGTCCTTGATGTTGTTATAGGATAATTCCTTCCCGTGCAACTGTTGCGCCGCTGTAATCGAGAAGGTCGTTGGCAAAGCGTTTTCGTAAAAGGCCGCCTGCTGATGACTATTTTCACCGTAACGTAACGCTTGGTGCTTATCATAGGTCAAGGTTAGCTTATCTGGAAATTCGTCGGTGGTTAAGTACTGGGCAATCAACGCGTCGTAAGCCGCCGTGTGCTGGAAGACCTTCGCTGCTAATCGTTGCCGCAATTTCGGGGTAATGGCGTCTTCGCGTAAGTCGGTTAAAATGCGGTCGTAATCGGCCGGATCAACGATTGGTAAGACCGCCGCAAAGTTTTTCGCCGCTGAACGTAGCATCGATGGGCCACCGATATCAATTTGTTCGATAGCATCGGCTTGCGATACGCCGGGTTTTTGAATTGTTTGCTTAAAGGGATACAAGTTAACGACAACCATGTCGATCGGCGTGATGCCCGCGTCTTTTAGCTGTTGCATATGTGCTGGTAAGTCGCGGCGTGCAAGTAAGCCCGCGTGAACCTTCGGGTGCAGGGTTTTAACGCGGCCGTCGAGCATTTCTGGAAAGCCGGTCACCGCTTCGATGCCGATAACCGGAATGTTTGCAGCTTCCAACGCCTTTTTAGTCCCCCCGGTCGAAACCAGTTCGTAGCCGAGGTCCACTAAACCGGCGGCGAAGTCGGTCAGTCCTTGTTTATCAGAAACACTTAATAATGCACGTTTTGTCATCTTAAATAGCTCCTTTATTAATGAGTGATTGTAATACGTCGGGATAAAATTGGTGTTCGCACGCGTGAATCCGGGTCGCTAACTGGTCAACGGTGTCGCCCGGGAGTACCGGTACTTCCCGTTGGTCAATAATTTGACCCGTATCGATGCCCGCATCTATGAAGTGAATCGTGACGCCGGTCGTTTTGACACCGGCCGCAAACGCATCTTCAATGCCGTGGCGCCCCGGAAAATGGGGTAACAGCGCCGGGTGAATATTAATAATTTTATGCGGATAGGCCGCCAACAACGTGGGCCCAATAATTCGCATGTAGCCGGCCAATAAAACGGCATCCACGTGGTGGGCCTGTAACGCCGTCAAAATAATGGCTTCGGCCGCGGCCTTATTCGCGTAATCCCGGAAATTAACGATCAATACCGGTACCCCTAACGCCTGGGCCTTTTGAATGACCGGTGCCGCGGGTTGATCACAAACTAGCAACCCAACGTTGACCGGTAACTGCCGCTCAACAATCGCCGCGTGTAGCGCTACGAAGTTAGTCCCGTTACCGGAAGCAAAAATCGCAATCGTTTTAGTCATGGTCCGCCTCCACGAAATCAACCGCCGGGCTGCCGGTCGTCACCGTACCAACTTGATAATAAGGGGCGGCGACCGCACTTAAGCTAGCCCGAACCGCAGCCAAGTTCTCAGGGTGGACGATGAGCACCATCCCCAAGCCGAGGTTGAACGTCGAACGGACGTCATCCGCGTTCAGGTGACCGAGTTCAGCTAATAGTGTCATGATTGGCGGTACCGGCCAACTGCCCAGCTTAAACTGCGCACTTAAACCGGCTGGTAACGCCCGCGCGACGTTTTCAATCAGCCCACCGCCGGTAATATGGGCGATGCTCGTCACAAGCTTACCTTGCAGCAGCGGTGCGACTTCCGAAACGTAAATTTTGGTTGGCCGTAATAGTTCCGTTTGTAAGTCGTGGTCGAAACCGTCAAACTGGTGGTTCAACGCAAAGTCGTGCTGCTTGAATAAAATATCACGCACTAAGCTAAATCCATTGGCGTGCAAGCCGTTCGACGGCAAGCCGATTAAGACGTCGCCCGCGCGAACGTTTTGCGGATCCAATAAATCCTTGCGGTTGGCGATTCCGACCGCAAACCCGGCGAGGTCGTAATGCTCCTGGCCATACATGTCCGGCATTTCAGCGGTCTCGCCACCGATCAGTTGGGTGCCGGCTTGCTGACAGCAAGCCACCACCCCTTCTAAAATGGATTTGACCCGTGCTTGGTCGGTATGCCCCAGACCAAGGTAATCCAAGAAAAACTGCGGGCGGGCACCCTGTGCTAAGATATCGTTCACGCACATCGCCACCAGGTCGATGCCGATGGTCGTGTGCCGGTCGGCTTGAATCGCAACGAGTAACTTCGTCCCGACCCCGTCGGTCCCCGCGACCAATACCGGTTCGTCTGCGACCGCGTTCTTCGCTAACGGGAATAAACCGCCAAACGCACCCAGTTGCGCGTTTCCGCTCATCTGCTTGACTGTCTTTAAAACCTCGTAGCCGGCATTAATGTCGACGCCCGCTTTTTTATACGCGTCACTCACCGAATCACCCCTTCTGCTTTGCTTGTAATTGTTGAATTTCTGCGTCGTATTCCGCTTGATAATCGTACAGGGGTGTTGGGTAATCGCCGTTAAAATAGGCCATGCAAAGGCCGCCGTACGGTGCGTCGACGTCTAAGCCGACCGCATCGATGACCCCCTGCTCACTCAAGAAGCCCAGCGAATCCGCCCCAAAGGTCGCACACATTTCTGGAATCGTCTGTTGTGCGGCAATCAGTTCACGGGTCGTTTTGATATCAATCCCGTAAAAGCACGGGTAGCGCAGTGGCGGTGAAGCAATCCGTAAGTGAACCGACTTCGCCCCGGCGTCCTTCAATAACTTAACGATTCGGCGACTCGTGGTGCCGCGAACGATTGAGTCGTCAATCAAGACGACCCGCTTACCATCCACGACCCCCTTAACGGCCGACAACTTCATCCGAACCCCCTGTTCTCGCAACGCCTGGGTCGGTTGAATAAACGTCCGCGACGAATACTGATTCTTGATTAGTCCCATTTCGTACGGCAAACCACTGGCTTCGGCGTAACCAGCCGCCGCCGATAACGACGAGTTCGGTACGCCGACCACGATATCCGCGTCGACCGGCTGTTCAACCGCTAAGCGCGCGCCCATCCGCTTACGGGCGGAATGCACGTTGACCCCGTAAATGTTCGAATCTGGCCGGGCAAAATAAATGTATTCCATCGAGCAAATCGATAACTGCGTATCGGTCGTGTAATGGTCAATTTTCAGCCCGTCCTTGTCGATCGTCAGTAACTGACCGGGATGCACGTCCTGAATAAACTTGGCACCGACCGCGTCTAGCGCACAGGTTTCGCTGCAAACCACGTAGCCGCCGGTCGGTAATTGACCAACGACTAACGGCCGAAAGCCGTTCGGGTCGAGAGCCGCAAACAAGCGGTCGTTAGTCAGCAAGAGGTAGGCAAAGCCCCCGTGAATCTGCCGCAACGCGTCCTTAAGCTGATCCGTCAACGTCGCTGCTGGACTACGGCGAATGAGGTGCATTAAAATTTCACTATCCGAGCTGGCGTGGAAAATCGCCCCGTGCTGTTCTAAGCGGTGGCGTAACGTCACGGCATTAGTCAAATTACCATTATGTGCGAGTGCAAACTGGCAGTCACTAAAGTTAAAGCCCAACGGTTGAATATTTTCTAGCCCGTGATTGCCAGCCGTCGCGTAACGGACGTGGCCAACCGCCGCGTTCCCGGTCAAACGGGCGAGCCGCCGCGGATCACGGAAAACGTCGGCGAGTAAGCCTAAACCGCGTTCTGATTTCAAGGTCCCGTGGTCGTTAGCCGTAATTCCGGCACCTTCCTGACCACGGTGTTGCAAGGCGTGAAGCCCGAAGTAGGTTAATTGCGCGGCGTCGGGGGATCCCCAAACACCGAACAGCCCACACTCTTCATTTAACCCCTTTACTTCAGCAGGCATGGTAACGCCCCTTCCCACAATTGTTTAGCAAAACTAACTGCTAAATCGAACGGCTGGTCGGCGGTTTTAACGAATAAGCGGTCGTCGGCCGTCGTCTGACCTAAATAAGTAACGTACGGTTCCGCCAACTTTTCAAAGACCACCTGATGTTTGGGCGCCACCGAAACCACGAAACGTGACTGCGTCTCAGAGAAAAAGTCACTGGCCGGCAAGTCGCTCTTCAACTGAACGCCCAGACCGTTCTTAAAGCAGGATTCGGCGATGGTTGTGATCAGGCCACCCTCCGAAACGTCGTGGGCACTAGCAATCAAACCCTTTTGAATGGCCCGTAAGAGCAGCCGTTGGTTCCGATTTTCGGTCACCAAGTCAAAGTCGAATAGTTCACCGGCAATTTCACCAGTCAACATTTTCTGTAACTCACTACCGTTAAAGTCACTAAAAGTTTCCCCGAGGACGTAGACCGCGTCGCCCGCGTGTTTGAAGTCCTGGGTAGTAATGTCACGTTGGTGCTTGATCAAACCGACCATCCCAATCATCGGCGTTGGGTAAATCGCTTCCCCGTTGGATTCGTTGTTCAACGATACGTTCCCGGAAATCACCGGTGTATTGAATAACTGGCAAGCACGGGCAATCCCCATTGCCGATTCATCTAAATCGTAAAATTGTTCGGGCTTTTCCGGATTACCGTAATTTAAGCAGTCAGTAATTCCGAGTGGTAACCCGCCGGAAGCAACGATATTACGGGCGGCTTCCGCAACCGCAATCTCACCGCCGACCCGTGGATTCAAGTACAGGTAACGGCCGTTAACGTCGGTCGTCACCGCGAGTGCTTTATCCGTGTGGCGAATCCGGATCACACCGGCGTCCGAACCGGGTTTCACCACCGTATTGGTTTGCACCTGCGAATCGTACGTTTCGTACAGCGACGCCTTTGAGGCAATCGTCGGTTGTTGTAGCATTTTCTTCAGCGTGCCGGTCGCGTCAACAATCCGCGGCATAAATTGGTGGTGGCTCTGATGGTTCAAGCGACTCGGGCGTTTCTTTTCCCGTTGATAAACCGGCGCCTTAGTTGCCAAGGCGTCGACCGGTACGTCGGCCACGAGTTTACCGTGGTGGAAAAGTTGGTACTGGTGACCGCTCGTCACTTTACCGATTGTGACCGCGTCCAAACCGTACTTTTCAAAGACTTGGTAAATTTCATCTTCGGCACCGGCCTGTACGCAGAGTAGCATCCGTTCTTGTGATTCTGACAACATCAATTCAAACGGCGTCATCCCGGTTTCCCGTTGTGGCACTAGGTCCAGGTTCAATTCCAACCCGCTACCGGCTTTCGAAGCCATTTCTGCGGACGAAGAAACTAGTCCGGCCGCGCCCATATCCTGAATACCAACTAAAACGTCGCGGTGGTCATGAATAACTTCCAAGCAGGCTTCCATTAACAGTTTTTCCATGAACGGATCACCAACCTGCACGGCTGAACGTTGCGTATCCTTGGCATCGTTAAATTCTGCCGAGGCAAACGAGGCGCCGTTAATACCGTCACGCCCGGTCTTGGCCCCGACGTAGATCACGCTGTTACCTAATCCGGTCGCCTGACCCTTTTGAATATCCTTCTGGTCCAAAATCCCCACGCACATGGCGTTCACCAGCGGATTCTTTTCGTAGCTGGCATCAAAAACGGTGTCGCCACCAATGGTTGGAATTCCGATGCAGTTACCGTAACCGCCGATTCCGGCAACCACTTGCGAAATCAAGTACTTGGTATGCGGCGTCGTTGGTTCACCAAACCGTAAACTGTCGAGCAAGGCAATTGGCCGCGCGCCCATTGAGAAGATGTCACGAATGATACCGCCGACGCCGGTCGCTGCCCCTTCGTACGGTTCAACGGCGGACGGGTGGTTATGACTTTCGGCCTTAAAGACGACCGCCTGACCATCACCAATATCGATGATGCCGGCACCCTCGCCAGGCCCTTCCAGCACTTGTTCCCCTTGGGTCCAAAACTTCTTTAAAACTGGTTTTGAATTTTTATACGAGCAGTGTTCACTCCACATCCCGGAAAACAACCCGGCTTCGGTGTAATTTGGCAGTCGGCCGAGAACCTTATCCGTCAATAATTGGTATTCCGCGTCAGTTAAGCCCCAGTCGCGGTAAGCCTTCGAGTCCCGTAACTCGGTCGGCGTCAATTCCGTTTTCTTAAGCATGGACACCCTCCTTATGCGCGCCAATCAGTGATTGAAAGATTCCCAAACCATCGGTCGAGCCTAAGATTGCTTCCACGGCCCGTTCCGGGTGGGGCATCATGCCTAAAACGTTACCAGCACGGTTCATCACACCGGCAATGTTGGCAATACTCCCGTTCGGGTTATCCGCGTAGGTAAAGACGATTTGGTGGTTGGCCTTTAACTCGGCCAGCGTTGCCGGATCACAGTAGTAATTGCCCTCACCGTGGGCAATTGGCAAGTGAATCCGTTCGTCCGCCGCGTAGGCGTTCGAAAACTGCGTCTGATTGTTGGCGACGATCAGTTCACTGGTCTTACAAATAAACTTGGACGAGCGGTTCGCCTGCAGGGCACCGGGTAACAGCCCGGCTTCCGTTAACACTTGAAAGCCATTGCAGATGCCCATGACCGGCTTACCGGCTTCGGCGAAGGCTGCGACCGCCTTCATCACTGGTGAAAAACGGGCAATCGCCCCGCTCCGCAAGTAATCACCGTAGGAAAAACCTCCCGGCAAGATGACCGCGTCATAGCCTTCTAAGCTAGTGGCGTCGGCCGTAATGAAATCAGCATCCATTTTTAAAACGTCCCGTAACGCGTTGACCATGTCGTGGTCGCAGTTCGAACCGGGAAATACGGGTACGGCAAATTTCATGGCTATAACGCCTCCATCTCGGTAATTTCGTAACGGTAAGTTTCCATGTTAACGTTGGCTAATAGGCGGTCACACATTTCGTCGACTTCGGCGGCTACCGGCCGGTCGTCTGCGTGTAATTTAATTTCAAAATACTTGCCAAGTTCAACGTTTTCAACGTTGGTATAGCCTAAACGGTGCAACGCGTCGTTAACCGCTTCACCCTTAGGATCCAGAATTGATTGTTTGTAGGTCACATAAATTTTTACTAAGTACATGTTATTGGCCCTCCTCAACGGTCGCTAACCGTTGTAACACTTCCTGATAAACGGTCGTCAAATCACCCAAGTTCTTCCGAAAAACGTCCTTATCTAACGACTGCTGGGTCGCCTCATCAACTAACCGGCAACTATCCGGCGAAATTTCATCCGCCAAGAGCACCTTGCCATCACTGGTCAAACCAAATTCGATTTTAAAATCAACTAACTGGACGTTCATGGCGGCAAAGATTGCTTGTAAGCGCTGGTTAACTAAGAGCGCCTGACGCTTCATTTCGGCGACCGTGGCAGCGTCCGCCACCTTTAAAGCGGCGACCTGAGAATCATTGATGAACGGATCATCGAGCGCGTCACTCTTATAGAAAAATTCGAGGACCGGTTCGGCAAATTTAGTTAGGTGCGGCACCGCAAATTTACGTTCAAAACTGCCCGAAGCAGCGTTGCGCACGACCGTTTCCAACGGAATCATCTTGACCCGCCGAACGATCTGCACGTGGTCGGACAGTTGTTCAATAAAGTGGTTGGCGATGCCGTGGCGAGCAAGGTCCTTAAAAATCAAGCTGGAAATCCGGTTATTCAACAGGCCCTTTTCATCGATTGCGACCTTGCGCTTACCATTCAGCGCCGTGGCTTGGTCCAAGTATTCAACCCATAAAACGTCGGGGTCGTTGGTGGTGTACATTTCCTTAGCTTTACCGGTATACAATAAGTTACCCTTTTCATAAGTTACCGTCATTACTTAGCGTTCTCCCTTCAAATCTGCCAGCGTTGCTAGCGCGGCGTCCAAATCCTCATTTAAAACGGTGATATGGCCCATTTTGCGTTGGGGCTTGATTTCAGCTTTCCCGTAGTCGTGAAAGTGCCATTCGGGATGGTCAACGAGTTGTTCACGTGCAAGCGTGAGGTCCGCCCCTAATAAATTACGCATAACTGCCGGGGTTCGTTGAACGATCGGTGGAATCGGCAAACCACAAATACTACGGATATGGGCTTCAAATTGTGAAATGTTGCAGGCCTCAATCGTATAATGCCCGGAATTGTGAGGTCTTGGGGCGAGTTCGTTCACGAGTAAACTGTCATCCGGGAGAACGAAGAATTCAATCCCTAAGACACCGCGCAACCCCAGCGCGTTGGCAATCGAAACCGCGATTTTAGCCGCCGCGGCGTGCACGACCGGCCGAACGTTCGCCGGCGCGATCGTGGTGTGTAAAATATGGTGCTGATGGCGATTTTCCACTAACGGGAAGGTCGTTACGACCCCGTTAGCGCTACGCGTGACCATCATCGAAACTTCCGTCCGGAACTCCTGCCGTGCTTCCAAAATGCACGGGTGCTGGAGGAGCGCCAGCGCTTCTGCGGTAACCGCTGGTTGATTCAAGTCGGTTTGCCCGTGACCGTCGTAGCCCCCACTGACGGTCTTCAAGATCGCCGGGGTGCCAACGCGGTTAATCGCAAAATTCAGCGTTTGCTGATCCGTCACCGGTGCAAACGGCGTGACCGGGATACCGTGATCATGTAAAAATTGCTTTTCATTCAGCCGGTTCCCGGTTATATGTAATAACGCGGTCCCCTGCGGTAACTGTGCGTACTGCGTTGCGGCGTTCAGCGCCGCTTCATCCACGTTCTCAAACTCATAAGTTAGAACATCACTGCGTTTTACTAAGTCCATCAGGGCACCCTGGTCCTGATAATCCGCCGTGATTTGAAAATCTGCGACCTGCGCCGCTGGGGCTTGGGGTGTCGGATCCAGCACCCCAACCTTATAGCCCATTGATTTAGCGCTCAGAGCCATCATCTGACCAAGCTGGCCACCGCCCACGATGACAATCGTTGCTGGTGGTAAAATGACTTTTTTAGAATTGGCGCTCACTTTGTTCAGCCTCCTGTCGTTGATGTTCGCGAAAATCAACTACCGCTCGTTGGACTGTTGCGTCTTGTAAACCAATAATTTGTGCTGCCATTAACGCCGCGTTCTTCGCACCGGCCTCACCGATGGCCATCGTGGCGACCGGAACGCCCCCGGGCATCTGAACAATTGAAAGTAATGAATCGACGCCGTTCAGCGCCCGCGTCTTAACGGGTACCCCGATTACTGGTAAAACCGTGTTGGCCGCTAGCATCCCTGGTAAATGGGCGGCACCGCCCGCACCCGCAATAATGACTTGCAACCCGTTTTGAACGGCCGCTTCACCATACGTTTGTAACGTTTGCGGCATCCGGTGCGCGGAGATCACGTGGCGCTCATAGGTGATTCCCATCGCCGTTAACTGTTTGGCGGCCACTTGCATGGTCGGCCAATCGGAAATCGACCCCATGATCAACCCAACTTTTGCCATTTGAATCCCTCTTTCCTTGTTTTCAACATTAGTTTAGCAACTACTAGAATCCTTGTCAACGAATTTCTTAACTTTATCGGGATATTAACTTTTTATTGTTCGTGTTTAGCTATCGCAGTATTAATCTTATTAAGTCGTCTTAACCTTCTATCCGAAGTATGAAAGCGGTTTAGTTGCCCTTCGTACGCATTTTAACAACTTTATCATCAAGTTTGAAATATAAATTATTTAATAGTTAAAAACACGAACAATCTTTTTTGCTTTTTATTAGAACCAACGTATCCTAACAATCCCGGTTAAACGCAAAAAACTTCCACCCGTAAAAAATGGGTGGAAGTTTTTGAACTTAATAAACTTTAGTTGTTAGCTGAGGCACCGGAAACACTGTCAACGTCTGGCTTTGGTTCTTCGGCAGGCTTTTCAGCGGGCGCTTCGTCAGTATTGGCGGAGGCACCAGAAACGTCATCCGGCTTTGCATCGTCGCTCTTCTTAGAAGCACCGGTCAAAGCGTCGGTCGCGTTCGGGTCCTTAACCAACTTTTGCCCCGTCAAGCCCAAGTAGTACTTAACGATCGGCAAGATATCGAGAACAAATTCGTTGATCCCGGCGTAGTTTCCGTCCTTGTCGTGCATGGCTTGGTAATAGTGCATATCTGCTTTAGAGCCGTCACTTGGCACCGGCAACTTGAAGAGGTCGGTCTGACCACTCCGCAAAATGTGCACCGCCTGCTTAACGTGTGGAATTGCACGCTTCGGGTGGCAATCTTCAATCGGGTTCCCAACTTGAGCGGGTGCCCGCTTTGCCGACATGTTTTCGGGGTCGGTCTGGTGGTTATAGTACAGGAACTGGTTATTGGCATCCACGTAAGTGAGTTCCATCGGCATCGAGTTCAAGAAGTAATTCAATTGGTCAACAGTTAGAACCCCACAATCCAAGCGAACGTAGGTATCACCGGAAACGGCGTTGGTCTTCTTCGTCGCTTGGTCGACCCAGTCAGCAGCGTGCATATCAAGACCGTCAATGGTGGTATCCACGTGGCCATGGGCGCCAAGGTCTTCACTTTCCCAATCGGCGGCCGCGACTTTAGCGTTCATATCGTTGATGGTCGTCACGAACGTCAAGAACTTCTTCAAAGTACTGCTTAAGAAACTGATCGTCTTGTCGTCCTTCAAGTTGTTCTGATCATCGAAAGCGTCGCGAACGTTGCCCAGCAAGAATTCATTACCAGGGAAAACGTTGGCGTCCACGCCTGGAGATTCCAAGATTTGCCGTAAATTCAACTGTGCTCGCGACGACCCTTGGTCAAAGTAGGAGGCCCCAACGATCATGACTGGTTTGCCTGCCAGTGGGTGAATCTTAAATGAGAGCCATTCGAGGACACTCTTCATAGCCGCCGTCGTCGTGTGGTTATGTTCAGGCGTTGCCAGGATCACCCCGTCGGCCCCTTCGATTTTGCGCTTCAAATATTGAACCGGCGCCCCGTCCGTCTGGTCGTCACTTTGATTGAACAGCGGCACATCTTGAATGTCTAGCACTTCAATATCCACTTGGTCGCTGAAGTGGTTAGCCATAAACTTTAATAACGTCCGGTTATAGGAATGGTCTTCGATCGTTCCCGCAATTCCAACTAATTTCATGAAAGAAACTCCCCTCTATTTATTCCAGTCAAGATTACGAACTTCTTCATAGTTCGCACCGTGTGCATTCTTTAATTGATCCGAAATTTTAACGAAAATTTGGAAGTCGGCGAACAAGCCGTCTAACTTCTTAATATTTTGTTCGTCAACTAAATTACCATCATCGTCAAAAGCTTGTAGTGAGTGCGCCAAGAAGTATTCAGAGCTTGGCATGATCCGGGCGCGTAATTCCGGTGCGTCCAAGATCTGGCGTAAATGTTCCTGGGCACGGGAAGTTCCTAACGCCCCGTATGAAGCCCCAACAATCATCACCGGTTTGTCAATGAACGGTGTAATGTGGAATGATAACCATTCCAGTGCGTTCATCAGCGCAGCCGGTGCGGAATGGTCGTATTCCGGCGTACTAATGATCACCCCGTCAGCGGCATCGATCTTATTCGCCATTTCCGTGACCACTGCGGGTACTTTCCGGTCTTCCGGCTTATTAAATAATGGTAAATCCTTAATTTCCATTAATTCAATCTCAGCCTTATCCGCAAAGTGGCGTTGAATGTACGTCAATAATTTACGGTTCGTCGAGTTAGTTGAGTTAGTTCCAACCATCGCAATAAACTTTTGCATCTGAAGCACTCCTTCACATTAAAATAATCTAAAAATATATATATTAGTAATCAACAACTATATTGTAATGGATTTCACGATAAAAATCAAAACAATTTTAAGCGGTTACAATTTTCATTTTAAAAGGGCAATCAAGATTTGTCCAATTCCGTTCGGAAAGCTTGAAAGCCTTAGCTTGTGGCAGAAGCCACAAAGCGCCTAATCTAAATAGAGTTGACGTAATTTTTCGATTTCTGCCTTGGTCAATTTTAATTCGGTTCGTAAATAATGTTCCAAGTTACCGGATTGGCGTTCAATTTCAGTCATCGCCGCATTTAAGTACGCTTCGTCAACCGACCACAGTGCCCGCAGACTCGCCACGGTTTCGGCCGAAGCCCCCTTTTCCTGAGCTTTTTTGGTTGCGTGCCGAATCCGCTTTGCCGAAGCTTCGTTCGTCAGTAAGTAATCCGTCCGAATCGTGTCAAAATCAACGCCCAGTGCGGTTAATAGGAAAACGGCACCCATCCCGGTCCGGTCCTTTCCGGCCGTACAGTGGAATAACAGGACGTCATCCGGTTGGTCGTTGGCCAGTAACGTGTCGAAAAAGCGCAGGTATTCATCCTTAGCGTGCTGTTCCGTCACAATCATCCGGTAGACTTTCAACATGTGGCTAAAGCCACTATCCGGGTGTTTTTCTAAGTTAGCGGTCATCTTATCTTCGCCGTCCGAGTTCTTAGTTTCATCCACGTTAAACACCGGGGCGTAAACGTACTTGGCGTTGCCCGGGACCCGGTCAGGCGCCTCTAGCACTTCCTTCGGCGAGCGAAAATCAACATCGTAGCGCACGCCGTAAGCATCTAACTTTTGCTGGTCAAGTGCGGTCAAATCACTGAGACTCCCCGTCCGGATCACCTTATGCCACTTGGTCTTACGGCCGTCCTTTGTGGGATAGCCACCTAACTCACGAAAATTAATTCCTTTTTCCATGGTTAAAATTCGGTCTTTGGATATCATCGTTGCCACCTCTTCTTTAAAGTTTCACACCACCATTCTAACATTGCACACTGGTCGACCGAAGAAAGAACTACCAATAATTGACAAAGTTCCCCGCCGTGAGAAAATAAGAACGTAGCACTGGACGTTTGCGTCCAAAATTCGGAATCTTGGAGGGTCCTATCCATGCAATTAGACTATTCAAACCAGTCCGCCTGGCCGTTCACCGGCCAACAACGGCAGTCGCCGATCACCATTGAGTCGGCAGCGGCACAACCATCCCAACTCGCCGCTATTAGTTGGCGAGCACTCTACCAAGCGACCCACATTGCCGGGGAGGCAACCACCCTCAAAGTAAGTGGCAACGGTGCCACTTACTTGAACGACCGCGACTTTGATTTCCAGCAACTTCACTTCCATACCCCCGCGGAACACGTCATCGACGGTCAACGGGCACCAATCGAATGGCACCTAGTTCACCAAAGTGCCAGCGGCCAGATCGCCGTTATCGCCGTCTTAGGCCGGATTGGCAAGCCGAACGCTAGCTTTGAAGCGTTGCTCGATCAAGTCACCCCGAATGCGAGCCACGACCTGACCGAGCCGGTTAACTTAACGGCGTTACTGCCACTGACCGGGACGGTCTACCACTACCTCGGCTCCCTGACGACCCCGCCACTGAGCGAAACGGTCGAATGGTACGTTTGCGCAGACAGCGTCATGATTGGGCGCGACCAACTCGCCCGTTACCAGCAATTATTCGCGCCGAACGCCCGCGAAATTCAGCCCACTAACGACCGGCCGATCATTGCCGAACGGTTCTAATTTTCTACCTATCTTTTAAAAGTGAGGTGGCAGTATGCCGAAAAAATTCATCTGGGGGTTAGTCGCTTGCGGGACCTTTCTGCTACTCGTCATCGGGTTGGGACTCGCAACCCAGCTTAACCGCGACCGCTCCAGTCACGTCATGACCCAGCAGCGGCGTCCACTAATTATGGTAGCTGGGAGTAATAGTACTAAGACCGATTTTGATGCCATCATTAAATCACTGACGGCCCAGCACCCCCACCCGGTCGTCAACGTGACGGTCACCGCTGATCAACAAGTCAAGGTCCAGTCAAAGCGGGTCAAGAACACGGCGTTAAACGATACGTTGATCGTAATTTTCTTCGAAGACAGTACCGACAGTAACGCCAACATCGTCAAGCAAACGGACGGCTTGGCCAAGGCGCTGACAACTATCAAGCGCCAACTGCACTTAAAAACGGCCAACGCGTTAGGCTACTCGAACGGTGGCCTGATCTGGAGTCGCTACGTGGCCAACCTCGCCGCAAGTACCCCGGTTAAAATTCACGACCTAATGTTACTGGGAACGCCGTTTCGGGGTACCGACGCGCAGCACCCCGATAACCAACTCTACCAGCCATTAATGACCCACCGAAACGCTTTTAAAAGCTTACACGCGGTCGTCAACGTGGCTGGCGACACTAGTCACGGCGACGATAACGTCGTTCCACTAACTAGCGTTACCGCCGGCGGAAAACTATTTATGAACGGGCAGACCCGCTATACCCAAATGACGGTCAATTTAAAAAACATCAGTCACGGGACGTTGCTACAAGAACGGTACGTCGCACGGCTCGTTCGTCAAAATTTAGTTAACCAATAGTTTCAAGCTCAAAACAGGGGGCTGTGACATTAGTCACCGCCCCCTTCCTACGATTGTCAAGCCCGGATAGTGGAAACTTGCCGCCTTGCCGGTTGGTCCTAAAGTGGCTGGAACGTGGTGGACACGACTTTAAGCCAAGCAACCCACTTGGCTTAAAGCTCGGTCTTTGGGTAAGTCGGGAAAAGACCCCGACTAACGCAAACGACACCACTGAGCCACTTTAGGACCGCCCTCACGGCTAAATGAGCGTAAACTAAACAGTCTCCCAATGATTGAAATTGGAAATATCACTCATTGGGAGACAGTTAAAATTAAATTATAAGGTATGGACTTTATTGGACCGCAAGTCCGTAGTATGAGTAATCATACAATCGGTTGGCCTTTACCATGGCAAAAAGACATTTGACCGCCTTATTCATGCAGGCCACCACTGCGACCTTATCTCGTTTGAGATAAGGTTCTTTTTTTAACCCGTAAGAGTAATCAACAATGTGATTAAGAACGGCAGCCTGTTGGCGAATCATGTTCTGAATAGCAAAGAATAAAATGCTACGTGCATGGGTATCGCCAGGTTTTTTCTATCCTGATTCTCACGAATTAGCCGTTGCCACGAAACGGGCCAGTTCATCGGCCGCCATGCCGGCGCTAACGCCGACTAGCAATTTGATCCGCGCCTTTTGGCCGTTTAAGCCCTGACAGAAAATCACACCCATCTTTTTCAGCTGCACGCCGCCACCTTCATAGGCGTAGACGTCCTGGGCGATACCGTTAAAGCAGCGGGAAACCAGCACGACCGGAATGTTCATATCCAGTAACTTTTGAACCGCTGGTAAGGTCGCCGGCGGTAAGTTACCGGCCCCAAGCGCCTCAATCACGACGCCGTTGGTCGTCGGTTGCGCAATTGCGTCAAAAAGTTCCGGTCCCATGCCGGCGTACGCCTTGATTAAAAAGACGTTTGCACTCACCTTTTGAACCGGACAAACCGTCGACCGTAACAACGTTTCGAAGAAAACGACCCCCTGCTTGGCAACTAGTCCAATCGGGCCAAAGGTCGGTGTACGAAAAGTTGCAACGTTGGTCGTGTGGGTCTTAGTCACGTAGCGGGCCGAATGGATTTCATCGTTCATCACGACTAAGACCCCCTTATCAGCGGCGTCCGGCGAACTCGCCGTTTGGATCGCTGTTTCCAAGTTGTGTAAGCCGTCCGACCCAATCTCATTTGCCGACCGCATCGCGCCGGTCACCACAACGGCCAATTCGTTCGGGAGGGTCAGGTCTAAAAAGTAGGCCGTTTCTTCCAACGTATCGGTTCCGTGGGTCACCACGACCCCGTCGACCCCTTCACGCGCCGCCCGGTCGATGCGTTGCTTTAATTCTAGCATCCGGGCCGGCGTAATGTGCGGTGACGGGAGGTTAAACACGTCTTCGGTTTCTAATTGAATATCCGCGCCAAACGAACTTTGGTAGTGGTCCAGCGGATTTTCCGCACCGGGGACCACGTTGCCGGCAGCGTCCGCCGACATCGCAATCGTCCCACCGGTATGCAGTACGAGTATTTTTTTCAAAATTAACCTCCATCATTAAAGCAGTTTAGTACCTATATTTTAGGCTAGCTCTTCCCCATTTACATTAAAAGTGAGTGAGTTTATCCGTCATTAGCGGACTGCTCATTAAATTCTAATCGGGAGTTGAACGCCGGTGTACCAAGGATGTTGCCCACTTAGTCAAATAATCAGACGTCGGTGATTGACAAAAAGGTTATTTACTTTTATAGTTAGTTACACAAGTAATTAACCAAGTAACAAACTAACAAACACTTAAAGGAGTAACTACCATGACAACCCCAATTATGACGGTCAGTGACCTACACAAAACTTACGGCAAGCCCGGCACCAAGCAGTACGAGGCGCTTAAAGGCATCGACTTTGACGTCCAACCCGGCGAATTCGTCGGTATCATGGGGGCCTCCGGTTCGGGGAAAACGACCTTGTTAAACATGCTCGCCACCCTCGACAAGCCCACTAGCGGCGAGGTCACCATTCATCAACAACCGATCACCCACTTAAAAGGGAACCAACTCGCCGACTTTCGCGCGAAAGAAATTGGCTTTATCTTCCAAGACTTCAACTTGCTTGAAACCATGACCGCCTTTGAAAACATTGCCTTACCGTTAACCCTGCAAAACGTGGCCAGTAAGAAAATCAAGCCGGCCGTTGAAGCCGTAGCGACCCAGCTTGGCATCGCTGAATTCTTGAACAACTACCCTAACGAGTTATCCGGTGGGCAAAAGCAACGCGTCGCGGCCGCCCAGGCACTGATCAACGAACCCGCAATGCTATTCGGTGACGAACCGACCGGCGCCTTGGATTCGAAGTCGGCTCGCGAACTACTGGACTTATTTACTAAGATCAACCAAGAACGCGCGGTCTCAATCTTACTCGTCACCCACGACCCGTTTTCCGCCAGCTATTGCCAACGCATCCTGTTCATTAAAGACGGGCGCATCGGTCAAGAACTGCACCGCGGTGAACAATCCCGTGCCGACTTTTACCAACAAATTCTGGATAACCTCGGAACCTTCGAACAGTAATTTCGCCAAAAAGGAGTACTTTCTACTATGTTAACTAAACTTGCCATGACCGGTTTCAAAAACCGTTGGCGTGATTACCTGGTCCTCTTTTCCGGGTTGATCATGTCCAGCGCCATCTTCTACATGTTTGAAGCCTTGGCCACTAACCAAGAATTTTTGAAGCAAAATAGCAGCATCTCAATGATCGGCATTATTTTCCAATTCGGTGCAGTCCTACTGACGATTATCACGCTGGTCTACATCAGTTACGCCAACTCATTTCTACTCAGTATGCGCAAGCGCGACTACGGTCTTTTCATGTTAGTCGGTGCACGGAAGGGAAAAATTGGCCAGTTGATTTGGTTAGAAACCTTATTAGTTGGGATTTCGGCCACCATCGTCGGGATTATTCTGGGAACCGCGCTAACTGCCGGCATCGGTAAATTGTTGATCAACACTTTGGACCTAACGCTGCACCACTTTGCGTTTTGGCACACACCGGCCGCCATCGCAACGCTTCTCTTATACGTGGGCCTGTTCCTACTAGCCGGGCTCTTTAACCTGATTACCCTGACCAAGACGCCGGCGCTTAAGTTATTACACAGCAACGAGCAACCAAACCGACCACGTTTGAAGCCGGTTCGCCAGCTAATTGAGATCATCCTCGGGCTGATCCTAGTTGCGATTGGTTACTGGGCGATGGCCAACCTAGCGTTATTAAACATTACCGGAATCGGTCTCGCCCTGGTCACCATCGTCCTCGGGACCTACTTCCTGTTTAACGCCATCTTTGTCTGGTTGATGTTGTTCTTAAAACGGCTTTCAGCCGGCCAACGCGGGCTAAACGGTTTTACCTTATCACAGCTCAGTTTCCGCATCCGCAACTATACTAAGATGCTGTCGATTGTGGCAATGCTCTTCGCGCTCGCCCTGGGTGCCATTACCGTTGGGATGGGCTTTCACGCCCAAACCCCGCTAATGGCCAACGGGAATAGCGCCTACGACATGGGGGTCGTTGACGCCAACGCCACCGAAAAACGTCAAATTGCGAAGTTAAAACCGGTCAAAAAGGCTACCTACCACTTCAAAGCCGATAAGAAGGCCGTTTACTACCTCGCCAGTGAATTTGACCAACAGCCGTTTACCATCACGGAAATGACCAGTCAGGCTCAGTTGGATTACCACCAAAAAGCCTTAAAATCAGCGGCCTTAAGCAAGTCACACGACTTATACCAACTGATGCAGTTGCAAACTAGTGACCGCCAACGAACGGCCCCAGTCTTTCTGAGCGCGACCGCCTACGCTAAGCTGCCACAAAAAGAACAGCAGCTGACCATTTTTGCCACCAAGGACCTGATGGCGAACCTGGACGGCTTAAAAGACCTCGCCACCCTCCGCCAACAGCGCGACAAGGGAATTGCTAAGGGCCTGCTCGGTGGCCGTTACGGGAGTTACAAACTCGTCAACGGGATGTACTCCGGCCTTGAATTTATGGGCCTCTTCCTCGGAATCGCCTTTCTGGCCATGCTCGCCAGCTGCCTAATGTTTAAGATTCTGTCCGGCGCGGACGCCGATCAGCACCGTTACGTCATGCTTGATAAGATTGGCGCCACGCAAAAGCAACGCCGCCAAGCCATCAACAAGGAAATTGCCGTGCTGTTCGTCTTACCGGGAATCGTTGGTGTCATTCACGTGCTCTTCGGGTTACAAATGTTCAAGCTAATGATGATTGCGTCACCGTACAGCGGCATCTGGTTACCATTCCTAATTTTTGCCGGTCTGTACCTACTTTACTACCTAATTACCATTAATATTTATCACCGCATCGTTTTACGATAAGCTGTTAGAGGAGGAATGAATCATGGTATACTTTGGATTAGTCGCTTTATTAATCGTTGTTACACCATTACATCGTTACGGATTGGCGAACCGGCAAGCATTTTGGCCGGGCGCGTTGATGCCGACCGTGTGGCTTGCCACCTGCGGAACCTTGGCAATGCTGATTCCGCTTTCCCATCAGGACATCTTACTCGCCGTGCTCGGCACGCTCCTGTTACTGTCTAGCTGGGTCGCTGCCAGGATCGACCGGACCGAACGCCAATTGCACCGTAACCAGCACAAGGTCGCGACCAAATAACGGCTAAGCACACTGCAATGAGGTGAAAGAAATGCAGTTTAATTTTAATAGTACGGAGCCGATCTACTTGCAAGTTGCCGATCAAATTGAAGAGGCAATTTTCACGCAGACCTTCGCTGAGGGTGAACAAATCCCCTCAACGACCGAAATTTCAAAGGAGTTCCACATTAACCCGGCAACCGTATTAAAGGGCATGAACATCCTCGTCGACGCTAACCTAATCGAAAAGCGCCGCGGGGTCGGCATGTTCGTTATTGCGGGTGCCCAAGCCCGCATCGTTGAAAAACGGCGCGACCAGTTTTATAACGACTACGTCAAAAAACTGGTCACCGAGGCGCAGAAGCTGCACATTACCCAAAAGGAGTTATCAGAATTGATCGAACGGGGGTTCTCTGCATCATGAGTATCGAAATTAAAGGGGTTCACCAAGCCTTTCACGGCAAAGTCGTGTTGGACAACCTCAACCTAACCATCGAACCGAATAAAATTTACGGCTTACTGGGTCGTAACGGTGCGGGTAAAAGTACCTTGCTCAATATCATTAGTGACCGGGTCCCCGCCCGCAGTGGCGCCGTGACGATGGACGGCCAGTCCGTTCATGAAAACAACGCCGCCTTAGGTAACCTCTACCTGATGAGTGAAGTCAACCTGTACCCGCCGCGCAATAAGGTCGACCAGCTATTTAAAAAGACCGCCAACTTCTACGGCGGTTTTGATACGGCCTACGCCCACCGACTTGCCGGTGAATTCGGGCTAGACCTGAACGCTCGCTTTGGTAAGCTTTCAACCGGTTACCGCTCGATTTTTAAACTAATTATCGCCCTTTGCGTACCGGTCGACTACGTTTTTCTGGATGAACCGGTCCTAGGGTTGGACGCCAACCACCGCGACCTCTTTTATCAGGAACTCCTGAGTGCCTACGGGGAGCGGCCGCGGACCTTCGTCATTTCGACCCACTTAATTGAAGAAGTCGCCAACCTGATTGAACACGTCTTCGTCTTGGACGACCACCGCATCATCATTAACGGTGACGTCAGCGACGTGTTGGCCAAAGCCTACGCCATTTCCGGACCCCAGGCCGACGTTGACCGCTACACGGCCGGCTTAAACATCATTGGTGCCGACCACCTTGCCGGCATCGCGGTGACCTACGTCTACGGGACGCTTGATAATAGCCGACCAATTCCGGACACGGTGCAAGTCGCCAACCAGGACTTACAGAAGTTGTTTATCAACTTAACCAACACGACTAAGGAGGTCTCAACCAATGTCAACTAAATTACGAGCAACCACTCGTTACCTATTCCTTGAACAATTAAAACAACTTGGTCAGGGCTACTTAGCATTGCTGGTCATCTTCGTAATCCTGCCGTTATTGGTTGCCTTAGTGACCGGCAACATTACGAACTTTAACCTTTTAAAAACAGTCGGCAACTTTAGTCTGGGGGCATTTTTAGCGCTTTTTCTTTTCATCCTTAATGTCACCACCTACGACGTTTTTAAGTTATTAATCCAAAACGGAATTGCGCGGAGAACTTATTGGGCAGCCCGGGTGATTTGCCTAGTGGTTTTAAGCGTGCTCGGTGAAGCCATCGTTGGCTTGTACTACTACGGCGTGTACGCACCAATGCATAACCTAACGACTCAGCGGGCCCTCAGTCAGACTGCTTACAGCTTATACGCCGACTTTTTAGGTAAGAACTTAGCAGTAAACCTACTCGCCGGCGCGGTTTTCTCAATCATCCTTTACATTTTAATCGGGACCGCCGGCATGCTGATTGGGAGTTTCTTGGCACTTTTCAGCAAGTGGGTGCAATGGCTAATCATCATCATCTTGCCGTTCGCCGGGTTCTCATTACTCATGGTTGGAATTTCGAACGTGAGCGGTTACTCCAACTATGATTTCAGCGGCGTCGAAGCCTTCTTCAAGTTCTTAATTGGCTACCCGCAAAACGCAACGGCTGGCCTTTTCAATCCAACCGTCCCGACCATCACCCTCTTACTGCTGAGTGCCGTGATGGCCGCCCTAGCTTACTATTGCAGCCAACACTTAAAAATTAAACAGTAGCAGCCAACAATTGACGCAAAAGAAGCTGTGACCAAGTCACAGCTTCTTTTGCGTTTCCGTATGCTAAAAATCAAACCGTGGGGCAAAAGTCGGCCGACTTTTGCCCCACGGTTTTTTACTTACACGCTAATTATTTACGTTTTTGTTCAACCTGGGTATTATTCAGATCGGTCTTAACCACGATGACATCGGTCAGTGCGTTTCGCTGAACGTAAGTTGTCACGGAGCCTTCAAGCACCCGTTCGACCGCGTTTAAACCGGTAGCCCCCATCATGATCAAGTCATTGTGGTGGTCACGAACAAAGTCTTGCGAAATGATTGGTTTGGGACTCCCCATCCGGATATGGAACGAGATGTCGTCAAAGCCGTCCTGATTGACCTTGGCCACCGTATCTTTAAGGTAAGCCTCCGAGTCTTGGACCAGTTGGTAAGTGATGTCGCCGTCCGCCAATCCGGCTAAGTTGTACCCAAATTGGCCGGGGTCGATGACGGCTAGCACGTCAACGTGGGCTTGATTACGCTTAGCAACCGCAACGGCCTTGTTTAGGGCAACCTCCGCCTGTTTGGAACCATCTAAGGGAACTAAAATATTGGAATATTCTTGTAACATTTACGCCACACCCTTTCTGCTAACTTTATTTTACCATTTTTCGAATTTGAATGCGTTGTCATTTTCATACCGCTTTTCAACCGGTGGCGGCGTAAAATTTAGCTTTACAAAGATTTTACACAAACGACGTTAGACATTTACACCGAGTGGCTAAACTAGGCAGTGAAGCTTGGGGAGGCGGTCACATGCTTGCATTAAGAATTCAACCCGGTATCATCACACAACGAACGATTACGGTTAACGACGACCTTGCCTATACATTAATCCTACGGGCTCGGCGCAGACGCAGATCATTTGAACTGACCATTAAAGCACTCACCCTGTTCGGCCCACACGTTATTCAGCAAAGCCGCTTTACCGATTTAAAAACGGCTCGAGCTGCCTTTGAAACAATTAGTCAGCACTTAGCTCAAAAATAGGTGCCGAGCCCGCTCCGTTTATGATACGATGAATGCAATCAATTACGGAACGAGTGAAAGCATGCGAACCTTACAACAACTTTGGCGCCGCTACCACGCGGTGCTGGCTTACTTATTTTTTGGCGGTTTAACAACCGTGGTTAATTACGTCGTTTTTGGGATTACGAACCTTTGGACCCCCTACTTAGTCGCAAACACGATTGCGTGGCTGCTATCGGTCCTCTTCGCCTACGTCACTAATAAACGCTGGGTCTTTGACGCCCAGACGTCGACGACCGGCGCGGTACTGAAAGAAGTTACCTCATTTTTTGGTTTTCGACTCCTCAGTTACTTCATCGACCAACTGATCATGATTATTGGGATCAGTTGGCTGGGTGGTAACCCTTGGCTGGTCAAGCTTATCGACCAAGTAATCATCGTCGTCCTCAACTGGTTCTTCAGCAAACTCTTCATTTTCAAAAATCGCTAACGCAATGGTTACCCGCGTCCACTGGAAAGGTCGTCTTTCCTAGTGGGCGCGGTTTTGTTAGCTAACGACGTCAACGTTGAGCCGTAAACTTAACAAAAAATTCAAACTTCAATCACGGCTTAACTACTTTTGCTGGTTACAATGATTTTATAAACTTAGTCATTCGTAACGAAAGAAGGAGGGCCCCATGTTTTTAATCGTCTATTGTACCATCGCCATCGCTGCGTTCCTATGGCTGTTTGGCTTCGTTAAGGCGGCGCTTACGGTTGTCATAGTGACCCTCGCACTCATGGCATATTCTTTCATCCGGCGACAGATTACCCGTAAGCGTTACCTCAATAATAAAACGCACCAATAAGGCACCGCTAAAAAACAATGGTTATTCTTTTCAACTTAATATAAAATGATTAATGGTCTTGGCTTCTGGGGGAACGGAATTCAGGACCATTATTTATTTTTGAGGAGTGAATCAGATGAAAAGAACACCATCAGTATGGCTCAAATGGTTGCTCGTATTCGTCCTATTAGTAGGAAGTACGACAACTGCCACCGCGGCCGCCCCGGCGACCGTGGCGCAAGCCCGGACCGTTTACGTGACCCGGACTGGCAAACATTATTTTTATAGTCGGCACGACCGCGGGCTCAACCACGCCAAGAAAGTTTACGCCGTTTCGCTAACTACCGCCAAGAAACGCGGCTTAACCCTGGCCAAGACGTCCAAGAAGAAGGCGGCTAAGAAGAAACCGGCTAAAAAGAAACGGGTCGTCAAAAAGAAAAAAAGTGTCAAAAAGAAAACCACTAAGAAAAAAGTAGCTAAGAAAAAAACGACTAAAAAGAAATCCGCTAAGAAGGTCACTAGCAAGAAAAAGCCGAAAGTTAAATCAAGCGGTACTTACATTGCCGGCGCTAGCCGTTACCGCGTCAAGGTCCTCAACAAGAACCGTCCTGGCTTTTCTAAGGCCACCCTTTCGACCCGCAAAGGCGCCTGGCAAAAATACGGGCGCTTAGACCTTTATAACCGGGCAACCCCGGCTAACGCGCTGCTAAACCGCAAATTAATGCCGAAAGCCAAGCGTCAGGCACTCTACGTCAACCCGACCGGCTGGCATAACAAGCGCATTAAATCCGGTTGGCTCTATAACCGTAGCCACTTGATTGGTTACCAGTTAACCGGTCAAAATAACAACTTAAAAAACTTGATCACCGGGACGCGCCAACTCAACGACCCCGGGATGAGCAAGTATGAAAACAAAGTTGCCGCCTACTTAAAGGCAAGTCCCAAGCACTACGTCCGCTACCGGGTCACCCCGGTCTTTAAGAACCACGAGCTGTTAGCGCGGGGCGTTAAGATGCAGGCCCAATCGGTCGGCTCCAACAAGATTCGCTTCAACGTTTACTTACCAAACACCCAGGCAGGAATGAAATTGAATTACGTCAACGGCCTGAGCAAGGTCGCTAAATAGGTGGATAGTTAAAAACCGCGGCAGTACGATTCGTTTGAATCGCACTGCCGCGGTTTTGACTTAATCAGCTGACTTCAGGCTCGCTATACCGTTCAAAATGTTTTGTACCGCCTGGTGCACGTACTTCGGATCAGTCGCTAGGTTCAACCGAATACAGCCCTGCTGGTCGGGGCTGAACCATTCGCCGTAATCCACGGCTAGTCCACACTGGTCCTGCACAAACTGGTGAATCGTCGCCGGATCAACACAGGCCCGCAAATCCAGCCAGGTTAAGTAAGTCCCCTGTAACTCCGCGACTTTAACTTGTGGCGCGTGCGCCGCTAATTGTGACTGAACGTAGTGGTAGTTATCCCGAACAATGGCTAGGATCTGGTCCAACCAGGCCTCCCCATTGCGGTAGGCCGCCTCGCCAGCAATTTGACCGAGCACGCTGACTTCGGTCTGACTGAGCCGGTTAATTGCGGCGTCGTATTGCGCTCGCAGCTGTTCGTTAGCAATGATCACGTGCGAATTTAAAAGCGACGCCAAATTAAAGGTCTTCGACGGCGCGTTGACGACGATTACCCGGTCGGCAAAACGCCCGTTGGCTACCGTTAGCGCTGAAATAAACGGGTGGGCCGTGCGGTCGATTTCCAAGTCCTGATGAATTTCATCGGAAATGACCAGCACGTCATTTTCTTCACACAGCGCCAGTAACTTGGTCTCCTCTTCTTCCGTCCAAATCCGACCGACCGGATTATGGGGCGAACACTGAATAAATAACCGCACCTCGTTGGCCTTAATTTTAGCCGCCACGTCGTCAAAATCAATTTGATAATGGCCGTGGTCGTTAACCAGGGCTGACGTGACCAGCTGGCGGTGATTATCACGAATTGCGTTGAAAAACGGGTAGTACACCGGCGTTAAAATCAACACGCCGTCGCCTGGTTGTGTATAAGTATTGATTAGGGCGTACAACGAATTGACGACGCCGGTACCAAACCGAATCCAGTCCTTTTCCAAGCGCAGACCATGGCGGCGCTGCTCCCAGTCGATTAATGCATCGTAGTAGCTATCTGGGGTATAGGAATACCCGTAAATCCCGTGGGCCACCCGGGCTTGTAACGCCTGAGTAACGGCTTGCGGCACCTGAAACTCCATATCCGCGACCCACATTGCAATCAGGTCGGGATTCCCATAACGCTGATCGAGCGCATCCCACTTTAGTGAATTTGTATTGGCGCGGTTGGTTGCGTACTGCTTAATAAACGTGGCTTGGTCCATTATTCAACACTCCTTATTCGTTAACAAAAAAATCGTCCTTGATTTTCTAAACCAAGGACGAAGATACACTCCGCGGTACCACCTAAGTTACAGCTCAAGCTGTCACTCACATAAGCATGCTTACGTTTGATCGACATAGCGGCGATCGACCGGACCAGTAGCGTTAACCCTGGCCAACTCCGAGCTCATCTTCACGTCGCTAACTTGGTCAATTCACACCATCCTTGACTCGCTGGACAACTTAGCCACGCTACTCTTCTCATCAACGTTTAATTATCAAGTTGCACCTAACCTACACCGCGACGCGTTAATTGTCAACTTTCCGAATCAGCTACCGCTGTCGTCCAAACGGGGGAATCGGGTTGTGTGTACGCCGCTACGGTTTGATCCGCCACCGGGAAGGCCCCGGTACTTAAAAAGCGCTTAGCTTGCATGACGGCCGGCGAGCTATTTTGCCAATTTAAGTCGGCTAACGGAACGCGGGCGGCGCCGGCTGACAAGGCCGCGGTATAGGTCGGCCGCCGGGTCATCAACTGTCCGCCAACCGGTTCTAACTGGTAAAAAATGGCAACCATCGTGGTGGGAAAGCCCAATGGTGCCAGGGCGGGTAAGGTAAATTGAACCGTGCCGAGTTGGTTAGCGATGACGGTGGCTAACCCGGTCTGATACTTGGTGACTTGGCTGACGACCGCACTCAGTGATACGCCGTACAAAACCGGTGCGGTGGCCAAATCATACCGATTTTTAAAGGGACCCGTTAAGCACTTGTTCACGATCATCGACTGATGATCACCGATGACGCCACAAATAACTAACGGTGGATTTTGTTCGCCAATCATTGGTTCGCTTCCTTTATTCATTAGTGGTTAAGATTAACTAGATAAACTAATCATCCTATAAAAATATGACATCCTCATTTTACCCCATTACCCGAATATCTTTCTACAAAATGCATTGCATTCTTAATATTAATTTTGCCGATAAAAAAATTCGGCGGCCACCATCGTGTCCCCCGAATTCATGGCTCTATGATATTTGGTGTTGATGGATAAAAACCATCAACACCATTTTTTATGCACAACAAAAGGACATACCGTCCTGTGCTACAATCTAGTCGACCA